>JBHHUM010000158.1:0-2772 GCA_046861645.1 Fidelibacterota bacterium | reverse complement strand
AATCTATCTATTTGATGGCACTCCCTGTAGGCGGGGCGACGTCCTGTCCTGCTGAACCTCATTATTCCCCGAGGTTCTACCACAGTACTTCCTGTCCCCCTACAGGAGTGTCACTGAATACTCTCGATTATTAATGAAAACATCTACACCAGAGAAATTTCAGAGCAGGACGACAAAAACTGCTCAATTCCGTTTGGAAGTCTGCAAAGGGACCCACTGCATCACTAATCGCGCCTATCAGGTGCGTCAAGCCCTGGGAATTGAAATCGACAGGCGAGGTTTATCCAAGTGGGTGGTGGTAACGGACCGGCAATGTAGTGGTCTTTGCGATCAGGGGCCCACTGTGGCAGTGGAACCAGAGGGATTGATCTATCAGCATGTCAGTCCTGAAATGGCAGGATATCTTGTGGAACAACACGTAGTTAGAGGACACCGGGCACGACAACTAATAGATGAGATACCTGAGGAAGCTGTTAACGGTTATCCCCATCTCCGAGAAGTAGATTTCTTTAAGCACCAGCGGTTAGCGGTTCTCTACCGACGAGGACTCATTGATCCCGAGAATATTGACGATTACATAGCTTTGGAGGGTTACGTGGGTTTAAGCAAGGCGATGTTGGAAATGACTCCTCAAGACATTATCGACGAAGTAAAAGCTTCGCAAATTCGTGGTCGAGGTGGTGCTGGTTTTCCTGCCGGTATTAAGTGGCAATTCTGTCATGATGCCCCAGGTGAAGAGAAATTCCTGATCTGCAACGCTGATGAGGGTGATCCTGGTGCTTTTATGGACCGCAGTGTATTGGAAGCCGATCCCCATGCTGTACTGGAAGGCATGGTCATTGCTTCGAAAGCCATAGGCGCCCACCAGGGAATCATCTACATCCGGGATGAGTACCCTTTAGCTATCAAACGACTCGATCTTGCCATCCGCAAAGCCGAGGAATATGGGTTGTTGGGCGAGAATATCATGGGTAGCGACCACAGTTTACAGGTAACCTATGTTCGTGGTGGTGGTGCTTTTGTCTGCGGTGAGGAGACAGCCCTCATCTCCTCCGTAGAAGGCTTCCCTGGACGGCCACGACCACGTCCCCCCTTTCCAGCATTAAAAGGTCTTTGGGGTAAACCGACAACCATCAATAATGTGGAAACACTGGCTAACATTCCCCTTATCATTCGACGGGGTGGCGATTGGTACGCCAGCGTAGGGACGGAGAAGTCCAAAGGGACAAAGGTCTTCTCACTCGTAGGTAAAGTAAACAATACTGGCCTGGTGGAAGTCCCCATGGGCACATCACTACGCACCATAATTTTCGACATTGGGGGTGGAATCCCCGACGGGAAAAAATTCAAGGCTGTACAGTCAGGAGGACCGTCAGGGGGTTGCATTCCTGAAAAGCTTATCGATCTCCCCGTGGACTATGAAGAGCTTACTAAAGCTGGGGCCATCATGGGCTCCGGTGGACTTATCGTAATGGATGAAACTTCCTGCATGGTTGACGTAGCCCGGTATTTCCTCCATTTCCTCATGGAAGAATCCTGCGGTAAGTGTACCCCCTGCCGGGAAGGTATTTTTCAGATGCACAACATGCTTACCGACATAGTAGAAGGGAATGGTACCACTCAACAATTAGAGCTTTTAGATGAGCTGGCACCAGTAGTGAAAGATGCATCCCTCTGTGGCTTAGGACAGACGGCACCTAACCCGGTACTCACCACCTTACGCTACTTCAGGGATGAATATATCGCCCATATCGAAGAGAAAAGATGCCCGGCGGGAGTCTGTCGAGAGTTGATCACCTACCACGTCATCGATGAGCTTTGTACCGGTTGTCTGGCCTGCAAGAAAGTTTGTCCTGAAGAGGCTATCACCGGGGAGAAAAAACAGGTTCATGCCATCGATCCATCCCTCTGCATCAAGTGTGGAGCCTGTTTCGAGGCTTGTAATTTCGAAGCTATCACCAAAACCTAAGGATCTTGAATGTCTAAGATGACCCCAGAAAAGTTAGCTGCAATTAGACATAGACGACTGGCAGAACGGAGTTTAAGTAAAGATGGACCACGGACAAAAATCATCATCCATATGGGAACCTGTGGGATTGCCGCTGGAGCCGATAAAATTCTTGAACGAGTTAATACACTTATGAAAGAGCACAATACTAAAGATGTATTGCTACTTACTTCCGGGTGTGCAGGACTTTGCAGTCGAGAACCCATGTTGACCATTCAGACCGCAGGAAAACCTCCAGCCAAGTATGCTGAACTTACAGAGCACAAAATAACCAGAATATTTGAGGAGCACGTCATTGGTGGTACTATAGCGGAGAATTACCTGTTAGCCATCGGAAGCGAGACGACAAGATAAGATGACTAACCACAAAGACAAAGGGTAATGAATAATTATTAATACTCAGACTAAGGCATAGGCGCAGGCGAAGGAAAACCATACAGTAAGCACTACTAAAGGAAAAGATAGATGGGCTATGAAGACTTCACAAAAATGCCAGTTTGGCAACAATCATTCGAATTTTTAGTAAGGATTTACAAAACTACTAAGAATTATCCATCTGACGAAAGATTTGGATTTATATCCGACATGCGTAGGTCTGCAAATCCCATAGCTCATAATTTTGCTGAGGGTTTTGGACGCTTTTCCGCAGGATCTCCGCAGGAGGCTGCACCCTTTGGAGAGCCAAGGGATAAAACTCGCTTTTATCCACAGGATGCTGCGCATAAGATTTCACGCGGTAGTATGTATGAGTTAGTCAATCAGTT
>JBHHUM010000068.1:0-11554 GCA_046861645.1 Fidelibacterota bacterium | reverse complement strand
TAGGAAAGATACGAAGAACGCTTGTTCGTCGTTTGATTTCCTGGTTAAACCGTTCAAGACTGTTAGTGGTTCGTATTCTCCTGCGGTGCTGCTCGGGGAAGAGAATACGTGCCCGGAAGAAAGGGATCAGCATATATGAAGTTCATTATAGAGAAGCTCAAACCATACATAGATAAGACGTATCGAACCAACCCATTTCGCAGCTATACCTTTGTTGGTGGCTCGTCGTTAGGAGGAATCTCTGCTTTTATGATTGCTTGGGAATACCCCACTCTGTTTTCAAAAGCGATTTGCATGTCTTCGGCGTTTAAATACCAAAACGATAAGGGAAAGATTGTGGTTGACTACGTTAAGAGAGTACGTGCATCTGAGCAACCGAAAGAATCACTGTTTTTCTATATTGATAATGGAGGTGATGCCATTGACAGTGAACTGCAGCCGGGGATAGATGAGATGCTGAAGGAATTACAGCAAAAAGGCTTTCAAGCTGACCGTGACTATGTGTGGGTTCATGATAAAAATGCAAAGCACTTTGAAGCAGATTGGGCAAGAAGGTTTCCCGAAGCAATTAGATCACTTTTTATACCGAAGTAGTTTTTCAGCAGTTGGAAATACACATCAGCAGAATCAAATTGCTATGACAAGAACCCTTTGACATAGCACTCTCTACGTGTAACTTTGCAGAAGCTTAGTTCATTCCAACATATATCATGAAAGACAGATTCGACACACCCTGGCGCCGTATGACCACGGCTATCTATACGGCTCCTTCCGATGGAAAAGTATTTGGGACAATGGAAGTGGACGTAACTAACACAGAACGCTACATCCGTGAAAAGAGAGCAGTAGGGATTAACCTGACGATTACACATGTTGTAGTAGCTGCAGTGGCCAGGGCTCTCGCTCTCGACGCACCGGAAGTAAACGGTTTTGTACGGCGTGGGAAAGTTGTTCCCCGAGACTACGTAGACGTAGCTGTAGCGGTAAATATCAAAGATGGACAGGAGATGGCCTCCATGGTTGTGCGTAATGCAGATATGAAGACACTCCAGGAGATCGGTGAGGAAATCCGGACGAAAGCTGAGATACAGCGACAGGGAGAAGAAGGGAAGACCATGAGCAGCAAATATCTTTTGGCCAAGATTCCGTGGCCGTTCCGTCGATGGGTCTTTCGTTTGATCAGAGGAACAGTTAACGGACTGGGAATTCAGTTGAAATCACTTGGTCTCTCCGACCGGTCATTCGGGTCTATCTTTGTAACAAACATCGGTACTCACGGACTTTCAACTGGATTCGTAGCACTTTTTCCAGCTGCGAAACTGCCAGCTGTGGTAGCCATGGGAAAGATTGAAGAAAAACCAGTTGTCAGGGACGGAGAGATTGTAATTCGTTCTATTCTACCATTGTCTGGTACATTCGATCACAGAGTAGTGGATGGCAACCAGATATCGAAAATCGCCCGCAGTGTTATCGAACGTCTATCTCGGCCGGAAGAGCTGGAAATAGTACCACCGGAATCAATCTAATTGAAGTTTGACTAATTCTTTTTCCTAAATGATAAGAACCCGATTCCACGCCAGAAAATCCAGAGTAGAATCCAGTATCCCACCATAATCCCCAGAGTGACCCAGTATCCCTCGAGAGAGTTTTTATAGAAAGCAAAAGGTACATTCAGCGCTATAAGGAGTGGAATCCCCAAGAAAAGTGTGATACCACCACCGTAGACTGCATCTTCAGCAACTGGGGTTTCAAACTCTGGATCGGTGACCCTGAGTAATACAAGGCCGGAGTTGATTGTTCCTGTCATCTCACCGAAAAGTTCTATAAAGCGTTCGAAGTGGTAATCGTCGAATGCCCGCCAGCAGACCCAATAGAGCATTCCCAATGTAGCAGGTCCTGCCAGGAGAGTCATGATCAGAATAGGCTGCCAGTAATCCAGCACAACAGTCAGACTGATGGCTGCCACAGCACCTACAACCAGATAGTCTAAGAAGGCGCCCATACTGCGACTCATTAATCCACGGTCAATGATACGGGAGCGTCCTGTCATATCCAGTACTTTTCTCACAACCAAAGCTATCAGCAGTCCAAACACAAAGTGAAATGCCCAGACAGTGGCGACAAAATCGTGCAGTCCTGACTGATCGAGCCACGATGTAAATCCTTTAGTGAAAAGATAGGTCAGCAAGTAGACAAAACCGATGACTCCCAGATGGAATGATAGAGATTCCACCGCACCGGTGGAAAGAGGTAAACGCCCTGCAATAGGGTGATCATCAATTGACCGGTACACGCCAGTACGGACATCCACGGTGATTTGATCTATGCTGGTTATCAATTTGCTTTTTCTCGTACGAATACCCCAGTTGATGAGTGCCATTCCGGCAAAGAAAGCGTAAAGGTATCCGATAGCAGCAATCGTCAGACCAACCAGACCGCCATTGTCGAATCCCCACTGTTCCCAGCTGCTCCCCATAGTATAGGCGAGACCAGGTCCCATACCAAACCCGAGAGGCAAAATCAATCCGATACCGATGAAAATGTCAGGTGCAATTGTGTACATGAGAGCAAAGGCTACCAGTAGACCAATAATACCCTGAATCAGGTAGGAAGTAAGTGAGGCTATACTTTTACTTAAGGGACCCTTTCCCCAGTAGGTTTTTTCCTGACGCAGTCCCAGAGCGATGAATGTCAGTGCCAGGAAGTGATAGACGTAGACTCCAAGTCTTTCAGAAGGAAGGTCAATCCAGCCGAATCCCTGTGAGCCAATGAGTAAGGCTGCGAACCCACCAATGAGATTGTTTGGAATCAGGAATCGTTGAAAGAAACGGACATAACGACGGAGGAGTGTCCCTACTATCAGGAAGGAACTGAGATACATGAAATCGAGGATAACATCCTGCAGATTCAGGTTTAAACTCCACGCATTCATTAGACTTGTCCCACTTTAGCCCGCATTTCTCACAAGAAACCTACTACGATGGCGGATATGTTTACAACTACTTCATTCTGCTCGAAAAATGTACTCAACGTACTGTTCACAGTACTTCTCCATGTATTTTTTTTCGCTAGCCTTGTAGTTATCCAAAGGATCCAGTGGACAAATATCTCCACCATCTTGAAGCGGTCACTAGTGAGAAACTCGGGCTAGCGGGAATATTAACCCGAATGGGTCGAGAGTAAAACACGAAATCTGATAGAGAATAAAAGCCAAAGCTTAGGCAAAAGCATAGCCAGTATAGGACTGAGAAAGCCGAGAGCCGGGAGCAACCAGGAAAACTTCAATCCGAAATATCTCTCTTCCTAATTTCAATCTTTAAAGCTTGGTAACAACACAACAAACTGCAACTTTTGCATCTAGTTGACAAATATATTCATTTTATAATCGAAAGTACTTTCATTGATGTGACAAGGGTGTTTTGAGGAACAAGTTCAAACATGTTGATACTAAAACATCTCGAGATAATATTGGGATTTATCTGAGATAAGTGACTTTAGTAATAATCTCTCACCATTTTCTTTGGCGCAAAGACCCTCCAAAATAATGGCGGGCAGGCTGTAGAAAAAGTGAGGCGTCCCAGCTCTGCTCAGGGGATTATTCAAACTCACCCGACACAAGTGTCGGGACTCAAACAGTGAATAATCCTTTTCCTTTGCTCCGCTGTGACGTTTGTCCTCACTTTTCCTAAGGCGGCAGAACCAACACCTGTCAGGTGGTCTTGCCCGTGCCTGCCCACCGTAATGCAATGAAGGAGGGTCTGTCGTAATCCCGATCCGTCGGGATGCAGACAGGTAATGCAATATAGGCATGGCCCTCATTCATCTGGAGCGGGCAGGGTGAACGGAGGAAGATGAATAGATCGATATCAGAATTTGGTATAAGATTGGTTCGTTGATTTCTTTAGTTCCAAGTCCTACATTCCAGTGTCTAAAGATGCCCATCACTGGAGAGAAAGGATGAGAAACAGGTTTCTCGGGCTGATTTTTACGGTACTTTGTGTATTGTTTATAGTATTCATTTTCCAGCCCGATCAAAGTGTCCGATTGGAATTCCCTACTTCCGAAACAGTACTCACTCAATTCCCACAACCAACAGAGTATATCAAGAGAAGAGAAAACCGCCAGGAGTTTAAAAAAAGGCGGGAAGAGTGGATCGAAGAGATGCACAAATCTCATCCGGATGACGACTGGGAAGAGATGGATCGTCAGACCCGGAGGGAGAAAGCTGATGATGTCATCCGCTGGCGTAAGGAGCTGTTGGATGCCGGTTTGCTGGTTCCGTATTATTCGAGCCGGAAAACAGCTGGCGGTTCGGTAGAAGGTGTCTGGCGGGAACGCGGAAGCAATAATCTCTCCGGGCGAATCCATACAGCAGAGATTGACTTTGAGAATGAACTCATCTACTGTGCATCCTCTGGCGGGAACATCTGGAAGGGAGCACTTTCCGGGAACGAATGGACATCCCTGACCGATTATCTTCGCATTCCAGGTATTCACATGCTGCGGCTGATAGATTTCGATGATACTCGTCGGCTGCTGATTAGCGCCAAGGGATCATTTCATTATACAGACAATGATGGATTGACCCTGAATGAAGCCGTTGGACTTGATTATGTTCACGATTGGGGCTGGGCGGTACGAACTGTAGTCAAGAATGATGAGCAGCAAACAATTTATGTTCTGGCAACGGAGTGGGATTATGTGAATTGGAATCCGGTTGGTGTACTTTACAAGTCAGTTGACAGGGGAGAGACCTTTGCCAAGATCATGGAGTTCAACGCTGACATCGGGTTTGATGTGATGCAGGATTATGACGAGTTCGATATTTGGACACCTCGGTACGGATCAGGCGACCTTTACTTGATGAACGATGGTGATCTATACATCATTGACGAAAATGACAATCTCAGCCTGTACTCCAGCTTCACACCTGCAGGCGCAGGCGATAATCTGCTAATCGGCGGGGTGCAGCACCGCTCCATTTTCCTCTTCTCCCGGATTGATGAGAATATCTACTTCTCCTCGGATGGCGGTCGTACCTGGGTGGACAAGGGACTACAGCCGGAGTTTGCATTTTTCAGGACCAGCTTCAACTGCTCCAATACCAATTCGGATATCGTCTTCATAGGTGGCGTGGATCTGTTCCGGAGCGTCGATAATGCTGATACATGGCAGAGAGTGAATTACTGGTGGGAATACTACGATAACCCGGAGTACATGCTCCATGCTGATATACCTGAAGTACGTTTTTTCCTGACCGGTCCAACGGATGAGGTTGCTTTTATTGCTACGGATGGGGGTCTATATGTATCCTATGATACAGTTGGAAGTGTTGAAAATCTTTCTCTCTATGGCTTAGGGGTCAGTCAGTATTATTCCACTTACACCCGCCGAGACGTACCATACCACCTTTATGCCGGTAGCCAAGATCAGGGATTTCAGAGGAGTTTAAATCCTGCAGATGGAATTTTGGAGTTTGAGCAAACCATCAGCGGTGATTATGGGCACATTGTATCTGGAGATTACGGGCAAACCCTCTGGACCAACTATCCTGGTTTTACGATGTACTATGCTCATCCTGAAACTGACGATTGGGGTCAGATGCTCGATTTTCCTGGTTCAAACTATCTTTGGCTTCCACCCTTGATGGCAGACCCATACAATGCAGCCAGGGCATACCTCGGTGGCGGGGGTGAGGATGGCGGAGCACATATGATAGAGCTTACAGCGACTCCGGGAGTTATAACCTATTCGGAATTACCATACGATTTTACACAGGAGGAAGGTGAGCGTATCTCAGCCATGGCGTTTTCACCTATCGATCCTTCATACCGGTATGTGCTCACTACCGGAGGACACTTTTTCAACAGTTCAGATGATGGAAGTAGTTGGCAACTTTCGGAAGGATTTACAGGTCCGGAGTCACATTACTTCTATGGTTCGACCATATATCCTTCCAAGACTCAATTGGGTCATGTGATCATCGGCGGAAGCGGCTATTCCAATCCTCCCGTATACAAAAGCACGAACCACGGCGCCACATTTACAGAATTCGATAACGGTCTGCCCAATACGCTGGTCTTTGAGATCACTGGCAACGAGGACGAGAGTCAGTTGTTTGCCGCTACTGAGGTCGGACCGTACGTGTTTGTAAAGCAACAGCAGTCGTGGGAGGATCTGTCTGGAATCAACACACCCGACCAGGTTTACTGGACGGTGGATTACATTCAAGAAATCAATACTGCCCGGTTCGGCACTTACGGCCGGGGCATCTGGGATTTTGATATGAGTTCTGATAGTGTAACAGTGGAAAAGCCAGTGGCAATTGCAGACGATTTCCAGCTCTACCAGAATTATCCGAATCCGTTCAACCCCGTCACCACCATTCGGTTTGACCTGCCAGAAGATGCAGATGTGCAACTTGCGGTGTACGATGTTCTCGGAAGGGTAGTTGAGGAAATGGTGAGTGGTCAACTGGTTAGTGGTAAACATGAGGTGGTATGGGATGCAAGTGAAGTGAGCAGTGGAGTCTATCTGTGTCAACTTTCTACCAACAACTTAGTAATTACGAGGAAGATGGTGGTGTTGAAATGACGAGGGAATTGAACCATGTCAGTTAATAAGATTCTAATCAACGGTCAGTGGGTTGAGGGCGAAGACCGTGTAGTAGAAGTCCGCTCTCCCTTCGATAGTGAACTGGTAGCAGAGGTGTCCCATGCCTCGGGAGCACAGATGGAAGCAGCGCTAGCGGCTTCATCGAAAGCATTTGAAACGACCAAAGACATGCCCTCTCACGCAGTTTCTGATGCCTTATTGAAGATACGTGATTTCATTCAGGAAAACGCCGAGACATTCGCTCAGGCGCTGGCGAAGGAAGCGGGGAAGCCCATCCGGACTGCACGGGTTGAAGTTGATCGAGCTGTACACACCTTCGAGACGGCTGCGGGTGAATCGATGAGACTCTATGGCGAGACTTTCCCGGTTGATCAGAAGCCGTGGGGTGAGAACCGCTTTGCATTGGTGGAACGTTTTCCTTTGGGTGTTATCTCAGCTATTACACCGTTCAACTTTCCCCTGAACCTCGTTGCTCATAAGATCGCTCCAGCCATCGCCTCGAAGAATACTTGTGTCCAGCGACCCGCTACGCAGACACCTCTTTCTTCGCTGCTCCTGGGCAAAGCGGTAATGAGTTCTGATCTCCCTGCGGGTACCGTGAATGTACTGCCATGCTCCACAGATGTGGCGTCGCCCATGGTGGAGGACCCAAGGGTAAAGCTATTATCATTTACCGGTTCTGGAGCAGTAGGCTGGGACCTCAAGAAACGAGCATTCAAGATCCCGGTCTGTCTCGAATTAGGCGGTAATGCCGGTGTCATCATCCACTCGGATGCCAATCTCGATTACGCCATAGCTGCCTGCGCTAACGCCGGATTCCTCTATGCTGGACAGAGCTGTATCTCGGTCCAGAGGATATTTGTTCACGACGATGTTGCGGATGATTTCACTCAGCAGTTTGTGGAAAAGGTGGAGGCGTTTGTGGTGGGTGATCCACTGAGCGAGGAGACCGACATCGGTCCAATGATTGCCGAAAGCGAAGCCATTCGCGCCAAGGAGTGGATTGACGAAGCAGTGGCTGCGGGAGCTAAAATTCTGACGGGCGGTGAACGTGATGGTACTATGCTTCAGCCAACAATCCTCACTAATACAGCTCCTGAAATGAAGGTCAACTGCCAGGAGATTTTCGCGCCGGTAGTCACCATCGTTCGGTATAGTGATTTTGAAGACGCTGTACGTCAGGTAGACAATTCGGATTACGGCCTGCAGGCAGGTGTCTTCACTCAGGATGTCAACCGAATCCGGCACGCCTATAAGAACATCCGTGTTGGCGGGCTGATGGTCAATGAGGTTCCCACATGGCGGATAGATCACATGCCCTATGGAGGTGTGAAGGAGTCCGGCAACACCCGGGAAGGCATCCGCTACGCTATGGAGAGTATGACGGAAGAGAAGCTGATGGTAATTAATTTCGGGTAGGAGCTTATCCCGGTACTGATTATGATTATATTTCTCTCGGAGCTACATATAGCTGGAAATCTATATTTGGAGTTCGAGGACTTTTTGTAGAACAGGTATGGCAAAAGTTTTGCATGATAGCTTAGGTAATGTAAAAGATGAGTTTCTTGTTCCTTGCGGGCATGTTGGGTATATATGTCGGTTTACTCTCTAATAAGAAGCTGAATTGACTTAATTTCGTGGAGATAACTTGAATATCTACCTTGTAATTATACTATTTTCTTTAATAGGGGTTTTCATTCTGAACAATTTAGCTCGATATCTCAATTTGAAGGCTCTTGATACGAATTTGCCGGTTGAATTCAAAGGGTTTTACGACGAGGATAAGTACAGAAAATCCCAAGAGTACACGAAGACCAATACTAAATTCACTTTTTTTTCGAGTAGTTTTGATCTTTTGCTCATCTTGGCTTTTATCCTCTTGGGCGGGTTCAACTTTGTGGATGAGGTTGTGCAAGGATTTGAGCTTCAATCTATTTATTCAGGACTTGCATTCTTCGGAATAGTCTATTTTGCTTACGACATCATTTCTATTCCATTCACTCTTTACTCGACTTTCGTGATTGAAGAAAGATTTGGTTTCAACAAAATGAAACCGATGACTTTTGTAATGGATAAAATCAAAAGTTATTTTCTGACAATTATCATCGGTGGTATTTTACTCGGTGGAATTCTCTACTTTTTCGAGAAGACCGGCGCTCTCGGTTGGCTTTATGCCTGGGGAACTGTTTCTCTTTTCATTTTTGTCATGCCGCCGATTTACACAACTCTAATTGCACCCATGTTTAACAAATTTACACCGCTTGACGAAGGTGAACTAAAGACTGCAATTGAGAAATATACAAAGAAGGTCAAATTCCCTCTCACGGGTCTTTATGTGATGGATGGATCAAAGCGTTCTACAAAATCAAATGCATATTTCAGCGGATTTGGAAAAGCAAAAAGAATAGCTCTTTATGACACTCTTATTGAAAAACATTCCATCGAAGAACTTGTTGCAGTACTTGCACACGAAGTCGGTCATTTCAAGAAAAAACATGTTTTGATGGGGACAATAATGTCTATTATTCAGATGGGTATTTTGTTTTTCCTGCTCTCTTTTTTTATAAACAATCAAAGTCTTTTTGACGCTTTTAAAATGGAAAATGTATCAGTTTACGGCAGTTTGATATTTTTTGGGATTCTCTATTCACCAATCAGTTTGGTCATATCAATTTTAATAAACATTATTTCTCGCAAAAATGAATATGCAGCAGATGCTTTTGCCGTTGAAACAACAGGTTCAACAGAACCGATGATTACTGGCTTGAAAAAACTGTCTGTAGCCAATCTCGGGAATCTTACACCTCATCCATTGAACGTTTTTATCAACTACAGTCATCCGCCTGTGCTCGAGAGGATAGCTGCGATCAGTGAGTAAAAACACACATCATGTTGAGATAACCGTAATAACCGTCAGTGAATCCTGAAAGGGTCACTGATCAGTGGAGGTTGAATGAAAAAATGTCTGAACCTTGATTTGCCTGATTTGCATGATTACTTGATTAAATCAAGGTCATCTCGTTAATCCCATGAATCATGGTTCAGACAATGAACGCAACTATAGAACCGGCAATCTGTCTGGAACAAGGCTCCCGCAAGCGTGAAAGGTTACCTGACAGATTTGGTTCTAATCTTCCTGTTAGTTTAGTTGATTTCGTTGGTGTTGAATATGGTTTTTCCCACCGAAATGTTGAACTCCCAGCGGAGTTGGGTTTTTTGCATTTCGTGTATTATAGACATATAACTCCTTCGGAGTTATGAACATTTGTATTTTCTGCCTCCATAGTACTAAACATTGTTTTTTGAGACTCCATAGGAGTCAGATGTCTATAGAAAAAGGTTACACCTCCCCCGCATAACTCCGTCAGGAGTTTAATCAAGAAAGATTAGCTCTACCGTTGTATTAATGGCAGGGCTTTTTAAACATTTCTATCAAACGTTTAGGACAGATGTGTATCTCTTGTCTGATTTTTTTGAGATTGTCCATTTCAGACAACAGCGATAATTTAACCTGCGTTCTTTAGTTCATTTATTTCGAACAAAATAATCTTCATAACTCCTGTTTACAGGATATCGAAACTACACATTTTAAGGAGATATCAAATGACCAATACGGATAAGCAAGCCGATCTGGCCGGTCCGGGTATTGGAAACTATGATGACCTCGAAAAAATACTTCCAGATAACTATACCTCTTTACTCAGTCCTCGGGAAACACAGGAGGCTTTATTTACTGTCAAAAGCTACATCGAAGAAAATCTTTGTAAGGAACTGAATCTTATGATGGTAACAGTACCGCTAATTGTCGATAAGGAAAGTGGTATGAATGACTATCTTGACCGGGATGGTTCACGTACGCCGGTAGAATTTCCTTGCGGTTTGGGATTGGAAAAGCCTATCAACGCTCAGGTAGTTCAGGCGGCTACCAAGTGGAAGCGGTGGGCGCTAAAGCAGTTTGACTGCCAACCGGGAGAAGGGATTAACACAGACATGCGGGCAGTTCGCAAGGATTACTTTCTCGATCACGATCACAGCTCCTATGTGGACCAGTGGGACTGGGAGAGAGTCATTAAGGCTGAAGATCGAAATCTTGATTTTCTAACCGATATTGTCAAAAAGATCTGGAAAGTGCTGAAGGGCGCTGAACTGCATGCGCAGGAGCTGTTCCCGCAACTCAAGGATCCCCAATACCCGAGTCTGCCTGATGAGCTCGTTTTCCTCCATGCAGAGGAAATTCTGGAGCGCTATCCCGATCTACCCCGGAAGGCAAGAGAGACTAAAATCATCCAGGATTATCCCGCAATCTTCATTTACGGTATAGGCTATCCACTGGCTGATGGTTATCCTCACGAGATGCGGGCAGCAGACTACGACGATTGGGTGACGGAAACTACATCAGCGGACGGCAAGACGTATCACGGTCTGAACGGAGATATTCTGGTGTGGAACCACGTGACGAAACGCCGTCACGAACTCACTTCCATGGGCATCCGCGTAAATAAGGATACTCTTCGGACTCAACTTGAGATGTCAGGTCAGCTGGACTTCCTGGAACTGCCGTACCATCAGGCGATCCTGAACGACGAGATTCCACTGAGTATCGGAGGGGGTATAGGTCAGTCTCGGACCTACATGCTCCTCCTGAAAAAGGCTCACCTGGGTGAAGTGAGCGTCACCGTTTGGCCTGAGCAGTTGAAGGAGATGTGTGCAGAGAAGAATATAAACGTTCTTGAGTAAAACATATGGTTAAATATCAGAGAAAAAACCCCGGTTCGCTGGGGTTTTTTATATTGCGGTTGACGCAGTTTTTGCCAAGATTCATAGTGAATTTGTAGTAGCTTACTCCTTTAGGATTAAGTTATGAGGATAATGATCGAAAACTGTCTGAACCTTGATTCTTAAGATTAATAGGATGGGCATGATTAAAAGACGTCTGAAC
>JBHHUM010000017.1:0-39071 GCA_046861645.1 Fidelibacterota bacterium | reverse complement strand
TTTAATCCAAATCTTGAACATTTTTCAATTGCATCTTAACGCAGAATCTTCGTGGTTCAATCCAGAAAACCTTGCTCTTTCATCCACTCATCATCAACAAACTTTGTCAGGTAGTTACGGATAGAATCTGGTAGAATCACCAGACACCGTTCCCCTTTCCCCAGTCGAGGAGCAACTTGTAAAGCAGCCCATACTGCTGATCCAGATGATCCACCAATAAGCAAACCTTCTTCCCGAATCACCTCTCTGGCCATCTGGAAGGAATCTTTATCATTCACTTTCACATATTCATCCACCAGCGAATTATCGAGAACGTCTGGGAAAAAATCATAACCAATCCCTTCAACATGGTAAGGAAAAACTTCATTACCACCTCCAAGAATTGAGCCGTAAGGATCTACACCAACAATCGTCAATGCCGGCAACTCTTCTTTCAATCTTCTGGCAACACCGCTGATGGTTCCTCCTGTACCAGCACCCATAACTACCATGCTTAAATTTTCTCCCATCTCTGCAAGGATCTCACCAGCGGTATTATGATAGTGAGTATCCGGATTAGCTGGATTGCTGTATTGATCAAGAATATGAGAATCTGGAATCTCTTCATTGAGTTTTTTTGCCACACCAATATGACTTTCAGGAGAATCCCAGGGCGCCTCAGTAGGAGTTCTGACAATTTCAGCTCCCAATGCTTCCAGGACTACCTGTTTTTCCCTGCTCATCTTCTCAGGCATGGTGATGATCATCCGATACCCTTTTACTGCAGCAGCTAAAGCCAGGCCAATACCCGTATTTCCTGAGGTTGGTTCGATAAGGGTATCTCCAGGTTTAATTCTCCCTGATTCTTCTGCTTCTTCAATCATTCTTACGGCAATGCGGTCTTTTACTGATCCCCCAGGATTCATGAATTCGCATTTGCCAAATAACTGACAATCAAGTTCACTGCCGACCCGGTGGAAACGTACTATAGGTGTCTGTCCTACGGTACCAAGTATATTACTATGTATCATGACGCATAACCTGCATGAATATTAGATTGGCTTTATTTTCTCCTTGTAGCAAGATGATGGCTTTAGATTTAGTAGTGCATTTCGCTAAATTGTTGAACGCAACCGGTATGTTGAAGGTCTGTAAGATTCCCTATAGTGGGGCAATTTTAAGAAAGTTTGGGGAGGTAAGAAATGAAGAAGTACAGATTTGCAGTCGTAGGTGCCCTGGGCAATGTGGGCACAATCATGTGCAAACTGCTGGAAGAAAGTACGCTGCCTATCGAGGATCTGATGCTTATGGATATTTCTGCTAACGAAGGTCAAGTCATTTCGTGGCGAGGACGTCAAAAAAAAATTACTTCAGCTCAAGCAATAGCTTTCGATGAAGTTGATATTGCTTTATTCAGTGCCGGGGCTTCAGCCGCACTCCAATTAGTTCCTGAAGCCATCAAACATGGATGTATCTGTATTGACAACAGTACGGCCTTCAGAATGAATCCAGAACACCCCCTGGTTATCCCCGAGGTAAACCCTGAAGCGCTTAACGATCATAAAGGGATCGTCGCTAACCCCAACTGCTCCACTATCCAGATGTTAGTTTTGCTAAAGCCCCTTCATGATATTTACAGAATAAAGCGAGTTGTGGTTAGTACTTATCAAGCGGTCAGTGGGTCAGGACAGTCAGCAGTTCAAGAATTAAAGGACCAGGTGAGAGCTTTTACGTCTGGTCGAGTGATATCCTCTTCCATCTATCCGTACCAGATTGCTTTCAATGTGCTACCTCATATTGATACGTTCGAGGAAAATGGCTACACCAGGGAAGAAATGAAAATGATCAATGAAACCCACAAAATACTTGACCCCGATATTCTAGTGACCGCTACAACTGTCCGCGTACCGGTAATAAATGGTCACAGTGAAAGCATCAATATTGAAACCGAAAAGTCATTCAAGATATCAGAAGTCATACATCTTTGGGAGAATAGCTCAGGTATTGTTTTGGCTGACGATCCCGGTAATAACATTTACCCCCTGCCCATTAAGGCTAGTGGCAAAGACGCAGTATATGTGGGTCGTATCCGTCGTGACAATTCTACTGAAAATGGTATTAACTTATGGTGTGTAAGTGACAACCTCAGGAAAGGAGCGGCCTTGAATACCATTCAGATTGCTGAAGAATTAATAAACCGTGACTTGGTCAGGATTTCCCATGCCTGATACCATCGTATTAAAATTCGGTGGCAGCAGTCTCAAGGATGAATTATCTCAGGAAGCCGCTGTTAGACACGTTCGGCAAACAATCGAAGAAGGATTTCAAACCGCAGTAGTCGTAAGCGCCATGGGCAGAGCTGGAGATCCCTATGCCACCGACACCCTTATTAATCTTTTACGTTCCACTGGTGAACCTGTCTCTCCCCGGGAACTGGATCTAATAATGAGCAGCGGAGAGATTATTTCTGCAGCATTTTTTGCTCACCTCTTGACTATGCGGGACCTTCCGAGTCGGGCTTTTACTGGACAACAGGCAGGACTCATCACAGATAACAATCCTGGTACTGCTGAAATAATCGATATCCATCCAGAAAAAATTAAAGAAGCTTTAGATAATGGATTGGTAGCCATTGTAGCCGGTTTCCAGGGAGTTGATCTAAAGGGAGAAATTCACACCTTAGGGAGAGGAGGAAGTGATATCAGCGCGGTTGTATTAGGGTCAGCGCTTTTAGCTCAAAGAGTTGAGATTTTTTCCGATGTAAAAGGTGTGGCAATTTGCGACCCCAGACAAATCCCTAAAGTTCCCTTCCTGAAGGATATTAATTCCACTCAATTATTAGCTATGGCAGAAGAGGGTAGTACAATATTGCACCCCAAAGCTATCAAGGTATCACAGGAGATGAAAATTCCCCTCCGTTTGCGCAGCACCTTTTCTCAAGATCTGGGGACTTTTATCTTCCACGAACCTCGTAAAGAAAGAGTTAAACCCGTTTCTCTGGCTCATCTGGAAAAACAGATACTTATTCATTTCCCACCTGAAACCAGACCTGCTGAACTTGTCCCGGAATTAGTAGATGTGGGGAAAAATCGCTTTTTACTTCTGGATGATGTTTATTCTCAACAGCGTGTGACTCGTCTACTGGAGGCATACCAGGATTTAAAATATGATTACCATTGGGGAACTGTAACAGTGTTATTTTCTGGAGAAACCAGAGATGACCCTCCTGACATCTCCAGGGCTGAAATTATACCATCTCCCCCAGATAGGTGGCGTTATCTTTTACGAGATAAAGACATCACAACCACGCTTCAACTTCTATATAAAAAGTACTTCACTTAACAAAACAGTGCCTAAGCTGAACAGCTAACCTAAATTCTGTCATGCCTTTGGTACCGAAAAAAATCAAGGAACTGGCTCCGTATAAACCGGGGAAACCAATACACGAAGTACAAAATGAGTTGGGTTTGGTCAAAGTATGTAAGCTCGCTTCCAATGAGAATCCTCTGGGTCCTTCCCCTCTTGCCATCCAGGCGTTGGAAAAAGCTCTTTCAAAAGTACACCGCTACCCTGACGCCAACGGTAGTCTACTTCGTAGCAAGTTAGCTAAGCGATTTAATGTAAAACTGAATAACGTGATTTTAGGTGCCGGGTCAGAGGGAATTATGGGAACCATCATGCGAACATTCCTCCTACCCGAAGATGAAATCATTACAGCAGCGGGTTCTTTCATTGGCTTCACTGTACTGGCAAGGGCCAGTGGCCGTCGTATTCACTGGGTACCCATGAGGAATCATCGCTATGACCTGAATAGCATGGCCGAACATATTAATGAATATACCAAGGTCATCTATCTGGCTAATCCTGATAATCCAATGGGGACCTACTTCACTGTAGAAGAATTTGACAATTTTATGGAGAAAGTCCCCTTTAGAGTGCTGGTTATCATGGATGAAGCCTACTTTGAGTTTGCTCATCAATTAAATGACTACCCGGATTCCATGTACTATCGTTATGATAATGTGATTACTCTACGGACTTTCTCCAAAGCATACGGTTTAGCCGGTCTTCGTATTGGTTATGGTTTCGCCCATGAAGCCCTCATCTCCAATCTTATGAAAGTAAAAGTACCGTTTGAACCTTCCTCCGTGGCGCAGATAGCAGCCATGGCTGCCTTGGATGATAACAACCACTTGCAAAAAACCATCCAGTTGGTGAAAGACGAATTGCTTTTTCTTTATGCAGCTCTCGACAAGTTGGGCATCACTTATCTCCAATCAGCAACAAACTTTGTGACGATTATCCTGGATTCAGAAATTAAAACCAGCCGTATCACACAGAGAGTTTTAGACCAGGGAATCATTTTACGACACCTGAAATCATTTGGATGGCCAAAATGTATTCGAATTTCAATAGGTACTCATGATGAAAATCAGAAATGCATTGATGCTTTGACTACGGTTTTGTAAATATTCAATTAAGGGAGGAATTAATGACAGAATTTATCATAAAGGGTTTTGATCACGTGACCTTTTATGTTTCCAACGCCAAGCAGGCCAGTCAATACTACCGATCAGTCTTTGGATTCCAGCCAGTAGCATATGGTGGATTGGAAACAGGATCAAGAGATAAGGCTACTCATGTGCTGAAACAGAATAAGATTACATTTGTTCTGTCTTCTCCCCTGGAAGATAATACACCTATAAGTGAACATGTCAAATTACATGGTGATGGTGTTAAGGACGTTGCCTTCCAAGTCGACAACGCCACGGCTGCCTATGAAGTTTCCCTGGAAAGGGGTGCGGAACCGGCTTATGCTCCCAAGACTTTGGAGGATGATAACGGTAAAGTAACCCTCGCATCAATTAAAACTTATGGCGATACTATTCACAGCTTTGTAGAAAGGGAAAATTATCACGGTACCTTCCTTCCTGAAATGATAGATCTTGATATCCCTGTATGGGGAACTCCTGTAGGTCTTACACACATCGATCATATTGTCGGTAACCAGGAGACCGATTGTATGACTCCAATTGTGGAGTGGTATGAAAAAATCCTTGGTTTCCACCGAATCTGGACCGTTGATGACAAGGATGTCTCCACAGAATATACAGCATTGAAATCCATCGTCGTTGCTGACGAAACCGAACGAATCAAAATGCCGATTAACGAGCCTGCTGTAGGACTTAAAAAATCTCAGATTCAAGAGTTCATTGATTACTATAAAACTGCTGGTGTTCAACATGTGGCCATGTATACAAAAGACATCATTACTACTGTGGAAAATCTAAAATCCCGTGGGGTGGAATTCATCTCTGTCCCCCAGGAGTACTATGAAGAAGTTCCTGATCGAGTAGGTGAAATAGATGAAGACCTTGAAGTACTGGCCAAACTGGGAATCCTGGTGGATAGGGATGATAAAGGATATCTCTTACAATTGTTTACCCAACCGGTTCAAGATCGGCCCACACTATTTTATGAAATCATTCAGCGCAAAGGGGCCCGCAGCTTTGGCAAGGGTAACTTTAAAGCGTTATTTGAATCCATCGAACGAGAACAGGAGAAAAGAGGTAATCTTTAGGGAGAATTACTCTTGAAACTTTTATCTTATTCCATTCAGTCCAACCAGGCACCTAGAGTAGGATTTCTCAGGGGAAATCTGGTGATAGATGTCGTGCGGGCAGCGATGTGGATAAAAGAAGACCGTAATAAAAATGACTATTTGAAAATTCCCACCACAATGAAAGGTATCCTCAGAACCTGGACAACAGAGTATAATCGTCTCCACCAACTTGCGGATACTCTGAAGGAAGTAGATGTACACCATCTTACTGCTGGGGGTATGCCTGTCTCAAGGGAAGAAAAAGATGTTTACTTTTATCCACCTGTACCAGATCCACCCTCATTTAGAGATTTCTACGCTTTCGAGCAGCACGTTAAGGCAGCCCGCAAATTGCGGGGGCTTGACATGAATCCCTTGTGGTATAAAATTCCCATTTTCTACTTTTCTAATCATATAATCCTCTACGGCCATAGAGATGAAGTGCGCTATCCTTCTGGCAGCACTGAATTGGACTTTGAACTGGAATTTGCCGCTATTATCGCTACTGGTGGCAGTGACATTTCAGCCCATGATGCGGAGTCATTTATCGCCGGTTACACTATTCTAAACGATTGGTCCGCCAGAGACTTTCAACGGGAAGAGATGCAACTAAATCTTGGCCCAGCCAAAGGAAAAGATTTTGGAAGTAGCTTTGGACCTTATCTAGTAACTGCTGATGAATTAGAGGATGCCTGGGATAACAAAGGAAAACTGAACCTGCGCATGACGTGTCATGTGAACCATAAACTCGTTTCTGATGGTAATGCTAACGATCTCTACCACTCTTTCCCTGCCATGATCGAAAGAGCCAGTCGTAATTCTGCCGTTCAGGCTGGAGATTACATCGGCTCGGGAACGGTAGGTACCGGTTGTATCCTGGAATTGAGACCTGAAAATACTGGTGGGTGGATCAAGAAAGGAGATGTAGTACGAATGGAAGTGGAGCGGTTGGGCGTTCTGGAAAATAAGGTAGTTTAGGGATACTCATGCCATTTTACTTAAAACAAGGAGCAGTCCCTCCGAAACGTCACACCAGGTTCAGTAAAAATGATGGGTCTCTCTACCGAGAGGAATTAGTCAGTCGACAGGGATTTTCCGATATTTATTCTAATCTTTATCACATCCATATGCCGACTGAAATAGTCACTGTAGGCGATTTCCTTCCACTACCGTTAAAACCGTGGGAAAAACAACATCATCATCACCACCTCCGTACGGCTCAAACCCCATCTAAGGGCGATTTCATCTCCGCTAAAACGCCCCTCTTTTTCAATCGTGACGTCGTACTGTCCAAAATTCATGTTTCCCTTTCCATGAAGGATTTTTATCGTAATGGCAACCATGATGAAGTGTTGTTTGTCCACAGTGGCAATGGCACTCTCAAATCAAACCTTGGTTATTTAGATTTCCACAACGGGGATTACATTGTAATTCCTCGGGGTGTTATCTGGCAGATGGAGATTTCAGAGCCATGTAAAATTCTAGCGATGGAAACGTCTGGTCTGGTCAAGACGCCTCACCGCTATCGGAATGAACATGGACAATTACTGGAACACGCTCCTTTTTGTGAAAGGGATATTCGTACTCCCGTTTTTAACGAACCTGTTGATGATGAAGGAGAGTTCCGGATAGACGTTAAATTAACCGATGGCATTCAAAGTTATCTCTACAAACACCACCCTTTTGATGTGGTCGGCTGGGACGGTTACTATTTCCCGTGGATTTTCAATATTAACGATTTTGAACCTATTACAGGAAAGATACATCAACCACCCCCAGTACATCAGACTTTCCAGGCTCCAGGCGTGGTTATCTGTTCATTTGTACCTCGCCTGTTCGATTATCATCCAGAAGCTATACCAGCACCCTATGCTCATAGCAACGTAGATTCAGATGAAATTCTCTATTATGTGAAGGGTCATTTCATGAGCCGTAAGGGAATTGAGGAAGGGTCTATTACTTATCACCCCATGGGGCTACCTCATGGACCACAACCAGGAAAGACAGAGGATTCTATTGGCGCTAAAGAAACAACAGAACTGGCTATCATGATTGATACTTTTCAGCCCCTGCAGATGACTCAAGACTGTAAATCCATAGATGATCCAGATTATCCGTTCTCATGGTTATAATCTAAAGTAATTGATGATTGTCGATCCCAAAGAACACCGCTTCCAGGATATTCACAAGCTAATGATCGGTTCCATTATTCCGCGACCCATCGCCTTTGTCAGCACCCTTTCCCTGGATGGGATCCGTAATCTGGCACCCTTCTCTTACTTCAACGGTGTCTGCTCTAATCCACCAACAATCATGTTTGCTCCTTCACGACGGGGGTATAGTGGCGAAACTAAGGATACTCTTAATAATATCCGGAATACAGAGGAATTTGTAGTTAATATCGTATCTGAAAATTACACGGAACAAATGGTGGCTTGCTCTACTGACTTCGACCCTGAAGTGGATGAATTCGATGTCTCCGGACTCACTCCAGTATCCAGTAATATTGTAACCCCACCTCGAGTAAAGGAATCCCTAATTAATTTTGAATGTCAACTGAATCAAATCGTTGAAATCGGTGATGGCACTGCCGGGAGTGGATTTATAGTCATAGGGACAGTAGTACTTTTCCACATAGACGACGAGGTGATAGATGATGGTCATATCAAACTTGATAAACTGAAACCTGTCGGGCGCCTCGCTGGTAATGCCTATGTACGCATAAGGGATACCTTCGAAGTTGTCCGCAAGATCTCCAGATAAACCTTTTCACTGAAATATGCACCTCTCCTGGCAAGATGAATTGAGTGATGCAGAAACGGCTCGTTCTGTTCAGGGTCTCCCCTCAGAAGAATCCATGGTATTATATCCCAGTACACGCTCTATGTTGGAATCCCAAATTCTCCTTCATGATGAGCGACCCATCATCTGGTGGCTGGAGGATCATTCATTACATTCAGCATCCTATGCTGAGCTACATGACCTGGCTAAACAGGCTGCCAACTATCTACGACTCAAAGAAACTACTTTTGGCCAGCGAATCAGATTAAATACTCGCAACGACCTGGAAACAGTTGTTAAATACTGGGGGCTCTGGTTAGAGGGCGCCATTTTAGTCCCCGAAAAAGGAGTATCATCCAAGGAACTTTATGCCCTATCTGATCCATTCCCTTCTTCAGGTTTCCTTGATCTTATAGCTCAACAGTCCACAGAGTATGAACTTGGACAAAAGTCAAAACTGTCCGATGACGCTATCATTTTCACCGAGCAAGTCAACCGAGTTATCACTCTATCCCATAACAATGTCCTTTCCAGCGGTCTCGCCAACTCCCTCCATTTAAACCTTACTTGCGATGATATCGTCATATGTCCATTGTCTATTGGTGAAAGTTTAGGATATGTTGCCGGTTTACTAACTACAGCCTACGTCGGAGCATCTCTGGCTCTATGTACTCCTGATCCTGAACAGATGATCCAGATGATTAGAGAGACAAATTCACGGTGGATGCTGACAACTCCTTCACTCCTGAGTAAACTTTTAGAATATATCGCTTTCAGTAACACTGAAATTCCTGAGAGGTTACAGTTCATTACACTTGTGACAGGGTTGTCCTCAGAGCTGGCACAGCAGGTTATCAATCAAATGGGATGTAAAATGATTACAGGATTTCACTCTGCAGAATGCTCTTCCTTTGCCACACTCCTGCCGGTTAATCTGAAAGATTCAGATTATCAAACTCTATTCGATGAAAAGGCAGCAATGCCCATCGGGGTTGAACTCCAAACCACAGAAGTCAACATACTTAATGACAAATCCTCACCTGTAAAAGAGAGAGAAAAAGGAGAGCTTGCCATTCGTGGACATACCGTGATGCAACGCTACGAGGGAAATGAGTCAGAAACAGATATGGCTTTCCAGGGCGGATGGTTACATACTAAAAGAGTGGGCTATAAAATAACAACTGATGTAAATGAAGTCATTTTTTTTATTAAAAGCTGATTGTTACCACTTTATCTCTGACCACTTCATCCGCTCATCATTACTGATGATCATTTTGTGCATCACACTTAATGCTTCCTGTTGCTGTCGCCAGCTCAGAAGTTCAAGGGCTGTCTCAAAGCTGCACCACCGGTAAGTAATATGTTCTGCTGATATTTTCACCTTCTCTGTTACGACCTCAATTCCGAAAACTGGGATGAGATGCATCCGATCGTTATGGCTCTGATAGAAAGAACTGACATAATCCACGGTAAACAGTCGCTCTGGCTTGAACCCAGTCTCTTCTTTTAATTCTCTCACCACCGACTCTACAGCAGTTTCTTGCTCCTTGATCTGACCTGCTACCCCTTGCCAGAGATGTCCAAATTGCTTTTCCGGTGGACGTCGCAGCAGTAGATAAACTGGACGATTTCCGTCCCAGCGAAAAACATAACTGTCAACATGAGTAACTACGACTTCAGCCATATCTCTCCTCCATTGATGTAAGAAATTCCCGTGTCCAAACCGCGAAAGTTCCTGCTTTAATCTCAGCCCGGATTTGCTCCATGAGGGACAGGTAAAAGGTAACGTTGTGCAGCGAGGCCATCCGCAACGCGAGGATCTCATTCATCTTGAATAGATGTCGGAGATATGCTCTCGAGTAAGTCCGACAAGCATAACAGGGACAGGAATTATCTAATGGGGAAAAATCGTACCTATAACGACTATTCATGATATTCAGAGTACCTTTCCAGGTAAAGAGCTGACCGTTACGGGCATTTCGGGTAGGAATCACACAATCAAACATATCCATCCCCGCTGCCACAGCCTTGACAATATCTACTGGTTTACCGACACCCATGAGATACCGAACCTTCTCCCCCGGAAGTAACTCGTCCATCAGATCCATAATCTCAATCATGGACGACTTTTCTTCACCAACAGCCAGTCCACCAATAGCTATTCCCGTTTCCGCCGATGGAATCACCTCTTCGGCACTTTGGCGACGCAAATCAGGATAGATACTACCTTGGACAATCGGGAAGAATGTACTTGTCTTCTGGTATAGAGGAGAATGATTCGACAAATATTTTACACATTGGCGAGCCCATTTTAAGGTACGTCTCACAGCCGTTACTACAACAGCCCTGTCCGCATTACCAGGAGGACATTCATCAAAAGCCATGATAATATCACTCCCCAATTTTCTCTGTATTTCCATCGATTTTTCTGGGGTCAACTGGTGCTCACTGCCATCCAAGGCAGACTTGAAAACGACACCATCATCCGTAATTTTCCGCAACTTGGCCAGACTAAAGACCTGAAAGCCCCCACTGTCTGTGAGAATGGGTTTCTTCCACGCCATGAAAGAGTGTAGCCCGCCCGCCTGATGGATTATTTCCACTCCAGGACGGAGGTAGAGATGATAGGTATTGCTGAGAATGATAGACGCTCCCGCTGTTTCCAATTCCAACGGCGTCAAAGTCTTCACGGCACCGTAAGTACCAATAGGCATAAAAACTGGAGTCGCAATATCACCCCTGTCAGTGGATAAAACTCCACAACGAGCAGAGGTAACTTTATCCTGCGCCGTGATAGAAAAATTCATAAAGTGGAATCCTCATACTACCCATAAAGAGCAAAATCAAAATAAAAAATCAAAAGCTTCCCGCACTGTTTTAACTCCTTTCAACCTGACGTCAGTGGATTTCCCCTTGATTTTTTTCACACTTGTTATGGGTGCCACGATAGTTTTAAAACCTAACTGTTTAGCTTCTTCAATCCGTCGTTCCAATTGAGAAACTCCTCGCAGTTCACCCCCCAGGCCTACCTCACCAACCAATACAGCATCAACTGGCAAAGAATTGTTACCCAAGCTCGAAGCGATGGCAGCAATTACAGCAAGGTCGGCAGCAGGTTCATCTACTCTCAAACCACCCACAAAGTTAACAAAGACATCCTTGGTGCTCACCGGGAAGCCGAGCCGTTTCTCTAACACAGCCAATAGCATAGCCAATCGTCGGATACTAAATCCCGTCACATTCCGCTGGGGTGTTCCAAAGTTGGCATTAGAAGTGAGTGCCTGGACTTCCACAAGGATAGGACGGCTCCCTTCCATAAACGACACTATAGCCGAACCAGCTACATCAGATTGACGCTCCGCCAGAAATAACTTGGAGGGATTATCCACTTCCACTAACCCCTTTTCGGTCATCTCAAATACTCCCACCTCACTGGTAGGACCAAAACGATTTTTTACCGAGCGAAGAATTCGGTAATCATGCTGGCGATCACCTTCCAGATAGAGTACCGTATCCACTATATGCTCCAGCATACGGGGTCCAGCAATGATGCCATCTTTGGTCACATGACCAACTACGATAGAGGATACTTTTGACTTTTTACAATACTCCAGGATTTTCTGTCCACATTCCCGAATCTGTCCAACTGATCCCGGTAGACTACTACTCGTCTCCGAGTAGATAGTCTGAATAGAGTCGATAATAAAATATAAGGGCTTTACTAATGCCAGCTGTTCTTCAATTCCCTCCCATCGGTTTTCACCTGTAAGTGTTAGTGTATCCTCATCAATCTGCAGACGGCGAGCCCGGAGGGCTATCTGATCTTCACTCTCTTCAGCTGAAACATAGAGGACATGCTGTCTTAACCCTGCTACCAACTGGAGAGCCAACGTAGACTTCCCGATACCAGGATTTCCTCCCAGTAAAACCACGGAACCGGGGAGCAAGCCCCCTCCTAATACTCGGTCCACTTCCCGTAACCTTGTAGAAGTTCGTTCCATTTTCTCCCCATACAACACTTCCTGCAGAGGAATACTCCTTCTTGTTACTATGTGGGATCGCTTACTGTTGGTGGGAATAGAGTATTCCTTCACCGTTCCCCACTCTCCACAAGCAGGGCATTTCCCGTGCCACTTGGGGAAATCGTTACCGCATTCAGAACAGAGGAACGTGATCTTTGACCTGGATTGCGCCATCATCGCGGGAAATGAAGTTGACCACAGCTTTGAGGAAAATCAAGTGAATTTAAAATAGATCAGAAAAAGACGATCTACTCATACCGATTTATACTAATTTCTCTTTTGGATAAACAAGTATAGTAATACTACTTAAGAACAACTAGGTTGAACCTGTTTTTTATCCGAGTAGAATCCACAGTATGAATTAATAAATCTGGAAATCTACATGGTTTCCTATGAATGATTTAACTGATCTTTTAGTCACATTAGAGGAGAAGAATTATGTTGAATAAATGGCTTGCACATTTGTTAGGATTACCGATTTTGATAATAGGAGCTCTTTCTGCAACAGAACCGGTGAAAACATCGTTGAACATCTTCCTGGAGTGTGGTAGGTGTGATATGGATTTCGTCCGGCAAGAGATTCCCTATGTTGTTTACGTACGGGACCGGCAAGATGCCGACATCCACATTTTCCAAACAATTCAGAGAACTGGCTCTGGGGGTAGCGAGTTCACACTAACCTTCATCGGACGTGAGCAATTCATAGGACAAAATGATACCCTCAGATTTATGACTGGTCCAGAGGATACTGCAGACAAGATGCGCCAGGAGAGAGTAAGAATACTTAGGATTGGACTGGTACAATACCTGCTCACAACTCCTTTAGCTGATAAGATAGATGTCCAAGTGTTGCAGGAAACTGAAGCTATCTCCCAGCCGGTTGATAAATGGCATAATTGGGTCTTTAATCTGCGCGGAAACAGCTTTTTTAATGCTCAAAAATCATACCAATCCCTTTCACTGTATGGTACCATCAGTGCCAACCACATTACTGAAGAATGGAAGCTCCTAATTTCTTTCAACGGTAACTATAACGAAGATGCTTATGAATATGGTGGCGAAAAGTATTTAAGTACATCTAAAGGTAGAAGGTTTAGTATTTCAATCATAAAATCACTGACAGATCATACTTCTATAGGAATATGGAGTGAAGGTTGGATTTCATCAGTTAATAATACCGACCTGGCGCTATCACTTACACCTAAATTTGAGTATAACTTTTATCCCTATTCTGAGTCTACCCGACGCCAACTCAGGCTGATTTATGCGGTTGGAATAAGTCAGTACAAATACCTTGAAGAAACCATCTATTTAAAAACTGAGGAAACCCTTTGGGATGAAGGATTATCACTTTCCTTGGAAACTGTAAAACCTTGGGGGACTGTAAATATCTCCATAGAAGGAAACCATTATTTTCACGACTTTTCCAAGAACATCTTGAGCCTGAATACCATGCTATCCTTGAGATTGGTAAAAGGGCTGTCACTCAACCTGTTCGGCTCCAGTGCAATGGTACACAATCAGTTGTCCATCCCTTTAGGGGATTATTCTATCGAAGACGTCCTCCTCAAAAGGGCAGAATTAGAAACCCAGTTCTCTTACTTCGCTTCTGTAGGTTTCTCTTACTCTTTTGGATCAATTTATAATAACATAGTCAATCCCCGCTTTGGTTCTGGTGGTAATAGATACTCATTCTCCTTTAGTTTCTAATATGAATAATGAGTTTAAGGTATTGAATGAAGCAGTTGCTACCTCCTAGCTTATTTTCATTTAAGCTACGATCATATTAACCCTATCAACCTCTCTCTAACTGTTTTTTGAAAAATAGCAAGTGATACTCCAGAACATTGACCCAGTAGTCCCACGAATGTCCCCCAGGACGTTCAAAGTAGTCGTGTTCAATTCCTTTCTCCAGCATTAAAGTGTGAGCCTGGCGGTTACTATTTATAAAACGGTCATCAACACCACAATCGATCAAAATTGCCAGAGAGCTATTCTCAAGTTCGTCTAAGAGGTAAATAACTGAATGACTTGCCAACATTTCCCAATCGTCTCTTTTAGCTCCTAACTTTTCCAGAATCTGATACTTCGTTCCCGCTTGAGATAGATCAAGAACCCCACTCATGCTTCCAGCAGCAATATAGTTTTCCGAGTGACGTAGCGCCAGGTAAAGCGCTCCGTGACCCCCCATGCTGAGTCCGGTGATAGCTCTTCCCTGTTTCCCACTGATAGTGTGATAATTAGAATCTATCCACTGAACAAGTTCTACAGCTACAAAAGTTTCGTACTGACTTTCCTTATCAACTGGACTATCAAGGTACCAGCTGTTGTATCCTCCATCTGGGCAAACGATGACAAAACCATATTGGTCAGCCATTTTGCCTAAATCCGTATGATTGATCCAGTTCAAGTAGTCGCCGCTGTAACCATGGAGAAGATACACTACAGGGAAAAGTTCAGTTGCTGATTGAAAATTATCAGGCAGGGCAACTACCACAGGAATATCTTTATCCATTGCCATGCTGAACACGCTTAATGTGTCAATTTCTGCCGGGAGAAGAAACAGGGGAAATCCAATAAAAATTAGAAGAAAGCGTATCATGCTACTTGACAACTGAAAGGTATTCTTCGAAATAAATCCTATCCGAATTGGAAGAAACAGATATTATAGATCCGTCCCTAAGGAGAGATAGTACTGAGGCCGTGAAGAACCACGCATCTTATAATCCCAGGCAGTATCCAAACGCAGGATAAAATAACCCAAATTGATCCTCAACCCGATACCATAGTCCATAATCAGGTCATCAAACTCCTTCCGACCCGTGTTGGGGTTTACCGAGGAAAGATGTGGATTACCATCCCAAGAGGCACCAGCATCTACAAACATTACTCCACGGATGTTACCAAAAATGAGTTTTAGAGGAAACCCTAAAGCCAGATAATTCACGAAGGGAAACCGGAATTCGAAATTTGTCAGGAAGAGCTTTGTTCCTGATCGCTCCAAATAACGTGTTCCCCTGACCGGTAGGGCGAAAATTGAGAAATATAGATTTTTTAGATAATCATCCCGACCACTATCAAATAAATTTTCATCGGGGTTAAATCGTGAAGTTCCATCCCGAGTACCGTTTGTTTCTCCTACTCCCAAAATCCAATTATCCACACCACCCAAAAAGAATTTCTGGGCATCTGATCCAAAACTTTGCCCCGTCATCAGCCGGAAAGCGAAAGTGTAAAGCCGAGAAACTCGGAAATAGCGACGAGCATCCAAAAGCACTGTTTTAAAGTCCATCTTATCACCATAGGCATTTAAACTTTGAAAATACTGCAGGTTGGCTCGAAAGCCATCACCAGGACCCGTGAACCCCCATACCGAATTGTCATAAACCCAGTTCAAGCGATAGGTCAGGGCTCTGAGACTCATTTCCTCCTCTATGTCATACTCATCATAACCACTTAAATAGTAGAGTCGGTGATTAATAGTGTGTGTACTGATACCCACTTCTAATCGCTGAAATCGACTGAATGGTCGGGCCAAGGAGAAATCAAGGGCATAATGTCTAAGCCTGAGAAACTCGTACTGGTTACCAAAAAAATTCGCCGTATGGAAAAAAGACATTGAGTAGTCAGTTCGTTGACGAAGGTAATCGTACTGGAAGAAATAGTCGCTATTTTCAGGGCTGATAACCATTTCTGTACCTAAAAAAATGCGATGATCTCCTAAAATATCGCTAAAAGCGAAAAGAGTAGTTCCTATATATCCAAAGACATTGCTGAAACTCGCCTGCCCGTTGACCAGATCAAGGGTAAATCGTGTTTTGTAGGGATGAATCCGGTAACTACCGTCCTCCACTTTATAGTCACTTATGGATAACGGCTGTTCTCCTGGCTTTGAAGTAGTATCTACTTCATCGTTATATTGGGAATACTCTGAAGCAAAAATCCACCGAGAAAAATCAGATTCCTCAGGACCACGACGCTTACGTCTCTCATGTTTGTGAGACGATTCTATCTCAGACTCTTCTGTTTCCTCTCCCTTTAATACAAAATTGGAAGCCTTAACCTCAACGGGTTCCATATCCAGAGGATTACTCAAAGAATAGATATCCCAACCAATATCGGTATAGCCAGAAAATATAAGATTTTGGTCATCAGTTGACCAACTGAGTTGAAAAATCCCTGTCAATACATTACTGATAGCCCGGGAATCCCCTGTCTCAAAATCATGGAGATAGAGATTCCAGACGCCATTGCGATCAGATGTGTAGGCTAAAGTATTGGTTGTATGAGACCAGGCAGGGTAATTTTCGTTATCTGGTGTTTGTGTTACTCGCTTAATCTCTTTACTCAATAGATCGTAAAGATAAATATCTGTCTGACGGTAATCATGAACAATCATTTTAAATTCAGGTGGTTCATGAATAAGTGGGCGATCAGAAATAAAAGCAATTTTAGTACCATCCGGACTCCATGACGGTTCACTATCAGAAAATATATCGTTGGTAAGATTCTTAAGGGATTTATCTTTCAGATTGTAAATGTAAATATCACTGGCATTTGTCTTGTTTCCAATGAAAGCTATCTTTTCTCCATCTGGACTCCAGGCTGCTGTAAAAATCCCTTCCAAATCAAAAGTCAACTTTTGCTTTTTACCGCTATTTACATCAATAATATAAAGGGCATCAGATTTCCCAGATTTTGCAGCAAAAACGATTTTTTTACCATCTGGTGACCAAGACAAACCGGGCTGTAGCCACTTCAATTCCTCGAAATCCGGAGTACGATTTCCTTTTACCAGTTTCTTCAGTACTTTTCCATCTTCTGCAGAAATCAGATAGACATCAGCGTAACCGCTACGGTCAGTTAAAATTGCAATCCGGCCTCCGTCAGGAGAAATGGCTGGAGAAATATTAAAGTAATTTTCGAGTTCCTCATGATCGGTCAGTAGATGAGCATAATCCTCCAGATCTTCCCGACCGGCAACATCAGGCCAATATTCTCTTTTAAGATATTTTTTCCAGCGCTTGGATAGATCTTCATAGTCAAGTCCCACAGAGTACTCGAAGGCTTCCTCTACATTTTGTTTCTGTTTAGCACGTCCCCAGATTTCTCCAATCTTCTGCCATCCATAAGTATCTGCAATAAATTTCCAGACTGATTGACCTCCCTTATACACCATATAATATTCAAGCTCACGAATATCCGGAATCTTATCATTTATAGCCACATCCCTCATAATCATATCAGCCTGTGTATCCCACTTCAGGGAAAGATATTCAGCAAGACCTTCATTCATCCAGAGGGGAATGCGAATCTGGATGCGGTTAGCAATCAGACTTTGTGCTGATCCCCCATAAATCATATCGTTGATCATACCATGAACCAGTTCATGATGAATGACGTGGCGAAACTGTTCATATGACCCTTCAAACGGAATCACAATACGATTCTTAAAAAGTTCTGTAACTCCTCCCACTCCCTCTGGCATATACTCATAAGTGATATTGGTCTGCTGAAAATCGTTGTGAGAACTGTAAATAATAATCGAGATCCTCTTACGCAGATCCCAGTTAATATAACGGGCAATCTGTTCATAGGCTTGCTCAGCTATCTCTAAGGCAAATTCTGCCAAGGATAAATTTTGGTCGTAAAAATAAAGATCGAAATGGGCAGATTGAATGTATGACCAGTCAAAAGTCCGGTATTGAACCTTATTCTTGCCAAAACTCTGCCCAACAAGAGGAGCATTAAACACCAGTAATGCTAAAACTGATATCAGTAATAATCTTCTCATATCTCTCTTATGTGAGGTGAGAATATTGGTTCCATAACCAGATTAAATTTGTCATCGTGCTGACAAATTAAATAAGATTCTTGTGGAAAACAAATGGGCACCCGTATTCTGACTAATCCTTTTTTTGAAAGTTAAATAATTTTATCACTTGATATTAATATCTAAAGATAGACAGCATATAATGTTGTACAGATGATATGATTTTACATTTACCTAACTCTCTTTTCCTGTAAGTAATTTTGATAACCATTCCATTATCTCTGCAAAGATTTTTACCATACATTACTGAGTACTCTTTTTAATCGTAACAAAGCCTTTAAATTAAATAGACATTTTTGTTTGCGTGATGGAATCACCATCGGTAAGTTTTCAGACAATGGATCTTCCACTCTTTTTTGTATCAGACGTACATCTGAGGCTAGCAGCAGCAGAATCAGAATTGAGTAAACGTGATAATCTGATCAATTTCATTGATCACGTTGCCGAGCAAGGTGGTACACTCTTTATCGTAGGCGATTTCTTTGACTTTTGGTTTGAATACAAATATGTCATACCAAAAGCTTACTTTGAGATACTCAGTGTTCTACAGGAGGCTAAACGAAGGGGCGTAACTCTAAATTACGTATTAGGTAATCACGATTACTGGACCAGTGAGTTCATCAATCATCGATTATTTGATCAAGTCTTTGAGAAAGAGACTTATGTTGAAGTCGATGGCAAACAGATACTGATAACACATGGTGATGGTATTTTATCCTGGGAAAGAGGCTATCGAATTTTCCGAGCTGTTATCCGCAATCCACTTTTTGTATCCCTCTACCGCTGGATTCATCCAGATATAGGTTATACTATCGCCCGCTGGATTTCCCGTAGAAGCCGGCATTATACCCATAGTGATGAATATAATGATACCGTTATGGGTGAACTAACTGAATTTGCCGCTAATATCTGCCTGAATGGAGCTGATTATGTAGTTATGGGGCACTATCATCAGGCTAAAGAGGTAAAACTTTCTGATGGAAAATTAATTGTCCTTGGCGACTGGATTAGATACAATACCTTTGCCCTCTTCGACGGGGAAGAACTCACTTTGAATTACTGGAGGTAAACGTCACTTGAGTTCACCTGGATTCCATACGAGAACAGTTACACTTTTGGCATTATCCATAATTTTCTCACTTTCCCTTTCATCCTGCTCCATGATTAAAGGACTATTTGGTAAAAAATCCACAGGTGAACAAACCCTAGCCGGAGTGGAAGAACTGAGGTTGAGATATATAAAAGGAGATATTTCTGCTCTGGAGGAACTGATTGCCACTTACCAAGACGAAAATCAACCTTTGGATGTGCGAGTTTCCTCAGTACGTGCCATGGCTGAAAGTCGACATCCTTTGGCACTTCATTCCCTGGCTGAATATGTCAGTGAAGCCGAAGCGCTTGAGCTTGATCTGATGGTAGCCAGTATTGATGTATTGGGCCAATTCGAAAAAGACCCCATCGCCTCTGAAGCCCTTACAGAGTCCATCTTCAGCATTGATAATAAACTCAGAGACCTGCAGTCTACGGTGTTTAAAAGTCTCGCCAATGTGAGTACTGAGGATCAAGTGTTGGTGCTGATAGATATTTATGAACGCAGTCGGGCAAGCTATTACAACACCGCCACCATGGTAGCGAAAACTCTGGCGGAAATGGATGAAGATGAGGTTGTTCCCATCCTGATCTTTCTCTCGAAAGATGAAACTCTCGACGTAAAAACACGAAACCGGGCTCTGGAGATTCTCGCCAGTCGCAAAGATGATCCTCAGGTCGTAGCTATGTTCGTCGAAATGCTCACCGATCCTTCCACGGAAACACAATTACGGGACTTTGCTCTCCATACCATGAGGGGGGTTAAGGAAGAGCGTTTGATCCTCGCCCTGTTGGAAACTTATAACCAAGGTCAGGCCTCTTACTATTCCCTACTGAACACCCTCTTGGATGCGTTAGGCAAATTCGATGATCCCACTATTAAACCTACCCTGGCAGAGATTGCCTTAGCAGACAATGTACCCCGTGATTTACGCATTAAGGCTATCAGGAATCTCGGCAATTTCAGGGATCCGGAAATATTCAAGAAAGTCCTACCCATGCTGGAAGATCCGGAAAGCTATATCTATTATCCTTACATCATCGAATTGGCCCAAACTTTAGGTGTCGCTGAAGAGTACAAGAATGAAATTAAGGAAGCAGCTCTCGTAGCCCAGGAGAAAGCGCTGGAAGAAGAACCACAGGATAAACAATGAGGTCCCAGAAGTTTCTTCACCTGATTTTACTTATATTCATTTTCTGGAGTTGTGGTCCTAAAGCCCCGGTATCCCGCCCCACAGAAGGAGTCCCTATTTCAACGGTCGCTATTCCAGGCGAAACCACCCAGGAGCAACTGGATTTCATGCCTACTGCCAATCGTGTCCGCGAACATGTGGCTTCTTTGATCTTCCTATCAGAAAGCCGCGTAGATGCAACCTTTGCCGCCGCAGAGGATCAGGTTATTGATGAGACCGAATTAGAAGACCTTGAAGAAATTAAAACTCAAGAAGGGACTACCTACAAGGATCTGATTTTCGATCTTGATGCCTTTATCAAATACCTCCCGGTAGATGGACAGATGTATACCAATATTTCCAAGGGACGGATCAATGTCGAAGCTAAGTTTGCTACTTACACCCTTTCTCAGGATGCAGGACTCGCTGATCAAAACCTTGACCCCGAGGAAAAAAGTGCCATCGAATCCAACGCTCGTATTCTGGTTTCTGAGTTACAGTTCATTGAATCTTCTCTGCCTCTACCACCTGATAGCCTGGAAACTGGAAGTGTCTTTGTAGTTGAATCCGACTCTGTGGACCTGTTTTTTGAGATAGTGGAGGATGTGGAAAAAATGACCCGGGAGTTGGAGGAGTTAAGAGCAACTATCGCCCAATATCGCTCTGCCAAGGAGGAGATGAGCTCCTTCCTGGAGAGAGAAAAAACAATAAAAGGAGAAATTGAAGAGACAAAAACCAAAGTATCCGATCTTTATGAAAAACTTGATACTACTCAAGCCGATCAAGAACGTGGTTTTGATGTTCTGAAAGAGGAACTTTCCACCACTGCCGACTCCATTGGAACTGTAATCAGACAGGTGGATGCTTCCATAAAAGATAACATTACCAACCTCGCCACTGAAATCGCAGACAGTATGACAGCCCAACAGAAAGCTTCCGACAGTCTTTTCTTTGAAGTAGGTACCAATATGAAACTCTTCCGTTCTCAGATTGACTCTTTGAAGGGAGTCGTCCGTTATTACGACATTGCTGAAAAAGGGTTACCCAAGTTAGATGAAGATGTCTTGAATATTCTGAAACTACCCCTACTCAAACACAAAATTACCCTCGCTAACGGTACCATTGTAGTGGGACACATTCTGGCAGAGAATTTAGATGTTATTATCATGCAAACGTCCATTGGTAAACTGGTGATAGATAAAGCGTTTATTATACAATATGACGAAAAATTTTTCCCAGGACCACAAGTTGAGTTCGAAGGTGACTACCAGTTAATTGAGTTTTCTGATCGTGAGGAGTTCATCGGAACCGTCAGGAACGTAGGGAAAACCCGAGCTGATTTTGTAAAGATTACCTTCTATCTCTGGGACGCTACCACTAATCCCCTGGGCATCGGCTCTGCAATGGTGGATGGAAAGACTGTCCGATTTGCTACGGGGGTTATCAGCAACGCATCACTGGATCCCGGCCAAACTGGTCAATATCATGTAGTGGTGGAAAAACAGATCTCGAAAAAAGTAGCCTACCGGACAAATGAAGTGAATTGGCGAGAATATATGGCGGAAGAAGACTGAGTCCTGAACTGTCAGACAGTGTTGTTTAGAAGGGTTGACCACATCTGTTTTCTTCTCTTTGGTATTAAGTAATCTCGATATACCTTTTTCCTGAAAAGGGTAAGATTAACCCTGTGAGTTACTGTCAGTAAATGGATGCGCAATGTAAGTGTCCCTGGTTTGATAATTTGATCCAGCTGGGTTTGCTGCAGAGGAATCCGCCACTTGAACTTTACTCTGTCATTTTTGTTCTTCTCTTCCTTTTCAAAAACACTTTCCTTGGACACCTCTATCAGAGTTATCCCATCCGAAGATTGTAGTATGAATCCCTCCAATGGAAAATCGTGTTCTCCTGAAAAGACCAAATAGTAATTCCACAATTGCTTACCACGCTCCCGATTCTTCTCCAACTTTAACTGGAATGTGGAAATAAACCGGCCATGGTAATCCTCTTCCGGTAATGCATTGGGATCATACAGGTAGCCATAATTCTCAACTACAATTTCTTCTCCCCCAAAAGACTTCTCAGACTCAACTTTATAGAGAAGTTCCCAATACTCAGTCGTATTGACAAAAAACTTAATTATGACTTCCCGCAGTCGCTCAATACCATCTTCTAATTGCTTTAAAGTTTTTTCACCAGATTTGTAGGCAGTATTAAACTTGCCATTTAAATCTTTCAAACGGGAAAATTTATCACTATCATTCTTTAGCCCTTTCATGCCACTGACATGATCAATAAGGTCCTGACGAGATTGTGCCATGTTTCTAAGGGCAACTTCCGCATTTTCCACCATATCATCTGCTTCGTGATAGGCTTTCTTCAATTCCCGATAAGGCAATTTATCCACAGTATATCCCTTAACCATCTTTCCCATCAGGGAAGAATATCGTAGACTGTCTTCCTCCAGGCTTTTTACAGCTTTCTGGTAGTTATTCCGGAGAAGGGCTATATCTTCACCCATGTCTGAAAGTATATCACTGAATTCACTCATCAACTTCAACAGGTCATCTAATTCATTACGTAAATTGTCTATTCGTATAGCTTTTAAATCAGCACTTTTTACAAGCTGTTCCCGTTCATGAATAATATGCTCAACGGTTTCCCATACCCGTAATTCTTCACCCCGTTTAGCTATGCCTGACAGAAGACGATTCGTCTGTTCCAGTAAAAGTCGTAGCGAATCTCTACGTGATGAAAACTCCTGTTGCACGCTAGAGAGTACCGTACGGACAGAATCAGCATTGTGGTACACTCCATACTCCATCATTCCTTTCCCAGTCTGTGTAAATAATCTGAACAAACCCTCATTCTCACGAGAAGAACGTTCCACATTCCTGGTGAGAGTATTGATATGACCATTGAGATTATCTCTGAATTTTTTAATATCAGAAATCCTGTCCAGCATAGTCCTGAGGACATTACTCAAGGGTGCTGCTCGGGACAGATCATTCAAAGCTACCGTCAGAACTTCTTCAAGTTCTCCCGCTAATCGATTAACCTTATCAAATTCATCATCTTCAGTTGATATTTCATCTTTCCCACCGAAAACACCTCCAAAAAGCTTGCTGTACTCTTCACTACTTCTGTTGAAAGAGATATTGTTATCATTCAGTCGTTTCATGATTTCTCTGTATTCCATGAAGTCATCACGAATGGCAAGATAGAGAGGTGATCGTCGGGTCCCTTCAGGAAAATGACGTTGCACTTCCTTCTCAACATTTTTATATATTTTCTCAGCTTTTCGAATGGCCGTAGTAGTTTCATCAACTCGATGGGAGAATTGGTCTTTAGTATAAACTTGGGCGGTTAAGCCTGAAGTGAAAATCAGGGTAAAAAAAGATAAAGCGGCGAATTTGCCTGCCAATGGAATTGCCTCGTTTAAGCTGCTCCCATGAGAAAAACCATGATCGCTTTCTGAACATGCATCCGATTCTCAGCCTCGTCAAAAACAATGGATTGAGGACCATCGATCACCTCATCTGTGACTTCATCTCCACGATGAGCCGGCAAACAATGCATGAAGCAAGCCTGATCACCAGCAGCGATCATCAGTTCAGTATTTACCTGGAAGGGAAAGAATACCTTTCTACGCTCGATAGCTTCTTCTTCCCGACCCATACTGGCCCAAACATCTGTGTAAATCACGTCAGCACCTGCAACAGCAGAGTGGGGTTCATGAGTTATAGTAACCCTGCTGAGTTCTGTCTCTTGGGTCTTGCGGATTACATTTTCGTCTGGTTCATAATTCTCCGGACAGGCAATAATCAACTCCATGGGAATAAGCTGAGCCAAATGAAGCCAAGAATGAGCCACGTTATTACCATCGCCTACAAAGACAACCTTAAGGTTATCAAGATGACCCCGGTGCTCCAAAACCGTGAAAATATCTGCCATCACTTGACAGGGGTGATTGAAATCAGTAAGTCCATTAATCACTGGAATAGTGGCATACCTGCCGAGGTCAAGTATATGCTGATGATCAAAAACCCGAGCCATTATGAGATCATTATAGCGGGAAAAGAGACGAGCGATATCTGCTGTTGTCTCCCGTTTTCCCATACCAATATCTGCTGGAGAGAGGAACAGTGCATGACCGCCCAACTGGTATATCCCCGTCTCAAAGGAGACTCTCGTCCGGGCAGATGGTTTCTGAAAAATCATGGCCAATGTTTTGCCTGCTAAAAGGGGATGAGATATCCCCACACGCGTCTCCTGTTTAAGGCGAGTAGCCAACTCCAGAATACTACTAAACTCTTCCCGGGTTATATCAGTGATATGTAAAAAATCCTTTTTCATATTAGTTTCCCCTCCAGAAAGGATAAACAGGTGATACCATCAGTATCGCTAATCAGCAAGGTGTCTGAATTTACAAAAATCACCTCGATTGACAAGATCCCTTCAGAATACAGCAGGCAGTCAGGGAAAGCCGTAGATACTTAAGGAGACAAGTTGGACCACTGGGATACGAGGTGGAAAACCTGATAGGTTGCTAAAATATTGTCAGATCGAAAACACATCATGGAACCACTATAACTACGGTAATGATCTGAATCGTTATTGACTCCTTACAACTTTCTCACACAGCCTCCTTCGACAAGATTAGATAGATGGTCTGGTAGTGGAAAGTAATTTGATGTCACTTCTTACACATCTTTTACCCAATATAAATCAATCTAACAGCAAACTTCTACAGTATATACCGGCTCAAATCCTGATCCTTTACTATCTCAGCCAGTCGGTTCCGCACCATTTCCTTGGTAATAGTAATATTCTTTAGCTCAGTGGTAGATGTTTCGAACAAAATATCTTCCAACAGGGTAGTCATAATAGTATGCAGCCGCCGGGCACCTATATTTTCTGTGGCATCGTTCACTTCTGTAGCGATACGGGCTATCTCACGAATAGAGGCTTTGTTGAATTTCAGGGTAACCCCTTCCGTTTCCAGTAAGGCTGAATACTGCTTGATCAGGGCATTATCAGGATGAGTTAGAATTTTCACAAAATCCTCTTCAGTCAAATTGTCCATCTCCACACGGATAGGGAAGCGCCCCTGCAGCTCCGGTATCATATCTGAAGGTTTGGCCACATGAAAGGCTCCCGCGGCAATGAATAGGATATGATCTGTACGAATTACACCATATTTGGTGATGACACTACACCCTTCCACCACTGGTAGAATATCACGCTGTACCCCTTCCCGGGAAACATCAGGTCCATGTCCCCCGCCATTACCAACAATCTTGTCAATTTCATCCAGAAAGACGATACCGGATTCCTCCACCCGTCGGATTGCTTCCCGAAGAACTTCATCATGATCGATGAGTTTACCGGCTTCCTCTATAGCGAGGATTTTACGGGCTTCGGAGACGGACGTTCTTCTCCGCTTGCGCTTTTTGGGTATGGCGCTACCAAAAATATCCTGCAGGTTCATTCCCATCTCCTCAATTCCTATTGGGCCAAACACCTGCATAAAAGGTACTGACTCATCGGCCACATCAATCTCCACCGTCCGCTCCTCAAAATCCCCGGACAGAAGTTTTTTACGGAGTTTCTCCCGCGTGCGACGTCTTCGCTCCTGACCCTCCGATTCTTCCGCAGACTCACTGCCATTGGTAGGAAAAAGGAGGTCAAGGATACGCTCATTGGCTAGGTCCTGCGCCTTTTCTTCCACATTGGACTCCGCCTCCCGGCGGACAGTAGAGACGGCAATGTCCGTAAGGTCACGAATAATGGATTCCACGTCACGACCTACATAACCGACTTCAGTGAACTTGGAGGCTTCAACTTTTACGAAGGGTGCCTTGGCAAGATTCGCCAGCCGCCGGGCAATTTCCGTCTTGCCCACCCCCGTATTTCCAATTAGGATAATATTATTAGGCATTATTTCATCACGCATCTCACCCTGAACCTGCTGGCGTCGCCAACGGTTGCGCAGGGCAATACCCACCGCCTTTTTGGCTTTCTTCTGTCCAATCACGAAGCGGTCCAATTCTGCCACAATTTGTTTGGGGGTCAAGTCGTCCATTTTACAGCTCCAGGATAGTCAATTTATCATTGGTGTAGATACAGATATCCGCAGCAATTTTCAGTGCCCTCCGGACAATCTCCCTGGGGGAATCCACCTTACAGCTCAAAAGAGCTACTGCAGCTGCTTGAGCATATCCCGCTCCCGATCCGATACCAACAAGGGGACCATCCGGCTCCACAACATTACCGTCACCAGAAACAATGTAGCTCTGTTTCTGGTTCATGAGAGCCAGCAGCGCATCGAGGTTGCGGAGATATTTATCGGTCCGCCACTCCTTAGCCAATTCTACCACAGATCGTTGGAATTGACCACCGTACTCATCCAGTTTTTCCTCAAATTTTTCGAAGAGAGTAAAGGCATCAGCGGCAGCACCTGCGAAACCACCCAAGATTTTTGTCCCGGTGGATTCAAACTGCCGCACCTTCACAGCTTTCTGTTTGAGTTGAATATCACCCATGGTCACCTGGCCATCACCCCCCATGGCTACTTTATCCTTTAAACGCACCCCCAGAATGGTCGTCGAGCGAACCTTCATCTACCTGTCCCTTTCAGCAAATCGAATAAGTCTGAATCAGTTGATAGGATCAGTGTCGATTTGTTATCCACAACTTTTTCATACGCTTCAAGCGTCCGTATAAACTCATAGAATTGTGGATCAGATTTAAACGCCTGGGCATAAATTTCCACTGCTTTAGCATCCCCTTCACCACGGAGTATCTGAGATTGCTTATAAGCCTCAGCTAAAATGATAGTCTTCTCCTTATCAGTTTCAGCCCGGATCATTAACGCCTCTTCCTCACCCTCGGAACGATATTGCTTCGCTTTCCTTAAACGCTCTGCCCGCATACGGTCGAACACAGCCCGTTCATTTTCCTTGGACAAGTCAGCACGCTTAATCCGTACATCAATAATATCGATGCCATATTCAGCCAACTTTTCCTGAGTCTTCTTTGATACAGTTTTCATGATCTTAACTCGGCGTTTGTCTACAATCTCACTCAGCTCATGTTTACCAAGTTCAACTCGTAGTTCGGAGTATACAATTGGATCAATCCGGCTGAGAGCACCATTCAAAGTTCGCACTGAACGGTAAAACAAAAGCGGATCGGCAATCCGCCAGCGGGCGTAGTTATCCACTTCCAACTTCTTCTTATCCAGGGTGATAATTGCTTGAGGTTCGACGTCATACTCAAGAATACGCTTCTCCATCTTAATAACCGTCCGCCATGGCAACTTGAAATGGAGTCCTGGAATTTGTACCGCTTCCCCCACCGGACGTCCAAATTCCAATAGAGTCGCTTGCTGGGTCTCATCAATTGTATAAAGGGAAAACCATAAAAACAGGACAATCAGAACAGATACTAAAATCAATGCTATATTCTTCATTTTCCACCTCCCAGGGATTTTGCTCCCTTTATTTTATCCAGAGGGAGGATGTTGAGCAAACTCCCCGACTCTTCGTCAATAATGTACTTATCAATACCAGGGAGGATCTTCTCCATCGTCTCCAGGTAAAGCCTTTTCTCAGTGATATTTTTTGCTTTTTTATACTCCGCTAATACCGAAAGAAACTTATTAGCATCTCCTTCTGCTTTCCGGATTCGCTCCGCTTTATACGCCTCAGCGCCCCGAATAATCTGCTGCCCTTCACCTCGGGCCCGTGGGATCAGGTCATTTTTATAACCTAACGCTTCATTGATCAACTGCTCTTTTTCTTCCTTGGCACTCTGAACATCCTTGAAGGCGTGATCTACTTCATGGGGAGGATTTACATCTTGAAGCTGAACTTGCCGTACGTCAACACCACAATTATAATTGTCCAGCATGACCTGCAGTTCCTGTCGGATCTCAGCCATTATCTCGGCCTTCTTCTCTGTCAGAGGGTCATCTATAGGGTGACTTCCAATCACCTGCCGAAGAGCCGACTCAGTAGCATCCTTTATGACTTCAGGAACATTCTTAACATTAAAAAGATAGGCTGCAGCATCCTTGATCTTGTACTGAATGCGAACTTCCACCAAGATAATATTCTCATCTCCAGTAAGCATCTTGGCTTCAGCAGAAATCGTTCCTACAGAAATCTCCTTCACTTCAGTAACCTTTGGTCTATCCACTTCTTCGATAGGGTATGGAAATTTAATATGGAGCCCACTTCCTTCGGTACGAACCCACTTTCCGAACCGACGGATAACTCCTTCCTCGTCAGGCCCTACCGTATAAAAGGAAGTCAGCGCTACCCAAATTGCAATAAGTATGAGTACCAAGGCAATCTTACCTAACTTCATTTCAGGTATTTTGACCTCTCGGTCACCAACCATTATTCTTTGTGCCATAACTTACTCCTTTCTTCTATCCGAAATTATTCCAGATAATCATAATTTCCGCCTCAAACGGGCAACCGGAATATTCAACTGCTCCCGATATTTAGCTACTGTTCTTCGGGCAATAGGGTAACCCCGTTCCATCATGATCTTTGCCAGCTTATCATCAGAAAACGGCCGGCGCTTATCTTCGCCTTCAATAACCTTACGCAGTTCAGCTTTGACGATTCTCGTTGATACTTCTTCGCCCTCGCTGGTGGTCATTCCTTCTGTGAAAAAGTGTTTCAACTCGTATGTCCCAAACGGCGTCTGTACATATTTCCCCCGGGTAACGCGACTAATGGTGGAAATATCCATCTCAATTAGATCTGCAACATCCTTGAGTACCATCGGTTTGAGTGCTGAAGTATCACCATCGAAAAAATCAGGCTGAAGTTCCATTATCGCTTTCATCACCTTCATCATCGTCATCTGGCGTTGCTGTACAGCTTGCAGAAACCATTTGGCTGCCTCCATTTTCTGCCTGAGAAACTTTTTCGTTTCAGCATCACCATTATTATTCAAAAGCATATCACGGTAGACAGGCGAGATGTGGAGAGCTGGTAGATTAGAATCATTTACCGAGATTACAAGTTCTCCATCCACTTCCTCCACGATCAGATCAGGAATGATATAGTCCGCTTTACTGGTGGGCGACCCCGCACCAGGCTTGGGATTTAGATGAGCAATGACCTCCATGGCATCGTTCAACTCCTCTTCAGAGCAATTCAGGTGAAACCTCAATTTTTCAAAGCGTCGGTTGGCAAAGTCATCAAAGTTCTCCTTTACTAACTGCAAGGGGAGACCAGTTTCTCCTATTGCTTCTAACTGGACAGCGAGACATTCCTGAAGGTTCCGGGCTGCAATGCCCGGAGGAGTAAGTCGCTGGACCATATATAAAACTCGCTCCACATCTTCTGTACTTACCCCTAACCGATCAGCCACTATTTCGATATCAGTTGCCAGATAACCCTTTTCATCTACATTCCAGGCGATCTCATCAGCGATGATCCGGTCTTCATCGGAAATATCCAGCAGGTTAATCTGATCTAACAGGTAATCAATGGGATCGGGGATTTGTACAAGGGGCATCTCTTTCCGCTCGGCAGATTTATCCCACTGCTGACGAACAGGCTCTCCTTCAAAATCATCCCAGTCAAGTTCCATCTCCAGCTCATCCTTGCTCTCGGAGTCATCACCCGTTTCCCCTGTCTCAGGTAATTCTTCTAACAGGGGATTACTCTCCAATTCTTCGTCAATACGTTCTACCAGGGCGAGAGTATTAAGCTGTAACAGGGCTGTCTGTAGCAGCTGTTGGGGTGAGAGTCTAAGTTTCTGCTCGAGGGTTTGTCTTAATTCAGGCATATCAATGTAAGCTAAATTTTTCTCCCAGATAGAGCTTTCTCGCATCCGGGTCATTTGCCAGTGACGTCGCTGATCCTGACATTAATATTCGACCATCGTAAAGAAGATAAGCCCGATCGGTGACTGATAGAGTTTCCCTTACGTTATGATCAGTTATGAGGACACCGATGCCACGATCCTTGAGTGAATGGATGATGCTTTGAATATCTTCCACTGCTATGGGATCAATACCGGCAAAAGGTTCATCCAGTAATATGAAATTAGGGTCCATTACCAAAGCGCGACTAATCTCAGCTCGACGACGTTCTCCACCGGACAAATTATAACCCTTAGACTTTCGAATAGCAGTAATGGACAAATCTGCCAACACTTTCTCTAATTTTTCCGTCTGTTCAGCTTTGGACAGATTGGTCATCTCCAGTACCAACCGGAGATTATCTTCCACACTCAATCTACTAAAGATAGATGGTTCTTGAGCCAGATATCCTATTCCCTTTCTAGCCCGGCGGTACATGGGTAAATCTGTAATATCTTCATTCCCCAGGTAAATAGTACCCTCTGTCGGTTGGATCATACCTGTGATCATGTAAAAAGTTGTGGTTTTACCAGCTCCGTTTGGACCTAATAGACCGACTATCTCACCCTTTTTTAATTCCAGACTTACGTCATTGACGACAACCTTCTTGCCGTAACGTTTCTTGAGCTCGGCTACACTTAACATGACACTATTGGAGTGATGTTTACTCATACGTCCTCTCCGTCACACCCCAGGTCTGATGAATTTTCCAGTGCGTCAAATCAGCGCTGGATTGAAAACCAATACCATTAAGGGTATCATTTACTTCGGTGATCAGCATGACTGTATCATCTGTTGTTATGAGAGAATCGACACTGTTCCACATTAGAGAATCCGTAAATAGGGTAACCCCACTATCCGAAACGACTACCACATCCCCTATAGCCAGCATAGAGTCCTTTTTGGTATCTCCATACACATAGGCCATAACTGATTTTAAGTTCGACATGTGCTGCTCTTCAGTTGAATAAAGGTCAGCATCGACTCCCTCATCCAGTATAGCCGTATTGATTTTTTTCTTGAAACGGGCATTAGCAGATTTTTGAATAGTATTTAACTCTGCCAATGTTGCCAGGCGGAGATCAATTTCACCGATATATTCCTTAAAATCTGAATTTAAAGTCTCCACCGCTTCTTCTCTTTCTATGGGAGGAGAGTCACTATTCTTTAGTGTAGCAATAAACCTGTTGAATTCTGCCCTATCACTCTTTGCTTTTTCTTCGTAATTAGTAAGATGCCCAGACCTTATGACTGCTCTCTTTTTCCCTTCACGTGTCATAATTATAGTAATATTCCAACTTTCCTGATCTGGGATGGAGTCCTTTGCCAGTTCGTTTTCCTCTATTCTCTCACCACAACTTGTTATTACAAGGATTAATATCAGTAGTAATCTCAAGTATTTCATAATATACCGGCCTTCAGGATATCATGAATATGAACAATACCAACAGGTTTTCTGTTATTGGCTTCATCTTTATAGACAAATAAGCTGGTGATAGAATACTTCTCCATAATCTCCAGTCCATTGATAGCGAGGGTATCCTGAGAGACCCACTTGGGATCAGGTGTCATAAGAAATTCTGCGGTTTCTTCTAAGATATCATCGCTTTTTTCCAACGCCCGACGGATATCACCGTCCGTAATAATTCCCGCCAAATTGCCATCATCATTTAGTACAATAGCTACCCCAAGTCTCTTCTCGCTCATGGTCAACAGGGCACTTTTCACATCAGCATCCCGGGAGACAATAGGGAGTTCGTCTCCAGAGTGCATAATTTCACTGACTGTTAACAGCAACTGCCGTCCCAGTGCTCCACCAGGATGTAGCAGAGCAAAATCTTCCCTCTGGAAACCTCTTTTTTCTAAAAGGGCCACAGCCAAAGCATCACCCATAGCCAGCATGGCGGTGGTACTGGCCGTTGGAGCCAAATCGAGGGTACAGGCTTCCCGCTCTACACTGGTATCAATGACTACATCCACCATGGAGCAGACCGTACTTTCCCGGCGACCCACCAGGCCAATGACATGAACGCCCAACCTGCGGATCGCCGGCATAAGCTGAATTAATTCATGCGTCTCCCCACTGTTGGAAACCGCCAGCACAATATCTCTTTCTGTAATCATACCGAGATCTCCGTGAATGGCTTCGCCGGGATGTACAAATTGTGCCGGAGTACCCGTACTGGCTAAAGTAGAAGCAATTTTCTGCGATATCAGACCAGACTTCCCCATGCCGGAAACTATCACCCGGCCATTGCAGTCATAGATCATTTCCACCGCTTGATCAAACTGAGAATCAATACGATTCTTCAACCTGGCAACTGCTTCAGCCTCAATGCGAATCACCTCTTGTCCCACCTGTACATTCTTACCTAATTTTTTCTTACTCACAATTCATTCCCTTTAATTTGATTGCGTAGCAATAGTACTGTCGCTTCATATTCTCCTCTAGAATGGAGAATCGTCTCAACAGCTTCCCGAAAGGCACCTTCCCCACCTTTTGCTTCAGTCACCAGTTTGGCAATAGCTTTGACGGGGGCAATGGCGTTAGCAACTGCAATGGGGAGCCCCACCTGTTTCATAACTTCTATATCTATTAGATCATCACCAATAAACACCGCTTCTTCATCCGTAAAACTGTATTGTTCCTTTAACCGGTTGTATAGGGCAACTTTATTTAACTCTCCTTGAAAGCAGTCATTTTCCAGACCAAGTTCCTTAGCCCGCGATACCGTAGCTGGCGAATGACGTCCCGAGACAATAACCACTTTCAGATTGGCGGCCCTGGCCAGTGCCACTCCAGCGCCATCCAGGACGGAGAAACGTTTGAATTCGGAGCCATCGTTACCCTTGTAAATCGTACCGTCAGTAAAAACACCATCCACATCCGTCAGGATTATCTTGATCTTTTCAGCCGCTTGCTTAAAATCAGTATTCACTGTTTCTCTCTTATCACCTGAAAAATATTCCGTAGAGTATCAACAAGTTCCGCTGTCTTTTGCAGGGGCCATTGTGTAGCAGCATCACTTCTGGCATGCTCTACATCATCGTGAACTTCCATAAATACAGCATCACACCCTGCAGCCACAGCGGCTTTAGCTAATACAGGTATAACACCTCTATCGCCACCTGTAGACTGACCCAACTCGCCGGGATGTTGAGCACTATGGGTAGCATCAAATACTACTGGATAACCTGTTGCCTTCATAACCGGAATGGATCGCATATCAGCAACAAGATTATTATAGCCAAAACTGGTACCGCGTTCAGTAAGGAGAATTCTTCTGTTACTGGTGGATTCTATTTTAGCAACGATGTTGGCAGCATCATGGGGAGCAAGAAATTGCCCTTTTTTCACATTGATGCACTTGCCGGTTTTCCCGGCTGCAATCAATAAGTCCGTCTGTCGGCAAAGGAAGGCTGGAATCTGCAGGACGTCGGCTACCTCAGCCACTGGACCGGTTTGGTCGGGGGAATGGATGTCAGTCAGTATAGGAATCCCTACGGCTTCCTTCACCTCCTGCAAGATTTGTAACCCTTTATCCAGACCAGGACCCCGGAATGATTCCACAGCAGTCCGATTAGCTTTATCGAAGGATGTCTTGAAAATGAAGGGAACTTGTTTCGCCATCATAATATCCTGTAAAGACGCTGCTAATTTCAAGGTGTGCTCTTTAGATTCAATAACACAGGGACCGGCAATGATTACCAGGTCACTACCTCCCACATCAATATTACCTATTCGTACGGTCATTATACTTATCTGAATCTTAAGGAAGCTTTCACAAAATCACGAAAAAGAGGGTGGGCTTTTTCAACTCGACTTTTCAACTCGGGATGAAATTGACACGCCACAAACCAGGGATGATCTCTTAATTCGATGATCTCCGCCAGTCCCAATTCTGGATTAATCCCGCTAAAAATCATCCCATCCTTTTCCAATTTTTTACGGTAGTCATTGTTCACCTCATAACGGTGACGATGACGCTCACTGATTTTCTTTTTCCGGTAAGCCGCAAAAGCTTTGGTACCGGTAGCTACCTCACAATCATAAGAACCCAAACGCATGGTAGCACCCTTCTTTTTCACCTTTAATTGGGATGGCATAAGGGCGATAACCGGTTCAGGTGTCCGACGGTTGAACTCGGTACTATTCGCCCGGGACAAACCACAAACATGTCGAGCAAATTCCACAACCGCCATTTGTAAACCCAGACAAATCCCCAGATAGGGTACTTGATTTTCTCGGGCATACTTTGCACAAAGCACTTTACCTTCAGTTCCACGATCACCAAAACCAGGAAGAACCAGTATCCCATCCAAATTACCTAAATGTGTTACACAATCACTGTCCGAGTTAAGTAGCTGGGTATTGATCCAATTTACATGGACACGAGCATCGTTTTCCACTCCAGAGTGAACTAAAGCTTCGATGACACTCTTATAAGCATCGGGAAGTTCAGTGTATTTTCCACATAAGCCGATAGTCACTTCATGGGCTGGATTTTTAAACCGTTTGATAAACAGTTCCAGCCGGGAAATGTCGGCTTGTTCGCCATCCAGACTCATTTGCTCCGCAATAATCTGTCCCACATTTTGCTTATGGAAAGTCAAGGGTACTTCGTAGATACTATCCACATCCCGAGCTTCAACAACATGAGATGCAGGTACATTACAGAAAAGTGAAATCTTATTTTTTACAGATGTAGGTATCTGTTGGTCTGTCCGGCAAAGGATCAAATCGGGCTCCAGACCTATTTCCCTCATTTTCATCACACTATGCTGGGTAGGCTTGGTTTTCAACTCCTCACTGGCATCGATGAAGGGAAGAAGGGTGACATGGGTAATAAGGCAATTCTCCTGCCCCATCTCCAATCGCATCTGTCTTATGGTTTCCAGAAAAGGCTGACTCTCTATGTCACCAATGGTACCACCTACTTCACAGATTACTACATCGAACCGATGAGAATGATTGACTTCTCTGATCCTTCTCTTTATTTCATCGGTAATATGGGGAATGATCTGGATTGTCTGACCAAGGTAATCACCACGCCGTTCACGATCCAGTACAGATTGATAAATCTGTCCTGTGGTCGCGTTATTCCTCTTGCCCATATCCACATCGATGAATCTTTCATAATGACCCAGGTCGAGATCGGTCTCAGAGCCATCATCCAGCACAAATACTTCGCCATGCTGATAGGGGTTCATCGTTCCGGGGTCGACATTCAGATACGGGTCCAATTTCATAATGGTAACCCGCAACCCACGACTTTTCATGAGATAACCAATGGAAGCAGAAGCGATACCTTTCCCAAGGCCGGACATTACTCCACCGAGGACAAATACATATTTAGTTTTACTCTTGGGCAATTCTCCTCTCCTCTTTCAGAATATTAATGTCATTCGGAGTATTAATACTCACCACGTTATCCTGGGTAACTGAAACAGTGATTTTATCGCCCGCATCCAGAGCACGCATCTGCTCTAGGCGCAACTCTATTTCCCGGGGACTCTTATCCCGCTTCACCAGCTTCAGAAGAAAATCCTTACGAAAGGCATAAACTCCAATATGTTTATAATATTTGTTGCTCAGTTTCCCCTGTTTGATTCGAAAAAAGTTCTGTGCAAATCCATTCTCATCCACCACTACCTTGACCACATGAGGATTTATCCACTCTTCCTGAGTAAGACAAGTGGTCGCTGCGGTACTCATATGCACCCCTTTGATGTCAAGTAGAATAGATACTGTATCATCGATGATCCCTGGAGCAATAAATGGCTCATCAGCCTGAATGTTCACAACAATCTCATCCTCCCGATGCAATGCTATTTCAGCAGACCGCTCTGTGCCCGTATTGTGATCGCTCCGGGTCAACTCCACGGGGATGTTCAGCTCCTCCATGGCTTCTTTTACTTGATCACTCTCGGTGGCAACGATAACAGAATTTACCTCTCGGCACTGAATGACTTGATAATATACTCTTGCAACCATGGGAATACCATCGATAGGTACCAGCACTTTCCCTGGAAAGCGGGTAGAAGCAAAACGTGCCGGTATAACACCTAATACGCTCATAATAGGTACTTACTTCGGTTCAACTGGTATGATTCCTCATTACATGCAATCTTCGTGCCAAAGTGAATTTACCCGACTCCCGGGCGCTATTCAAGTAAAAGGGAGACTGCTTTATTCAAATATACGAAGGCATAAATACTTTCGCTGCATGTTTACAATCCTGGAAAATCAGGTTATTTTAACAGGACTTTATCGTTCTTTTGTTATTCAATGTGGTAATATACCTGTCCACCTGTGTCGTGATGGCCTCGCTACTTAACTACCCGACATTTATTAAGCGGCGGACAATTCTCAACTCCCATGAAGATGTTTTTTTGTATTGTTACCAATATAATTTGGGTCAGATGTTATTTATGAGTGATTCTCTCTTTTACTAGTATACTCCTGTTTTATCTTTTGAAAGAATTTATAGGCTGCTTCATAATTGTTCTCTACTTCTCCATCAAGTATTGCTTCTTCTATTCTGCTCTTAATCTCACCCACCAGTTTCCCAGGAGAAATCCCAAGTTCACTCATTATTACGTCTCCCCGGACAGGTGATTGAAAAGCAATATAAGCATCCCGCTCTTCCACATTTTGCATCAATTGCTCAACACGATCGAAGTTAGCCAAATACTGCTTCACCAACCTGGAATTCTTAGAGGTAATATCCGCCCGGCAAAGAATCATCAAATCATCCAGATCTTCCCCAGCAGCGACCATCACACGACGTACGGCACTATCAGTAACACCGTCTTTAGCCAGAGCAATAGGACGGAGATGAAGGAGGGTTAACTTCTGCAGATATTCTAATGTCTTGTTAGAAAGTTTCATCCGGTGGGCTACCCTGGTTAGCATCCGGCTACCTACTACATCATGACCATGGAAAGTCCAACCTCTGGTTTTGCTCAATCGACGAGTGCGAGGCTTGGCAATATCATGTACCAGAGCCGCAAACCTAAGGTCGGCTTTATCAGTTAGTCGGGCAATATTGTCCACCACTTGAAGAGTGTGATAGAAAATATCTTTGTGGTGCCATTCCTGGGGTTGTTCGAGTCCTACCATCACCGCAATTTCTGGAAATATTATCTCCATTAACCCTACCTGTTGCAGTAAATCCAGTCCCACAGACGGCATAGGAGTTTCGAGTATTTTATAGAACTCAGTGGTGATGCGTTCTGCAGAAACAATATTAATACGCTGAGCTTGTCGTTTGATACTCTGCCCAACGGGATTATCAATCTGGAAATCGAGCTGAGCCGCAAAGCGGACCGCCCGGAGCATGCGTAAAGGATCGTCGGAAAAAGTAGTATCGGGATCGAGTGGAGTTCTAAGGTAACGATGCTGTAGATCGCGTACACCTCCGTAGGGATCGTAGAGTTCCCCACGCATCTCACCTCCCAGTGCGATTGCCATGGCGTTAACGGTGAAATCACGACGGGCAAGATCGGCCTCCAAATCTGCTGAGCGTACTTGTGGATTGCGGGAGTCTCTATCATATCTCTCTACTCTTGCTGTAGCCACCTCTATTATCCTATCTTGACTTTGAATTTGAGCTGTACCAAACTTCTCAAAAGGAACCACTGTCCTGATCTTCAGCTTTTTGGCAAGCTTCCGAGCATAACTGATGCCATCCCCTACTACCATCAGATCCACATCAGAGAGCGGACGACCCAGCATAAGGTCGCGAACATAGCCGCCTACTACATATACATCTACTGCCTCCTCAGAGGCTAAAGCGCCGGCGGCTTTGAAGAGTTTGACATTCTCTGAATCCTGATCCAGGAGTGTTGATATATTTGTCATGACAAAATTTACAAAAGAGCAGACTTACTTCAGTAGTATAACTCACCCGATTTACAAGAGGTATCTCTCAATTAAGGTTGTCAAATGATGATTTGCTATTAATATTGAAGCGATCAGAGAGAAGAGAGCGAGGAAAAATATCACTCATTTGGGAGCACTATTTAATGAATACATCATACATTACTAGTTGGGTACCTCACAAAAATGAATTTCCTGTGCATTCTTCTCATTTTGTTCTTTTCTCATTCGAAGTATATTTATGAACAGAAAGGAAATGATATGAAGAAACTATTTTCTGATGTGGTAGAAGAGGTGAAACAACTCGATCCGAATGAAAAACTTGAATTGAAGTCGTTATTGGATAAATATCTTATCGACGAACGGCGACACGAAATCTTCCAACACTATGAGTTGAGTCAACGCGAGGAAACCCAATTGGACTTCTCTTCTGATGTAGATGAACTTCGAGCAGAAGTCTCCGAATGAATGTTGCATTTAGTTCCTCTTTCAAACGTGCTTTCCAGAAATGCATTAAGAATAATATAGAGATTGAGGATCGATTCTGGACGCGATTAGATTGATTTACACAGGATCCGTTTTCGCTATCAGGATCAGGTACATCGTCCATAACAATCTGATATGTTATTGAAACACCTGCCTGCTCTTGGATTTTAGTGTACAGTTCTTGATACGCTGGTTTGAGCGCATTGACATACTGCATATCAGTTAAAATTAGATTCCACACATTGAAATTAATTGGACTGTTTGTGATCAGTGTTCCTTCTACCTCGCTTTCGATGCTTGATTTATTCTCAGTGTAAGCATTAAGAAACTCCTCCCCCA
>JBHHUM010000157.1:0-2828 GCA_046861645.1 Fidelibacterota bacterium | reverse complement strand
TCAACCCTGGAAATTACAGATCAGTAACCCTCCTCACATCGGGATTACCGACAGCTAGGTTCAGTTACGATTTACACTTTGTCGCCATTGAAATCTTCACCGAAATAGAGGAAGGGACGAGTCCGGGAATACGATGATTCCCGGAAGTCCTGGAGGACGGCTTGGAATCATCGCCCGGAAGAGTACCTGCCGAGGGGAAGATTTCCCCAGGCGACGATTCTTTGGTTCGTTTCTTCTAAAGAAATGAACAAAAAAAGTAAACTGATCTAATACTATCCCCACTATATTCACCTCAACCCTGGAAATTACAGATCAGTAACCCTCCTCACATCGGGATTACCGACAGCCACATCGAGTTGCCCCAAAAATGTTAAGCCGCTTCTGTGGCCTTGCTCTGTGAGTCAAGATATTGTTCCAAAGCTGAAAGCCGCGCTTCAAGCTCAGGAAAAAGATCTTCACGCAATTGAGAGAGGCAGATTCGCACTCCCTCCCGTTCACTCCCGGTAATCCGCAAAGTAATACCCGACATCCCGAATAGCAACATAGTCCGGAGGAGTTCACCACCCGTCATCCCCTTCCTGCTCACTGTAAAATAGAAGCCATCTCCGATGGGCTTCCCCATGTCGTCGGGATAGACAAAATCAAAGCCGGCTTCGAGGAATTTCTGTTTGGCAAAGTGGGCCCGTTCACCATACTGCCGGAGCTGTTGCAGAAAATTATATTCTCCCCGACAAGCTGCTTCAAAGAGCGCAGCCAGGGCATGCTGTGTGGACTGGGGTACACCAGCGGTAGTGGGATAAATTCCGCCGTGGACAAAAGCGTGACCAACCCGGTCAGTGTTGTAATGTTCCCTAAGGTAAGGATACTTCTGGTTCATAAGCCCAGGGGATATTACAGTAATAGCTACCCGCTGACCGGAATAACTGAAAATCTTAGAGCTGGCCAGGACAACAAAATAGTTATCTGTGTAACGGGCAATAGTGGGTGGGAATGGTGGCTCGTTAGGAATGCTGTAATCTACCCGGAAGTCCATGCCTAAATAAGCAGCATCCTCAATACCCAACACATCATACTGGGTCAGTAGTGAACCGATCCCTTGCAACTCCTCCTCCTTCAAACAGATCCAGGTGGGATTGTTCGGGCTGGACCAGAGCAGCCCGCCTATCCTTCCCGAAGAAAAATGCCGCTCGATCTCGTCTATCAACTTCTCCCCCCGCAGACTATAGAAATCTATGGAGGCTGTCTTGAGTCCCAGAAACCGTGTCTGCAGCTTATTTACCGGAAAACCCGGATCGAGATAAAGGATAGTATTGGCTTCCGGTCTTCGACGACCCGCGATGGCCTGACAAATAAAGTCACCCTGCATCGCTCCCACAGTGGGGATACAGTTTTCTGGTCTCACCTCTATATCAAGAAAGGACCGTACAAACCGGGCGGCGGCTTGTTTCAATCGCGGGATACCGTCAAAAGGTGGATATGTAGACGGCAGGGCTGGATCACTCTCTAGAACCTGAATTTCTTCCCGGGGACCTATCCTGTCTGCCAGGAGACCGGGAATACCGAACTCAAAACGGAGAAACTCAAGCCCCAGTTCTGTGGACAGGGTATCCACCAGTCCACTCAACTCCCGGATACTGATCACTTCCAGGTCCAGTTCCCTTTCCCTGAGTAACCGGTCAAGAAGTGTGTCATCGAGGGGAAACAGGGATTTATCAGCCAACACGACCGTCCATACCTTACCTGAAAGCGTCAATCCCGGTGATATCGGCACCCACCACCAAGGTATGAATCTCATGAGTCCCTTCGTAGGTATAAACCGATTCCAGGTTCATCATGTGACGGATGATATGGTAGTCATCCATAATACCATTGGCGCCGAGAGTATCTCTTGCCGACCGGGCAATATCCCGGGCCATTGAGACATTGTTCATCTTGGCCAGGGAAACCTGCTGATGACGCATCTTACCTAGATCTTTCAGTCGACCTAATTGTAACACCAGCAACTGCCCCTTGGTAATCTCTGCAACCATCTCCACCAGTTTTTTCTGGATGAGCTGGAAGGATGCGATCGGTTTAGTAAATTGAATTCTCTCCTGAGCATACTTGAGGGCAATCTCATAGCAAGCACTGGCAGCCCCAGCAGCCCCCCAGGCGATCCCGTACCGGGCCTGGGTAAGACAGGACAGGGGACCCTTCATGCCTTGCACTCCCGGGAGCATGTTCTCCAGGGGAACCAGGCATTCGTTGAAAATTAATTCAGCAGTGTCTGATGCTCTCAACGAAAACTTACCATGCATCTTTTGTGTGCTGAAGCCAGGAGTCCTCTTCTCCACTAAATATCCACGAATAATATCGTCATCATCCTTAGCCCAAACCAAAGCCACATCAGCAAGGGTACCATTCGTAATCCACATCTTGCTGCCGTTGAGTATAAAACCTTCATCGGTTTTTCGAGCTCGGGTGACCATCCCGGCAGGATCGGAACCATATTCTGGTTCGGTTAATCCAAAACAACCAATAGCTTCTCCTTTAGCTAGTTGCGGCAGCCATTTCTGTTTCTGCTCCTCGCTGCCGTAGCTGTAGATAGGATACATCACCAGGGCTCCCTGGACAGAGGCCATACTGCGTAGTCCGGAATCCCCCCGCTCCAATTCGTACATCATTAAACCATAAGCGACATTATTGAGTCCCGCACAACCGTACTTCTCTGGCAGATTAGCACCGAAAAAGCCCAGCTCACCAATCAGTGGAATCAGGTCCACGGGGAACGTACCAGCCCGATGGTGATCTGTAACAACAGGTATAAACTCACCATCGACGAATTCCCT
>JBHHUM010000067.1:0-11770 GCA_046861645.1 Fidelibacterota bacterium | reverse complement strand
GGTAGGTTCGCTCGGATCGTGCCTGTATCTGATGAACTGATCATGATTTACAGACAAACGGTTAAGACCGTTAACCGTGGCAATCCATAGATTTCCTTCCAGATCCAGCGCTGTATTCCGCACATAATTATCGCTCAAGCTTGTGGGATTATTAGGATCAAAATGATAATGTGAAATGATCTCATTTGTTGGTTCCAGGCAGAACAATCCATTCCCACGGGTAGCGATCCAAATAAGTCCCTCTGTATCTTCTACCAGGGATGTTATGTGAATTGCTTTTAAATCAATTTCCCCATATAATCTTGAGGGATACTGGGTGAATGTTTCCTGGCTGTTACCATACCGGTTCAATCCGCCATAACGTGTTCCCACCAACAAATCTCCGTTATTGGTAACCAGGAGAGCAGTGACATAATTGCTCGAAATCGATGTTGAATCCGTATCATCATGCCTGAATACTTTAAATTCATAGCCATCGTAACGATTGAGCCCGTCCTGGGTGGCAAACCACAGGAATCCCACTGAATCCTGTGCTATATCGATAATGCGGGATTGTGAAAGACCCTCGTTAAGGCCGATCCGCTGAAAATGAAATTCTGATGGATGTTGAGATTGACTTCTCTCGAATGACAAAACTGTAAGAATTAATAATATAAGGGTGTTATATTTTCTCTTACTCACCATTATAAATCCTGTCTATTCTAGTCACTCAGGTGTAAGGGTCACCGAAGAGTAGGTGTATTTCATTATCACTTTGGTAGTACATGTTCTATATCGATTCGCCAATCACAATCAAAATAATAAGATTTAATTTTTTCCAGCTTCCTTCGTCACACATGAGATTGTTACTATTTTTAGTCCATTGGGTCTGGGTGAATAATCCCTGTGACTGCGAAAATATCAAAACCAGGCTGGATAAAAAGCGAAGAGTATTCAACGATTATCCAGTGATTTTTTCTGTAATAGTTCAAAAACTTGTGGATGCATTTAGCTGATATCTTGTCTGTTTTCACTGGATAAGGGTGCTTTTATTTAAATCTAAGTAGAGGATCATAACAGTTCAAGTATAATGATTATTACTATTTATTACTCACTACGCCTTGTAATTAGTTTTTTGGAATGTTGTGGATATATGTTGTACAGTGGTATCATAAGAGGTTTATAGACAATAGTAGTCTATGATAGAGTTAACCCTCACCAGATAAAGAAAGTGTGGGCTTCCGAAAGTGTGTAATGCCAAGAAAAGCTGCTTGAATAAGATCATTTTCCTCGTCTTTTTGCATCACTTTGTTAGGACTTGGTAGAAACATACCCCTCCACTCACTTATTCAACTAGTTAATCCTTTTGAATCTATCAGTGAGTTTATTCTATCTTATTAAAACCGTAAATGCTGGTACTACTCTTCAGCCAGATAGACAATCGGCTCTGTGAACTTGTGAAAGCTCTTCCGTGTATCCGGAGCGAGTTTTCTGAATGCAGCAGCGGATAGTATTAAGCGGCCCTGATGTGACTTTTGCCCTCCCGAGCCCAGTCTTACAGCAATGTTCGCGGTCTCACCGAGAATGTCTGGGGTTGTAAAAGGGGGCAGATAGATCACCATGAACGAGCCGTAATGGGCACCAATCCTCAGCTTCATTTTGAAGCCATCTGTTTTGAGCCATTGCTCCACCTGGCGCTTCATTTCCATGAGTGTTCGAACACCTTTATCGACGCCATCTGCTGGAAAGTAGCCCAAAGCACTATCGCCCATGTAATCAATGACATGACCCTCACCTGAAGTGACCGTACGATTTGTGATCTCGGCAAAGGTAGTCAATAGATCAGCTACCTGCTCTATCTCCATATGCTTTGTTGTACGGTAAAAGTTGGTGAGATCAGTAAAGAAAACCAGTCCTTCTTCGTGATAGTTTTCCATAATATCCTCCTTGTTATGTTAGTTGCTTAGTCGATCCCTATGCTCGACAGTATGTAGGATTGATCGTCGGCCCTTGCGTCCGACAGTTGTGAGTTATTTCAAACGTAATACAGATTACCTCATTTAGCAAGAAATATTTATAACAATCGATATATGATATTGTTTGAGGTACTATTCAGAATGAATTGAATTATTTTAATACCAAGTGAGGTTCGTTCAGTCTTTTAAAGCTTTTTCTCTATGTTTCTTAGCCCACATTAACATAGTTGCCACCATCTCTTTAGCACCGTGGATTGTTTCATCCGTTCTTTTCTTTTTTACGAATCGAAAAATAAATACTGTACCGCTGACTATTGATATTACAAAGATAATGCTAATGAGGAATGCCAAGTGACTTTTATCAGAGTATAAATCGGGAACTAATGGGGCTTTGGCATCAAATTGACTAAAATCGGATACAATTATTTCACCTAAAGTCTTAGTCTTTTGAGTCCTTGACATTTCCGTGAAATCATATTTGATGATGTCTGAATTCGACTGAGTAACAATAGACCTTATATTGCCAATAAGTATCACTTGACTGAGGTCGTCGTTTACCGAGAGTGAAAGGTGTAATGAATCGTCTTCTATTCTAAGATTCTTACAGTTTTTGACCTCATCCCCGGAGTTAAGTGTAATCTTCAATATATCGGCAAAAAGAAAATTGGTAGTGAAAAGTAATGATATTATAACCCTATCAACTATTGATATCATCTTTCTGAACGGATAGTTTGGAATCATATCATACCCAAAAACAAGTTTATAGAATCAATGGATGAAGTACAACACAAATCTGATACATCAGAACACCTCCGCCCTTTCTATCATCGTATCGTTTTAACTGCAGGTCGATTGCTGTGGGTGTGGAAGAGGGAGGGGAAAGAGAATCTGGGAAAAGGAATTAGGGATGCGAAACCTTCTAACGGATTGGATCTAACATGAGTGAAGTGTTGACTACTTTCTAATTAATTCTTGTGAAAGTGTTTCTAACATATTCTAAATATTCTTTTCCTGGAGAAGCTAAATAGAATATTTCATCAAAGTGATCGTTGTCTATGATGTGATATACTTCTTTTGCTTTCCACCCCACACCAAAATTTTCTATAGCCTCGCTTTCAAATTCATAAATACCATTTATTGCCTTAAGAGAATCTAAAATATAGGTGTTGATTATATCTTCGGCATGAAACTGTCGTAATACGTACTTCGCTCGAGCTTTATCATAACTGAATATGTCCCAATTATCGTGAATTTCTCCCTGTGGGTTTCTTTCTTGTTCCTCATATATGGATCTATTCTTACCAATTATGTATGTTCTCCCCATAAAATATTCATATTCACGTGTTACATTTGAATCACCAAATTTACCAATTCCTTTACCTTCCCATTTTCCAATAAAGAATTTGAAGGGTCCCCATTTTTCTGTTTGTACATTGTTCTGTGATAATACTACAATTACCAAAAGCATCACGATTAGGAACAGTCTTTTCATTTCCACTCTCCTGAAGCAGTATTACTTCACATTAGCTTGCTATCCGGCAATTTTACCTGATAATACTCCAATATTGAATGTTACCCGTTATTACCGGTAATAGCTGCCTTGTCCACACCTTTTGACTCAATTTACTTCCCAGTCTTTCAGATGTCAAGAACTCCTCAAAAACTGAAGTTCCCCCGAAATATCAGGTCGATCTACCTGTGAAATGATACTCCCATTTATGGGAGTTTCTTCGCCTGTCCCGTAGTGAGGTACGAACGTATCGGGGATTACGCGTGCCTGCCTGCTTGACACAGTCAGGCAGGGGGGTTTACCCCCTCGCAATATAGAGATTTTTTAATTGCAAAAAGTTCCCCAGTTTTTTATTAAAAATAGTATACCGACACTTGTATATTTCCGTATCTTTATTAATATCGTATGTTACAAGATTCTATAGGTCATTTTCGGGGGAAGTCCTACTCCTCAAAAAACATTGTTATCTGCTCTATTACTCCAGATTAAACAAGCTTATTCTTATAAAACCCCCTTGATGAGAGTGTCTGAATAATCAGGGAATCTTCCTGTCATTTTCTTTATTTTGTTTTTCGATTCGATAGTTATGGTATTCTCTGGGACTGTCTTGCAGTGGTGGGTGTTGACTTTACTCCGCTACACTCGTGTCGCGTAAGATGAATGATGTTCTCCATAACATGTGATATTCATGATGTTAAGTGTTGTTGAGAGATTTTTCGATTCGAACTTAGCTTCAGACAACGATTTCGTTTGATTCTCCGCAGTCGTTCCTCTATATTTTCACCAATGAGTAATAGGAAGCAGACCGATAGGGCTGACGTTAATGAGATTATAACAAAGGATTCATTACAGGTAAGGGAATCATGACGAAAAGAAAAGCGGGAATTTCTGTTGCTGCCGATATGGAACGGTTAAACCAACTGGGAATCGCTCTCAGTAGCGAGAAAAATTTAGATCGGCTTTTAGAAATGATAGTAACTGAGGCCAGGTCATTTACCCATTGTGATGCCGGAACGCTCTACCGAGTTATAGATAAAATGAAAGTGCTAAAATTTGAAATCATGCAAACAGAGTCCACTGGATTCGCTGCAGGTGGTACTACCGGAAATAAAATAGATCTTCCACCTGTGCCCCTGGAAGTGGATGGGGAAGAAAATCATTCCAATGTTTCCGCTCATGTAGCCATCTCAGGAGAGATTGTGAATATTCCCGATGTCTACGAGGCGGAAGGGTTCGACTTTTCCGGACCGAAGAAATATGACGAAATCACTGGTTACCGTACACAGTCCATGATGGTTATTCCAATGCGGGATCATACGGATAAAATCATCGGTGTACTGCAGTTGATTAACTCAATATCATCCGATGGGGAGCGGATTCCGTTTGATGAAAAATACGAAACTCTAATACGATCTCTAGCTAGTCAAGCCGCTGTTGCTATAAATAACGCTCAACTTATTTATGACATTGAGCATCTGTTCAAAGCACTAGTAAACTACACTGTAAAAGCTATTGATGCTCGAAGCCCTCATACCGCAGGTCACTCCAGCCGGGTTGCCAAACTGACCCGCCGCATTGCTGAAGATATAAACTACCAGACAACCGGTCCCTTTGCTGATGTACATTTTGATGAAGAGGAACTGGAAGAAGTCTGGATAGCAGGGTTGCTCCATGATGTGGGGAAGATAGGCGTACCTGAACATGTTCTTGAGAAACAGAATAAGCTCGACGGTGCTAAATTTCAAGTTGTACTTGACCGATTCCAAAGGATAAGGGAACTCATTCTGTTCAGGGCAAAGCTTAGAAATCTAACAAAGGGTAAACCGGAGGATTATCAAGATAAAGTGTTGAAAAAAGAGCTGGAAGATTGGCAGCAAGATTATGATTTTATCCAGTGGGTAAATAAACCAGGATTCCTGGCACCAGAAAAGAAAGAGATTTTGGATGCTATTGCTAAGAAGAAATTTGTCGATGCCGAAGGACATGAGCATTTATATCTTACGGAGGAAGAATATGATAATTTCTCTGTGGTAAAAGGCAACCTTACTGACGAAGAACGTAGTCAGATTCAAGCTCATGTGATTCACACCAGGAAACTCTTGAGAAAACTTCCATTCCCGGACCGATTGAAGGATGTACCTTATTTTGCCGCTTCCCATCATGAACACATTGATGGCAAAGGTTACCCTGATGGGATTGCCGGGGATATGATTCCGCTTCCGGCAAGAATTATGTGCATCGCCGATGTATGGGATGCTCTTACAGCTCAGGACAGACCTTATAAACCTCCCATCCCCGCAGATAAATCGTGTGAAATTCTACGGTCAGGAGCCAAATATGGTGAGTTTGATCCGGATGTGGTGGAGCTGTTTGTTTCACACCAGCTCTGGGAGAAGAAACCAGGAGAGGTCACTGAATTTCCTGATGAGGAAGAGGATGTCACTGATTAAACTAGTTGTGTTACTGCCTACCAACGGGTATTATTTCATCTGGCTTTTCCTTCATAAGGAAATGGAGAAGAGTTGATACTGGTAACCTATGACTCCTGATATTCCTTTCTTGTTAATTATTGCTGTAGCCATGATCCTTTTCGTGAAGGAGGTTTTTCCCATGGATGTTACAGCTTTAACACTTCTTACAGTTCTGCTGATATTCGGGTTTGTGAATATCGATACTGCGGTTTCTGGATTTTCCAATAAAGCTGTTTTAACTGTGGCTATCATGTTTGCTTTGAGCCATGGACTGGTAAAGACCGGTTTTCCGGAAGTGATGGTGGAGCGGTTAAGTAGTATTAGTCGGGAGAGTAAATGGCTGGCTAGTGGAGCTTTTCTGATTGCTGCCAGTATAATTTCAGCACTTATCAATAACACTGCGGCTGTAGCTATTCTTATTCCAGTAGCGATACAACTCAGTCAAAAGTTTCAAATTTCACCTTCAAAAATACTCATCCCACTATCCTATGCTGCCATCTATGGTGGTACCCTGACTCTCATTGGGACATCCACTAATTTGTTGGTGGCTTCCATGGTAGTGGGGCACAGTGAATTTGATAAAGATCCATTAGGGATGTTTGAATTTGCTGCAATAGGAATCATCTTTCTATTGGTGGGAACTATTTATAATCTACTGGTCGTACCCAAAATTCTTCCCTCACGAGCAGGAGTGTCTTCACTAACTAGGAATTACCAGTTAGCTCCCTATTTAACCGAGTTTCGTATTCCCTCTGGTTCACCTCTTGTGGATAATACCTGTTTTGAAAGAGGTGTCAGCGCAAAGTACGATATTACTGTGTTAGCCGTTATCCGGGGAGATGTTCGTAATGACGCTAATATTCGAAATTTGAAACTGAAAGCAGGTGATTTACTTCTTGCCCGAGGATCTCTTGAAAATTTTGTTCGTTTCCGTGAAGAGGAGAAGGTACTTCTGTTGACTGATCTTAAGATGAATCAGTCTGAGCTGACTGGGGCAGATAGTGTTGTAGTGGAGGGATTGGTAACCCAGGAATCTGCTCTTATAGGAAAAAGTCTGAAAGAAGCGGATTTTCGTAATACCTTCGGGGCATTTGTCCTTGCTATTCGGAGAGAGGGACGTGTTCTTCGTGAGAAGATTGCTCATATCGTACTACATTTTGCTGATACGTTGCTCATATTTGTACCCAAATCACGATTGGAGAGTTTGGGCACTTCCCGTGATTTAGCTATCCTTCAGGAACATAGTGTAAAATTACATAAGGTACAGTTCTGGTGGTTGGCCATTGCTGTTATTCCTCTGGTTATGTTGATCTCAGCTTCTGGAATAGTCAACATTCTCCCGGCAGCACTAGTGGGATTGATTATCCTTCTTTTGTTGAAAAGCATCTCTATTCAGGAAGTGTACAGCTCGATTAATTGGTCAGTCATCATTTTAGTCGCTGCGTTTATCCCTGTTGGTGCGGCTGTAGAATCGACGGGTACTGCTAGTATTATTGCCAAGGGAATTGCTGATTTAGGGTTGGTTTTTCGGAATGATGTTACACCTTATGTTTCTCTTTCTATGATTTTTTTGGTATCTACCCTCTTGACTTCGTTCATTTCCAACAATGCTGCTGCGATTGTATTAGTCCCTATTGCCTTGGCTATTGCAGAACTACTGGGGGTAAGTGCACGTCCTTTTGTGTTTGCCATCTGTTTTGGTACCTCTACTTCTTTCATGACCCCTATGGGATATCAGACCAATCTGATGGTATATGGCCCCGGTCGCTATAAATTTAACGATTTTATTAAGGCTGGTACTCCTCTGACATTGATCTTCTGGATGATAGCTTCCATTTTTATTCCACTATTTTGGCCCTTCTGATGAGAGATTAATGGCTAAAGTTGCCCCTTCTATCCTCTCCGCAGACTTTTCCAATCTTGCCCTGGTTCTGGAGCAATGTGAGCAGGGGGGAGCAGATCAAGTTCATGTGGATGTGATGGATGGCCATTTTGTACCTAATCTTACAATCGGGCCTCAAGTAGTAAAGGACCTCCGTAAGCAAACGTCTCTACCGTTGGATGTACATTTAATGATAGAGTATCCACAGGAATATATTTCTCAATTTGTGGATGCTGGAGCAGATTTTATCACTATTCATGCTGAATCATCTGGAGATTTGCAAAAGACATTGAAGATGATACGTAACGCAGGAGCCAAACCGGGGATTACCCTTCGTCCCCGTTCGTCTTTGTCCTTAATTAAACCTTATTTATCAGAAGTGGACTTGATCCTGGCAATGTCGGTAGAGCCGGGATTTGGGGGGCAGGGATTTCTCCCGAAATCTCTGGAAAGAATTTCATCATTACGTCGATTATTGCAAGCAGAGGGAAGTAGTGATGGACAGTTATCGGTAGATGGTGGTGTTAAATTAGACAATGCAGCTGAAATATTAGCTGCTGGTGCCGATATTCTGGTTGCTGGTTCGGCTATATTTAAGACCGTTGATCCAGTGAAAACCATAAGACAATTCAAAATGATCCAATGAAACTCCAGTAATGGAAGATCAAATTATCCATATTTTTCTTGGAGCTGACCATGCTGGTTTCGAATTGAAAGAAGCTATAAAGGGTCATCTTAAGTCTTCCAATTTTGTAGTCGAGGATTTTGGAGCCCATTGGTTCGATAGTGACGATGATTATCCTGATTTTATACGACCCGTTGCCGAAGCAGTGGCCAAGGATACTGTCAGTCGGGGAATCATTATAGGAGGATCTGGTCAGGGTGAAGCAATGTGTGCGAATAGGATAAAGGGTGTTCGTGCTGCTGTTTTCTATGGAGGTCCAGAGGAGATTGTTCGACTTTCTCGAGGACATAATGATGCCAATGTGCTTTCTTTAGGGGCTCGGTTTCTTTCTACTGATGAAGCTATTCAGGCTGTTGATATTTGGCTCTCAGTGTCCTTTAATGGGGGACGACATCTGCGCCGGATTGATAAATTGGATGTCTGATGAATGAGTTAGAAAAACTTACTATCGGGATTGAAGAAGAGTACCAGATCATTGATCCGAAGACCAGAGAACTGACCTCTTTTATCAGGGAATTCCTTGATCAAAGTGCTATTTTATTTAGAGATCAATTGCAGCCAGAGTTACTGCAATCACAAGTAGAAGTAGGCAGCAAAGTGTGTAATAATGTGCAAGACGTTGCAGCTGAGGTTCGGAGATTACGAAGTATGATCTGCAACTTAGCAAATGAAAACAACCGCTCTATTTTGGCTGCGGGTACCCATCCTTTCTCCAGTTGGAAGGATCAGGTTGTCACTGATAAAGACCGCTACCACGGTTTCATTGATTCCATGCAGATTGTAGCTAAACGTCTTCTTATTTTCGGCATGCATGTGCATATCGGTATAAAGAATCGCGATTTGAGGATTGATATTATGAACCAGATGCGGTATTTCATGCCCCATATCCTTACCCTCTCTACATCGTCACCTTTCTGGCGTGGAGAGGATACAGGTTTCAAATCTTATCGGAGTATAGTATTTGAGGACCTTCCCAGAACGGGTACACCTGAATTTTTTGATTCTGCTTCCGACTATGATCGTTATGTTGATACATTGATAAAAGCAGGTTGTATTGATGAACCGACAAAAATCTGGTGGGATATTCGTCCTCATCCCAAATTTCCAACCTTGGAATTTCGCATTTGTGATTGCACTACAAAGATAGAAGAAGTCACTACTATAGCTGCGCTAATCCAAGCCCTGGTAGCAAAGCTGATTCAGTTAAGACAGAAAAATCTTACCTGGCGTCCCTATCGTGCTGGATTTATCACTGAAAATAAATGGCGAGCCATGAAAGATGGAATCCATGGGAAATTGATAGATTTTGGGAAAGGTGTGGAATTACCAGTCACTGAACTTATGGAAGAACTTCTGGATTTTATTGACGATGTTTTGGATATATTGGGTTCAAGAAATGAAGTTGAGTATTTACGAACCATCTTAGATGAAGGTACCAGTGCTGATAGGCAACTAAAATGCTATAAAGAAACAGGTGAAATGACAAGAGTGGTTGATATGCTAGCAGAAGATACTATAGCGGGGTGTACTTAGAGGAGTTGATCAGTCATGCATTAAACTATTATGGTTCTCGTATTAATATTTGTTTTGCTGCTTTCTTAAGATCCTCCTTAGTGTTTATGTTAAGAAATAAACTGGTTTTAGGGGAGAAATCAACCACTTTGTGATTTAATGAACCTATGAAATGATGTAGCGAATAATCTCCTTTCCATATCATTTTTTCACATTCTGGAAGAGCAGATTGGGAATAGAAACCACATGTTGGTTCTAATCCATTATCAGTACATGGGAGGACTACATCAAAATTATCTGAAATAATTTCCCATAATTTTAATATTATTTCTTCTGTTACGAGAGGCAGATCACAGGAAATGATGTAATTCCACTGGTGAGAAGTCTGTTTTAAGGCTGTGTATACTCCTACCAAAGGAGCTTGTACTTTAATGATATCTTGAATTACGGGTTTTCCATCTAATTCCTCTACAGATTTACCCACGATTTTCGTCATATTGAATAGTGAAGTACAAAGATTCAAGGATCTTTCTAATAAGGTGATTCCTCCCAGCTTTGACTTCCATTTAGGTGAACCAAAGCGTCGGCTTTTACCACCAACTAAAATATATGCTGAAGCAGGCAAAAGTTCTTTTTGGTTCATACTGAAAGTTAAAAAGTCTATTCACTATAACTGTAATACATTGTGAATTGATGGGTTAGATCGTTTATTTACCTACACCAATGAAAAATTTACATTACAGAAGTAGCAACAGAACATCTTTAGTAAAACCACAAAAGCAGGATTAACCTTTTCCTATTTTATTGTTTGCAAGTAATTTAATTGCATATTTAAATATGAAAATAAAACTGGTGTTTCAAAATGAAGTCGCCGGGTAATTTACAGGGAGGGTAAGAATGAGTGAATATCAGGTAGATCACTATCTGGATTGTAAAGGACTGAACTGTCCTCTACCAGTTCTGAAAACTAAAAAGACCATAGATAACATGAACAGTTCCGAAATATTAAAAATGGTTGCTACAGATCCAGGTTCTGTAAATGATATCCGAGCGTTTACTTCACGAACAGGACATGAACTTCTTGACGAAGTAGTAAAAGATGAAGAATATATATTTTACATTCGCAAAGCATAAATTGATAACACTCTAAAGGAAGGGTAGAAACCTCATGAGTCATTCAAAAGATAAAACGAAAAAGATGGCGCTGATTGTTTCCAGGGGGACTTTGGACTGGGCTTATCCACCCTTTATCCTGGCATCTACTGCTGCTGCACTTGATATGGAAGTAACCATTTTCTTTACGTTTTATGGGTTAACACTGTTAAAAAAGAAAATTGGAGCCAAGGTTGCCCCACACGCGAATCCAGCTATGCCCATGAAAGCCCTTTTTGGATCAAGACGTTTTCATAATGTTGATTGGATAGTACCCAATTTTATCAAGGGGAATGTACCGGGGTTTGAGACATTAGCAACATCACTTATGAAGAAAACTTTTAAGAGGAAGGGGGTCGCTACCATAGAAGAATTACGAGATACCTGCATAGAGTTTGGAGTAAAATTCATCGGTTGCCAAATGACGATGGATGTTTTTGGTTTTAATAAGGATGATTTTATCGATAGTGTCGATATAGGTGGGGCGGCCACTTTCCTTGAGTTTGCTGTAGATGCTGATATTCAGCTTTTTATTTAGTAATTAGATTGGGCTACTATTAACCTGTGTTTGACTGAGAAAATTAGTTAAGTTTCATAAGTGAA
>JBHHUM010000016.1:0-39094 GCA_046861645.1 Fidelibacterota bacterium | reverse complement strand
TGGGGAGAGAGAAAAACGTTTGTGCGTTTCGGGAGGTATTCTCGGCTACTTCTTTAATAGAGACACCTTTTATCTCTGCTACACGCCGAGCGATATGCATGATATTAGCCGGCTCGTTTAATTTCCCTCGATTTGGAACCGGCGCAAGAAATGGGCAATCTGTCTCAAGCATAAAATCATCCAAATTAATGTACTTCAAGACTGAATCACTATTGTTCTTCACGAATGTTATCGTCCCTGTGAAGGAGATCTTCAATCCCAAATTAAGTATCTCTTTCGCTGTTTCCACATCACTGGAGAAACAGTGGACCACACCACGCCTAGGCATGATTTCTTCTAAAATTGTCAATAACGCTTCGTGGGCTTCACGATTGTGAATCACAGCCGGAAGTTCCAATTCTTCAGCCAGTTCGAGCTGCTGCCGAAAAACAGTTCTCTGCATTTCCGGGGGTGAGAGATTCCGGTAGAAGTCGAGGCCCATTTCACCGATTGCTACTACCTTAGTGTGCTTAGCTAATTCCCGGATTTCCTCGATGAAATCCGAGGACGCATCGTTAGCATCATGGGGATGAACTCCAACTGTTGCAAAAACATTGGAATACTTTTCAGCAATAGCGATGGATTCCCTTGATGATTCAAGATCAGTACCTACACAGATAATTTGTACCACATCAGCTTCAGCAGCACGGCGAATTACATCATCAAGTTGATTTTTTAAGTCAACATAGTAAAGGTGAGCATGTGTGTCGATGAACAAAATACTATAGATTATTTTCGACTAGAGAGCATTGGGCTAGAGCCACCTTGATTCCCAGAATACAGTCGATTGTATTTAAGAATCACGAGATTTTCAATCCACTGGGTACTCCGGTATCATCAGGTGTAAGTAATACCACTGAATCCGAAGTCCTGACTGCTAAAAGCATCCCCTTGGATTCCACTCCTCGGATAACTGCTGGTTTTAAGTTAGCCACTACGATAATCTTTTTCCCCACCAACTCAACCGGACTGTAATATTCAGCGATGCCTGCGACAATCTGACGATTTTCTTCCCCCACTTTAATCTGAAGCTTTAATAGTTTATCCGTCCCTTCCACTTTTTCAGCATCCAGTATTTCAGCCGTTTTTAGATCCACTTTAGTAAAATCTTCAATAGAGATCAGATCAACAGTCATATTTTCCTCCTCAGCTAATTCTGTTTCTTGATTTAATTCAATTCTGGGAAAAGGGACTTCAAAAGGTCCCAGATCACTACCCGGTTGGAGTTGTCCCCAGGATGATTTTAATTCTCTTACATTCGCACCAATCATCCCTAATACTTTCGCTGTCCTCAGTGGCATAATGGGGTGGAGCAGTTGCAACGCTATCCGCAAGGATTCGGCAGCGTGATAGAGAACTGAACCAGCGGTTTTCAGGTCAGATTTAACCAGTTTCCACGGCATCTTTTTCTCCATGTAACGGTTAATAGAACGGATATACTGCATCACAGTTTCCACAGCTTCATTCATCCTCATCTGGTGTATCAGATTTATTGCTTTATCTGCTAGAGAGTTTCCGGCTTCCACAAGCCGCAACTCTTCCTCTGTTTTCCCTACTAACTCGGGAACTTTACCTGCAAAATGATGACGCACCAGAGTAGAGATTCTTCCCACTAGATTCCCCAGATCATTAGCCAAGTCACTATTATAGCGACGAACGAATCCTTCCAGGGAGAAATTACTGTCCTGACCTAAAACCATATCACGCATGAGGAAGTAACGTAGAGGATCTACCCCATACCTGTCGATCAACTCAAGTGGTTTCACGACATTCCCCAATGATTTAGACATTTTATACTCTTCACTTAACCACCAACCGTGAGCAAAGATCGTCCTGGGTTGTGGAATCCCGGCGGCAAAAAGCATGGTCGGCCAGTAAACACAATGAGTAGTGAGTATATCCTTACCAATGAGATGGTAATCTGCCGGCCACCACCTTTTGAACTCGTTTTCGTTAACTGTGGAACCAATAGCGCTCACATAGTTTAGCAGGGCATCAAACCAGACATAGGTAACATAATCAGCATCAAATGGTAACTCTATTCCCCAGGAGAGGCGGGTTTTCGGCCGTGAAATACAGAGGTCACCCAATGGTTGACGTAAAAAACCAAGAACTTCATTCTTACGCACTTTGGGTTGTATGAATTCAGGATGATCATGAATGTAATCTATCAATCGTTGCTGATATTTACCCATACGGAAGAAATAATTCTTTTCCTTTATTTCCTTGAGGGGCTTTTGATGTTGGGGACATTTTCCACCTTCTAATTCTTTCTCTGTATAAAATCGTTCACAGCCCAAACAGTAAAGACCTGTATATTCATCGAAATAGATTTCATCATTGTTATAAATCCGTTGCAGGATTTCCCTGACTACTGCCTTATGATCATCATCGGTTGTCCGTATGAAATAGTCGTATTCAATGTGGAGTTTCTGCCACAGATCCCGGAAACGAAGGACCATTTCATCACAATGTTTTTTAGGTTCAATACCTCGCTCAGTAGCTGCCTGAAAAACTTTCTGTCCGTGCTCATCTGTACCAGTGAGAAAGAATACTTCGTCTCCCTCCTCACGGTGGTAGCGAGCCAATACATCTGCCAGTATGGTCGTATAGGAATGCCCGATATGAGGCTCGTCGTTTACGTAGTAAATGGGGGTGGTTATGTAAAATTTGCTCATATCTCGCTACTTTGCTGTTCCCTGCAGACTATCCTGAATATCAAATAGTAGGTTTGTGATTACCAAATTCAGATTATAGTTACGGGCCAGCGCACCAAAACAGGTTTCAAGAACCTGAACAATTCTTGCAAAATCTCCCCGGGGGTATTGGGCCACAAATTTCCGCAATCGCTCCTCCATCCCTTCTAAGATAATAACTGCATTGCCATTCATCTTCTTAATAAGCTGAGCATCCCGGAACCAATAGCTTAATAATTGAAAATGGAAATTCAACTCCTGGGGATTGGTCCAAAAAGTTTCTGCAGCATGATGGGTAAATGATCTCCAGCTTTTTTCTGTTCGGTCAGTCATCCACACTACCAGAGATTCTAATAAATCCTGAACTTCTGACAGATCTTCATTTAACAAGTGCTTAGCCATTCGAACATTTCCCTGGGCAAGATGAGCAATTAATCGTGCTTCTTCAGCCGGCTTACCAGTTGAACTGCGCAGGTAGTCCTCGATCACTGCAACGGGCACTGGGGGGAAAAAGACTTGCTGGCACCGTGAACTTATAGTTTCCACCAGCCGTTCAGGATAATCAGTCGTTAAGATAAAAGTAGAATCAGGGGGGGGTTCCTCCAGAATTTTCAGCAGTGCATTAGCCGATGAGCCCTCTCCCGTCATCAATAAATCTGCATCAAAAATAAGTACTACTTTTCTACCGACTTCGATGGCTTTCAAATATATTTTTTCCCGTACTTCCCTAATGGAATTGATTAAAATGGTGTTGGATCGTGGCAACCTGACTTTAATATAGGGATCGTTGGATTTTAGTTTAATTTGTTCCACTACTGCAGCAATAGTTTCGTCTTTCAAAGCCTTTAACGGCGAATCACCTTTATTTATTTCCTTATCTTTTGGTAATGGATATATAAGGGTCAAATTGGGGTGTTGAAGGGAATTAAACTTGACACACGACGAACAATTTCCACAGGGATAGTATCCATCAGCTGTACAATTTAGAAGCGCTGCAAAGCGAATTGCCATACCCTCTTTCCCTACTCCTGCAGACCCATGAAAAAGATAAGCACCTGCTATATGGTTACTCTCATAGGCCGCTAGTAAACGCTCCCAAATTTTCTCCTGTCCGATCAGCTTGTCTTGTATCATCCTTTGCCCAACCAATGTTCTGGATTGAGTTTCTTACGGTTACCCCATATCTCAAAATGCAGCTTGGGACTACCTATATCAGGAGAACTTACATGGGCAATAACTTGCCTGGCACTTACATAAGCATTTTCTACCACTTCTACATCTTCCACATGAGTATATACCGTGTAGAACCCGCTGCCATGATCAATAATGACGGTGTTACCATATCCTCTAATATAGGTCACTGTTGTGACTATACCACTGAACACTGCGTGCACTTCACTGCCCACTTTAGTTCCAATATCCACACCTGTATTTTCTGTGACAGTCTTTAATTTTGGATTTTTATGACTTCCAAAACGAGATACAATTGATCCTTCTACTGGCCAGGGAAGAGATCCTTTCATGGCCGAGAATTCACCCGCTGCCAGGAGGGCATCTTCACGTCGCCGCCGCTCCAGCTCCTTCATGCGTTCCTCTTTCTCCCTTTCGAGCCGGGCGATTATTGCTTCCATCTGCCGGGCTGCTTCCTGGCGGTCTTCTAATTCTTGATATAGCTCCTTTTTGCTCCTTTTGAGATTAACGAGTTCCCGATTGCGCATATTTCTCTTTTTCTCCAGCCACGCTTTCTGGGCGGTCTTCTCGGCATCAATCCGCTTAATATCAATCAGAGCCCTTTCCAGAGAGTTTTTCTCACTATTTATTTCAATAATAGTGTTCTTCATTTGGGAAGCCAGTTCACGGTCATATTGTGATATAACCTGGAGATACTCTTCCCGATAGACACGATCTTGCCAGCTTTGACGGTTGACGATCATCTCTAATTCAGTAGGCCTACCGGTTTTGTAGGTATCCACCACCCTGCGGGAATAGCGATCTCGAAGGGCATCAAATTCTTTCTCTTTTTCAATAATAAGAGCTTCAGCTTTGGCTATGGCTTTAACTTTTGACTTTTTTTCTTTCCGCAAGCGGTATAAGAGGTTTCGCACCAGTGCAATCTCCTCGTCTAACTCCTGTATTTTTCTGACAGCACTTTTTTCCTGGTCAGCAGTACTCTTGATGCGATTGTGAAAGTCTTCAATCTCCTGCCGGAGTTTATCCAGCTCTCTGGAGTGAAACTTGATATCTTCATCGATATCCTCCGCTTGAGCGTACGTTGTCCCCGGTGCCATCAATACACATAGAACAAGAAGTATTATTCCAACAGTTTTCACGACGGGAAAATAGGTGGAAGAAGTTGTCAGTGGCAATCGTTTTCATAGTATTGTCTGAGTTATCTTTCATGCTGAAGAATTTTATGAAGATTTTCTGATGTCGGAAGCCATTCATTGTTAAGTAATCTATCGAAGTTAGTAGTACTAATCATAACTAAGAAATAATGTACTTGCAGTCATAGCTTTTCCCTCTACTGCTTTTCATGCTCAACTGTTGACCCATCATTTATTTAATACAGGCTAATTATCTTGATAATTCTGAACTCTCTCACTATTTTTCTCACTCACCGTTTCCGAGGGAGGATAACACTGTGGAAAATACGATCTGGTCTAATATTTTTAGTGGAAAATCCCGAACACAGAGCCGTGAAGCCCTGGCATTAAAACACGTCCCTGTTTTCGAAAATCTTAATAACTATGAGCTGGAACAGGTAAAACGACTGGTTCACCATCGCAGCTATCAACCCGATGAATATGTCTTCCGCAGAAATGCACCTGGTGAGGGTATGTACATTATTCTCAAAGGTAACATTGAAATCCTGGACCAAAACGAAAATTCCTTGGCCATACTGGAAGAAGGAGATTTTTTTGGTGATCTTTCTTTACTGGATAAAGAACCTAGATCCGCTCATGCGATAGCCAGAGATCACTCTGAGCTTTTGGGGTTTTTCCGTCCTGATCTCGAAACCCTCATCAAGCGTAAACCGGACCTGGCCGTCAAAATCATTCTGAATCTGGCTGGAGTTATTGGGGAACGTCTGCGCAAGACCAATGAGCTCCTAGCTGAGGCCAGCTCCTGACTAATATAGTGGAAATCGATCACAAGGATACTCTGCTGAAATTTTATCATTTAACCCTGCTAATCGTAGGACTCTTCTGTCTTTATCTCATCTGGCCCTACATCTCAAATGTACTACTGCTTTTAGTTTTGGCCTTTCTTTTCACCACAGTTCTATTACCGTTCGTAGATTGGTTGGAAGGCAAGATAAAAAGCCGAGCATTAGCCGTCCTAATTACGGTGGTCATGCTTCTGGGGGGGATGGGACTCTTTTTAGGTAGTTTCGGGGTGCAGCTTTCCCAAGAAGCTATCACCAGTTATGAGCAGTTTGATAAAGAAGGTTTAGTTCAAGCGATTGAAGATCTCCGATCTTCAGTGGTTGAAAAGCTACCTGGTTTTGCCCAAAATATTCTGGAAAGCAGTACCGACGTGTCTCAGAGTGCCGATAAGATCGGCAGTTTCGTGGATACTGTTCTCAGCAGTTTAGGACAACTAACTTCCAGCCTGGCAAAGTTGATTTTCTTTTCAGCAATGCTTTTAATTTTTACGATCATCATGTTATATGAATACCATCGCTTCAAGAGAACCATGATGACTTTTGTCCCCAATCGTTATTTCGAAATGGGACTCCGTCTGGTACGTAATATTGAAAAGCATGTGAGTGGTTATCTTCAAGGTCAACTCCTCGCAGCTACCAGTGTAGCTATATTGTCTATTTTGGGACTTTGGTTGTTAAACACTTTGTTTAATGCCAATCTGTCTCTCATTATTTTTATCGGTATCATAGCTGGAATAGCTAACCTGATTCCCATGGTAGGACCTTTTGCCGGGATGGTTCCCGCAATCCTGGTGGCAGTTATGGACAACCTTCAAAATGAAACAGCTATCTCACATACCCTTTTCAATTTCATCCCTATTCCATCACCCTTCTTTATTCTTGACATCATCCTGATGTTCATTATTGTACAGCAGATTGATAATAACCTGGTAACACCTAAAGTAGTGGGTGAAAAGGTGGGGATGCACCCCATGTTGGTTATCATTGCGCTACTGGTGGGTGCCAATGTAATGGGAGCTGTCGGGATGTTGGTGGCGGTCCCTGCTGCGGGAATTATTCGCGTAGTGTTCAAAGAGTGCGTCTGGGCAATCAATAATGCTCATCTAATGTGAATAGTTTGTAGTCAACTCTTTTGTAAATAGAGAGGATTTCTACCCTATCTTAACCATAAACTATATTACTTCTCTTCAATCTTGAAAAGTACAAAATCTTCGAAAGAAAAATAGGCTTCTCCCCGTTCAGGAAAATGGTAAATCCATAGTTGATAATTCCGTCCCTTCTCATCCACTTTTTCAATGATCTCTTCCGGCTCGCCTAAAATATCGCTCACCTCAGAAACCAACATCCCCAATTCAACTTTCGGCAGGTGGCGCAAAGCAATCTGCACACGAGCCTCGTTGGCATAGGATTCCTTCAACTGATTAACTTTAAGGGCATCCAATCTCAGTAACTGGGCTTCCAGTTGAGAGCGGATATTTTCCATTTCTTCATCCTTCTTTCCCAGAATCTCCTGGGCTCGGTAGAGAGAGAGAACTGCCAATCGCAACCCCGCTTCATCCTGAGCCTGATTTACATCAGCCAGCATACCCACCGCCGTCTGCAACTCCAGACCACGGATCTCATTCCGAAATTCTGGAGCCATACTCAAGGCTTTAGAGTACTTTTCCAGTGCCAGGGAGTAGACACCATGGGAGGCAAGTTCTTCTCCCTGACGCATGATGATTCGAGCTTCTAACTGTCGTAAGAAATCCTCTCCACGTAGGGAGATAGACGCAGCACGTCGCCCATAATTAAGTGCATCGTCGTCTCGACCCAAAAGGAATAAGCTATCGGCAATTTCGATGTAGAAGCCCGCAATCATCTCGATCTTCATTTGCAGCTTTTTCTTCAATGGTTCTACCGCCGTTCGCTCGGCTTCTATATATTTACCAAGAGCTTCCGCCAGTAAATCCCTGGCTTCCAATCTCTTTCCTTCGGAGTAAAGCTGCTGGGGAATACGAGCATCACAAATTTCAATCAACTTTTTCGCTCGGCGGACACGGGCATGTCCAGGATGTTGATTAATAAACTGGTTGAACTTCCTTTTAGCTGTTACATAATCGTCATTTAAATAGTACTCCTTGGCCTCATCTCCCACCGTCTTACTTCCGCCGTAAAAGGCACCAAAACTGAAGTAGATTCCCACCTGAGGAAGCTGCATACCTGTAATGGGTGTGATCCCTTGTGGGTCATTAATATTGTCCACTTTGGCATAGTAGTGGCGTAATTCAAAACCCCAGGCATACCGGGCTGCAGTATCAGACTCCCGAATAAATTTAATTCCCACCCCATACATAGCCGTTGCCCCTCTTCCTGATGGGAACGGTTCGAGGCTATCACTCCGGTAAAATTGAACCTTACCCAACCCATAACCATAGCGAAATTGAACAAACCATTTGGGATGCCATTGCATGATTACCGTCGTAGAAAGATTCCCTTCCAGAAAAGTAGGGGTAAATACTTTTCCTTCTGTCCAGGAACTGGGTACATCTGGGGGGCCACTAAGAACCATACTCTTGGACAATTCAACAGAGGGAATATTGAACACTGCTGAGCGACGTACCCCTATTCCAGCTAACACATCCAGATAACTTTTTTTGAAGAAAAGATAAGAGAGATTAGATTGTACAGCATCGAATTCCATTGAAGAACCTATTCTCCCGGATAGAGCAATATTCTGGAATATATCCTCAGTAGTATCCACATAGGTAATGAGATTAGGATCAAAGTTGTACGGATTATAATTCTTCCAACCATAAAAGCCAATGCCATACCTCCCTTCCGCAGGTATGCTAACGATGGGATGTCGAAACTCCATTGGTCGCACGATGGCTTCAAATAAACGGTTATCCCCATTCTTGACTGCAGAAATAAAGGATTGAAAAAAATGGAAACGGGAGTCTTTCTTCTTTTCCACACCTTCAGCAAGGGAATCATTGATGATCATGGTGAGAATCAGCATGAAAATCAGTCGGCTGGAGGTACGAGATGTAAAAGGTGAGGAATTCATCAGAACGGAAAATTGGTTGAGTCCAATCAATTATTCAAGATAATTCAGCGTAGAAATAAATTCACGAATAACACATTCACTAATTATGAGAGATAATACGGCAATGCGAAGAGTTTAAATATGAATAAAAAATCCCGTAGGCTTACAGTCCCGTACTTCATGTCGGGAGATTGTATGTCTATAAAGGCACTGAACACGGTAAACATGAACTCCGTCGGATTTCAACAGGGTGGTGTAAACAATATGCAAATCAGTTTATCCTTAGAACATAGCCATTTAAAACTGTTGACCAGTCCCACAGGTAAATTTTAGGTTGCTTCAGGAGTGATTGCGGTATATTCGTTGTCCTCGGTTGAATGGTGAATGAATAGTACATCGATTCGAGGATTTTTAATCCAGCAGCGGATGGTGTCAACAGATACTCTCATTTTTTACCAGCGTTGAGTAATTGATCAATTGACCCGCTTGGTGTAGAAGAATATCTGCAAGTAGTTCAATTTGAGGAATTGCTTGAACTCAGGTTACATCACGTAAATCTTCCCGGAATAACAATTGCTTCCTCAAATGTTTCCTACGATTGTAAAAGCGCAAGTTGTTCTTATTAAATGGCTCAGGAAAGCCACCGTACAAAAAGAGAGAACGAAACGATTCAGGAATGTTCTGTTGCGGTTATTGTATCTCACAATCCTTGAGAAACGGTCGTACAATTTCACGAACCGAAAGAGGATGTAGGTGATAAATGAAATAACGTTCCATTAGACTATCACCTCCCCGTTGAAAAATATCCAGCCTTGAACTTCCCGTTAAAATAATTAAACTTGGACTAAATACATCTAACAGACCCTTAAGAAAAATTTTCCATTTTGAATATTTATGAATTTCATCAAATACAACAATTGCAGGTTTTTCTGAAAAACGATCAAGTCCCATTTAACTGGCAATCTGGTTAGGTCCAGCTATGGTCAGTGCCTGATGATCCTGATTATCCCAGTCAAAATAATGATGCTCTTTATATAAACTACTACAAAGAGTTGTCTTACCCACTTGTCGTGGTCCGACGACGAAAACCATCTGTCTATATTGATCCAAATGTTCTTCAATCACAGATAAATAGGAGCGTTCCATAGTGTGAGAAGTTTATTTAAATGAAGAAATAATAGTTCCAATTATTATTTAAAGTGTGTGGTCAAACAATAATGTGATGATCACCATCGATTTGTTAAATCTTGAGGATTACTTTCTTATGTTCAATCTTTCTAGCAACAATAGCATCTTTTTCGTTATCGTAAAGTTGCCCGTCATCCTTTTGACGAGTTTGAATCCGATATAAATACACCCTTGAACTTGCCAGTTTACCCATATCCTTCCTCCCATTCCGCGCAACCCAATAGTACTTTGCATCCTGCTTCTGCTACCTACCACGGTGAGCAGGCTGCCATTTACGAACCTACCTTCCCAGAATGCTGTAGATCACGAGAGTGATAGGAGATATCACCAATAGATTGTAAAGGGGGAAACCTGAATAACTGATAAATAATATTGACGAAAATCGCAGAACATTACTTTGATTCATCTTTATACTGTTCGTCCCCGCTTTCATCAGGTTTCAGTTGGTCCTTTTCTTCATCCAAGTAGATAGAAAAAAGATGCTCAAAATCGACCAGGGTATCTTCAATGCTCATAGGTATCATTTTAGCAAATACATCCAATACTACTACGGCGTTAAGACTGGAATCTTTATCGCAAGCCATCTGTAAACGTTTACACAGATTAGCATTTATTGAGTCAATTCTTTTATATATCTCAACCAGTTCATTCATTTCCCAATCTGGCTTTAAATTTTTTTTGTAACGGAAATATTGCGCCAATAGATACATGCTGACAGATCGGAAGATGGTCTCATCTATAGTAGCAAAAGGAAGATGATATTTTACCAGTGGTCTCAATTTATCCAGATCATAACACCCACTAGTAACCATGATAATACCTAGAAGTGAGCTTACTGCTCTTTGCGTGGAGATGTTTTCCTTAAAATAGACACGGTCAACGGTTTCCACAGTTACATCCACCGTGTCGTAGGAATATACATCTTGAAAAGCATCGATCACCTCAGCAATATTTACAGCAATGGGACAATAGTCCATCTTTTCATGATATTCAATACACAACTCACAGGGAAGATGATTAAATCGAGCCCAACTGGGTATTTCCTGATTTCCTGACGGAATGTATTGTAGAGTTTCAGGATTGAGGTTCACTTCAAACGGAACCTCACGACCGTTTTCAAACACAAAAATATATTTGTAATACAAAAGGGCTTTCTCCTCCATTGTGTACAAACCTCAGTAACTGCATCAAAAAATCTTACATAATCTTTATGAAAATTCAAATGAATGAAGCCACAAATGCCTCTAATGAAATATCATTTCTAATAGCACTTCAATCTAATAAAGTCTTGGTACTAAAAGTACTTAAGATAGTTAAAATTAATTTACTAACAGAGGATTAAACCGACATTCTTCAGCGTCCTGATGATATTGACATCGATGGAATTAGTATTGATGCTAATTAGTTCGTTCCCATGAAAAACAATCCCCGTTTCCTTTTTGATCTCGTAGCGGATATCGGCGTAGTCGGTATCAATTTTGGAAATGATTGTTTTTAGTACCTCAAACATAGGCTGTACTCTCATTAAATTGCTAGACGCCAGACAAAGAATTATTCTCCCCCTTATAAAATTTGTTGAAACTAAGGATGATCACGGAGTGCACCCCAAGTTAGTTTATTTGGCTAAGTGCCACGCACTTCTGATGTGCGCTGTACTTTCAAGTTTAATTCCCCATTTTCTCCCAAGCCGCGATCACTTCCCTGTTTACATGAACGTTTGTAAGAAAAGAGTTTCTATATTTCCTGGACTTTATTTTCTGGGCCTGTTCCATCACCTCATGATACGCCAGCTCAAGATAGTTCCTATACTTACTCCTGCAATCTTCAATTGTCAATCCTTTCCAAAGGGATTCTTTAAGAACAATATTCAATGATTTTATGTTTCCGAGTTCCCGGTACACCCGCGCTAATGACCATAAGGTTGCTATTTTCCCCTCTTCAATAATATTCAAACCTTCTTCAGCTTCAATAGCATAAAACAGTACTTCTTGAGGATCGCCACCTTTTTTCACCATCGCTAACGCTATCTTTGCTTGCGCTAATGGCGCGTTTTGTTTAGCGCCGATTTCTTTAAAATTTCAACAGCCTGTTGAAGATGGTTAACTGATTTCTCATACTCGTCTATCTCTAAATATAGTTCACCAAAAGCGTGCATGGATTCTCCTTCTCCAGAGTGGTCACCAATTTCCTTTAACCATTCCCCATAAAATTTAGCTACTATCGGTTTGAGGATGGCACGCTGGGTCTCAATAAGTTCTAAAGCTTTTTATTCGTCATGAGCCGTCAATGCAGTATAGCCCACAATGTCGGTAAACATGATAGCAGCCAGCTTACGCACAACGTTTTGTTGACAGGAAGGTTCAGACATACACTGATTAACTCCCTTGATACGATAATGTACAATAAAATCGTCCAATTTGGGACAAGAACTGTAGCCCTCGAAATTTAGGACTCCGCAAGGAATCAAATACCTAAAAGCCAAATAAAAAAATTGATGCTTTAAAGCGTTTAACATTAATAATGATAAGAACCCTTAACCTCTTTAGATGTTGTGTCTAGGATAGTGAAGGGTTCTTATCTTAAATCAGAAACCAAATTGAATTTGAATAATTCCTTGTCCTCCTTTACCATGAATATCCTTCCCAATATCTCCGTACAACTGGTATTCATATTCAAATCCCAGCCGAATGTTATTGTAGATAAGATAAAAAATTCCAGCTGAGAGAGAACTGGCATTATCCATGATCATGGCTCCATGAACATGCCCACCACCTTCTGTATGATCATCCTCTCCCTCATGTTCGTTATGAATCTCCGACGGATTATCCCCATTCAGAAATGAAACCCCGGTCCACCTTATCAAACCTAATAATTTAGGTAGTACTAAATTATCATAGCCCAACAGCCAGCCTATAAAGTCCCGGTTAACATCATTACCATAGACAAAATCTCCATAAAGATTGACATCATCTCCTCTAATATACAGATCAAAATCCGTTCCCAAACGATAGTATCTTTGATTGGCTGTTGTTTCACCATGCATATCCATGTCACCTGTATCATGATCATCTTCATGAACAATTTTTGATTTACCCGTCAGAGCCCATATTCCCACTGCATACCAAGAATTCTTTTTAGTGACTCTTCCAAAAAAAGTATTTAAGTCCATACTCGATCCTTCGCTATCAGACAAAAAATCAAAACCTTTAGGGAACTCTGCCTTACCATTGGTTACCGCAAAGGCATAATTATATCCCTCGATGAAATTTTCCTCCTCTTCCTCACCCCAATCATCTTCCGTTGTACGCTTGCCTAAATAGCCATTTATTGCTAATCCAAATTGGGGAGAAGCCAAAGTTCCAGTCATGTCTGGATTACCAGTAGCTTCATGACATAAATATTCAGATTCCCCAATTTTAGTCTTTATCGGTGAAAGCCAGAAAGGTAATTCGAACATACCAGCCCTGAAATTAATGGCAGTAGAATAGTTGTATTGGAACCATAATTCATGAGGTTGCCCTTCATTTAAAGGGACAAATTTATCACTATCAATAACTTTGTTATCTTTATCACCTTCTACATCATAAAGATGTTTATGATACCACCAGGAGACTTTGTTATTGAAGACAGTACCTGAACTTAAAAGCTGCAATAAGTCAAGTCTAGGTTTCCCATTATCTGTATGTGCTAAATATATTTTTCCCCTAACCCCTATAGGAACAGAGCGATAAATTGATTTTATCAAGCTCTCATCCTCTACTTCCGCCACAGGAACCTGATAGCCTATCTCTCTGATAGTTCGCCCATAAAGCCGTAATTTAGGAAACGCTACATGACATTGATTACAGGATTGAGTTAATACCGGATTTATTTTTTTACCAAAACCTGGATAGGCGAAGATTAATTGAGTTAAGAAAAGACTCAGAATAAATATCATCTTATTGATCTTCAAAAAACTTGAGAACTTCCCAAATTTCATGATGTTACTCCTTCTATTAATCGAATGTTAAGTTAAAATATTCTGATGCACATGGATCTTTTCAAATCCAGGTACAATCTTGTTCAGAACTTCCTTATTTAGATTTAGGAAAACATGCTGCCCGGACTTTCTGGTTGTAACCAGATCTGAGTTTTCTAATATACGATAGTGGTGTGACATAGCAGGCGCACTTATATCAAAGTGTTCAGCAAAGTCGGAGCAACCCAGTTCCCCTCTTTCAATCAGGAGTTGAATGATCCTGTAGCGAATGGGGTCAGCCAGTGCTTTGAAAACTTTTAAAGCTTGTTGTGAAAACTGGTCCATGATATCTTGATAGTTATGGAATTATTTAACTATTTAAATTTATAGTGATAACTATTTTAAAACAAGATAAAAACATATTGTTGTCCGCCTTACTTATTCGTCGCGTAAAATTAATGTAGAAATCCAAGTTTTTCACCTTAGTCAGTTTGAGTAATAACTTCGTTCAGTTTTCATAAAACAAAACCTTTGTTACTAATAAACAGTATTGTAAAAAAAATATCAATCCGATAGTAATCAATTACATTGTAATGGTGATTATTTTGTTTTAACCTGAAAACTGACAGCTCGGTAATATTAAGGAGGGAAGACAAATGCCAGATATTCAAGTAAACATGCTTGCTGTGATAATAGCAGTAATTGCCAATTTTATTTTAGGCTTTATTTGGTACACACCACTCTTTGGACGAACCTGGGCCGTAGAAATGGGATTCGATCCAGACGAAAAAGTGTCCGGTGCCGCCATTACCAAAGGGATGGTCTTCATGGTCATAGGGAGTTTTTTGTTAGCCTGGGTTCTTGCTCACAATATAGCCGCCTGGAATCACGTACCCGGAGTTGAAGAGATCTCTAATTCCTTCAATGGTTTTCAGGCCGCCTTATTCACCTGGTTGGGGTTTTTCCTACCAGTAGATTTGGGAAGCGTTGCCTGGGAAAAGAGATCATGGAAATTGTTTGGTATCAATACCAGCTACCATTTTATATCTCTGTTGATCGTGGCTATGATTATTGTCTACATGTAAGTTTTCGTTGTTATGGCACCTTGGTCGATATTTGATCATGGTGCCATGGTATTCCTGTAGTCTGACATTTTACCAAACAATCTAATTTTCCAATCCACACTTCAAGCTATAGAATCCAATTCTTCGCTACAGTAAAAAACGGAAAAATTATTTACTCAATAAATAAGACGAATTCATAATAGCACCGAACAGAGTAATGATAACTAGTCGATAGTTATTTTCGATGACTACTTTTGATTACCCTTCTTTAGCAGGCCACTTTTCTACGACATTTTTTACAGATTTAACCGACCTCAAAAAGGCGAATATTGCCCCTAAGTCTTCGTCTGTCATTCCGGCGAATGCCATCCATGGCATAACTGTATTTTCACTTTTTTTATCCGGTGGTACCACGATAGGATCTTTAAAGGACCTGAAAAGATCTATGAACTCTTGTTGTGAACGATTCCCAATTCCACTTTCTAAATCAGGGGTTAGATTAGTAGAGAAAACCTCACCACCCTGGAACCTAAACCTCTGACCACCAGCCAGATACATCCCAGGTAATGGCTTGCCCATTTTATCTGTTGGTGTATGACACATAATGCAATTTGCTATCGTAGCAAGGTATTTGCCATAGGCGACCTTATTTGCAGGATCAGGTTGGGGTTGTGGTGTCCACGGTTTGGGAAAGGTGCGTTCAATATATCCTAATGGGAATTTTAATTTCTTGGCACTGACTTTATTAGAAATGGGTTCGAGAGTGCGCAAATATGAGACAACTGAATAAACATCTTCTGTTGACATGAACCTGAGTTGAGGATAAGACATAATTGGAAAGAGAGACTCACCTTTCTTATTTACTCCTTCAGTAATTGCTTGGATGACTTCACCATCCGACCAATCACCAAGGGCTGAGGGAGTAATATTAGCACCATAAACGATGCCAAAATCTTCTTCAAATGCAGCACCTCCAATTCCTTCACTCCGTGGAGCTGGTGGGAAAGAATAATACCGCTCATCAAATTTCGAATGACAATAGAGACAATGTACTACATTATCCATCAGATACTTTCCTCTGGAAAGCTTGGCAGACGTTCTCTCAATCTTAATATCTGAAGCAGGCCCCACTTTTAAAGGGATTAAACTGGTACAACTGAACCAAAGTAATAAACCAAGAGACATAATAATCTTTTTTATTCCCTCATCCCTCCTCTTTTTAACTGTATTTTAACAACCTCTTTACCCCCCGAAAACTGGTTACTTGTATGTGCAATGATTAGAAATATCTAAATTCCAACCATTCCACTATTTACTAAGTCAAAAACCATAAATACTTTCTTGACGGATTTGTTCGATAACCTTATTACAGCAATCACTCCCCTAACTGTTTCACAATACCTCTGACACCTCCATCAGCACCGACATCGGCAACGTGCAGGGAGATAACCTCGCCTTCATGCACGGTCATAACAGGATGTTCCTTTGGCATGACCAAAGATTTTTCTGTAGCTTTTATAATAGGAATGCCCAAATGTGTAAGGTCAAGGTCACCAGTATGTGTTCCCGTCATACTCACTGTCATTTTAACTCCTGACTCCGTCTCCTCGATGTCACTGGTGTTGAAAGAAAAATCTGGCAATGCTTGCTTTAATCTCTTGTGAAGATCCAGCCATGCCGCCCCACTTACTGGTTCGGGAACAGGTCCACTGAAGGTAAAGTCCTCTGACATATAGCTGGAGGCAGTTTCGTAATCTCCTGATTCCACCGCTGACATTAGGGCGCTGACTATATTGGTATTATCCATATGAGTTCCTCCTTTTCTGGAAGTATTATTTAATGGAAACTTACTGGTTGGTGCTTTTCCGATACCCCTGTCTGAAATCTATCGATAGATCAACTCTGAGTCAAGGTAAATTAATTCAGGATGCAGGATAAATCAAATCTGCTGCGTTTCGACGATAGATAAACTCCTCTTTATCTGGTATGTTACTGCCATCCTATACTACAGACAGATCAGCAGCCTCCTGTTCCTGTCGCTACCCTATCAGGCAATACAAATGTTATCTCTTTTTCACACTCTGGGAACAAATCAATTTTGTAACTTTTCAACACAATGGTAACGAAGACATGAAGGTAATCAATCAAACCCTATTCATTACTACAGTGCTTCTCACCTCCCTTGCTACTACAGTTGTCGGCGAGTCTAATGGTGAAACCTTTACAATTTGCAGAGTCAAGTATTCCGGGGGTGGCGATTGGTACAGCGATCCCAGCTCTCTACCCAACCTGCTGGCTTTTATCCAGATTAATACTAACATCAGTGTATCCACCACTGAAGTACGTTATTCCTTGGAGGATGAGGAAATTTATGGATACCCCTTCCTTTATCTCACCGGACATGGCAATATCCACTTCTCTGACAGGGAAGTGTCCAACCTGAGAACATTTTTAATGGGAGGTGGATTTCTACACGCCGATGATAACTACGGAATGGATGAATCGTTCCGCCGGGAAATGAAACGCGTCTTCCCAGATAAAGAGTGGGTGGAACTTCCACACGATCACCCTATTTATCACTGTTACTATAACTTTGAACACGGCTTGCCAAAAATACATGAGCACGATGGTAAACCGGCACAGGGACTGGCCCTGTTTGAGGGAAAGAGAATAATCGTATTTTACTCTTACGAAAGTGATTTAGGTGATGGTTGGGAAGACCCGGATGTTCACAATGATCCGGAAGAAAAGCACCTTTCAGCATTGAGAATGGGCACCAATGTTTTCTTCTATGCCCTCACCCAATGAAATGAATCAGATTGCATCTCAACTCGTCCGTTTCCGCAACCGTAAAATCATTACCGATCTTCTTGCTGTGGGATGGATTACTCTGACTATTGTAACTTTTAGCACCACCCTCTTACTGATACTAGAAGCCATTTTCTGGTTGTCCACCTCAGTACGCTACAGCATCTGGCAATCTGGTTTTGTTTTATTCACAGGTTTCTTGGCAACTCTGGTTGGAATGGGATTCTTTATCCGCCAGAACAGTGTAAAGCGCTATCAACTTGAAACTATCGCCCACGAAATAGGACAGGCTGCCTTACTCCGTGATGACGAAATCATCAACGCTTATCAACTGGAATCCTATCCCCTCGGAAGCTACCAGACTTCACAGGAATTAGCAGACGAGTTTGTCGCTAAAACAAATCAGAAATTAAGAACAATTCATCCCCAAGATATCTATTCCATTCCCAGTAAAAAAAAGTTGAAGATCACAACGTTAGTTTCCCTTGGTTTCCTTATGGTCCTGCTGATCTCTTTGGGAAATATCTTATTGAAAGCAGGACAGAGATGGGTACATCCCCAAACGGAATTTGCAGTGCCGCTTCCTTACGAATTAAAGAGTCTTACCGGCAACCTGTCCCTTATGGGTGGTGACGATACCATTCTTACCTTCTCAGCAACTGGAAAACACCTGCCAGCCTCCATCCAACTGGAACTTAAGGGTGATAAGGGAGATGTCATTTTAACTCTGGAGAGCACACCACAGGCTTGTTACACTTACGAATTGAAAAGTGTGCTACAGAACTATACCTACCGGGGTTTCATCCCTTCTACCCATTTCTGGGAACCGTGGGATGAAATTTCATCTCCTGTTTACAGAATAGACGTTACCGATCGACCTACCATCGAGCAGTTTACAGCAACAGTTGTGCCTCCCTCATACACCGGATTGGCTCCTATTCAACAGGAGGGGAATGTAGCGGAAATCCGGGGTATCAAAGGGTCAAAGCTGAATATTTCCCTCCTGACTGACAAACGTTTGGCAAAGGGGCATTTGAGCATTGGTCAAGATGTCAACTTGGAGAGCTATGAAAAAATTCCATTAACTATACAGGGCAATCAGGCCAAAGGCGAGATAACCATGATGACTGACGCTTCCCTGATGGCACATGTTTATGATGCCCGAGGCATTGGTAACCTCGATCCTATCGAGTACCGTCTGGTCATACTGGAAGATCTGCATCCCCAGCTACAGGTGTTGAGACCACCCGAAGTCATAGAATTAGGTAGCGATTTCACTATTCCTGTCCACCTGCAAATAGAAGACGACTTCGGCTTTAGTGGTTTACAGATTGTGCACGAAGTCAAACATCCTGAATACCTGCAGCAGGAAGAATCCGTAAGGATTCAAGTGTTAAGTAACTATTCCCGAACGGCCACCGCTCAGGATGTCCACTACCTGTGGGATGTAAGTGATTTAAGCCTGATGCCGGATGACGAACTCCAGTTTCATTTCGAGGTTTATGATAATGATATCATTTCCGGTCCAAAGAAAGCGGTTTCTGCTACTTTTTCTGCTCAGTTTCCATCTCTCGCCGACCTCTTTGCCCGTACTGAAGAGCAACAGGATGAAGTCCAAACCTCTGCCGAAGACATCGTTGATGACCTGGAAGAAATGGCGGAAACGCTGGAAGATATTCAACTGGAACTCCTGAAAGACAAGTCTCTGGAATGGGAAAAAAATCAGCGACTGGAAGAGACTGTTGTAGAAGTTAAGGAAAAGCTGAAGCAGATCGAAACATTGCGGGAACAGATGGAAGCCATTGCCCAGGAGGCAGAAAAACACGGACTTTTCTCACCGGAACTGATCGATAAATTTGAGACGTTAAACGACCTTCTTCAAGATCTCATGTCGCCTGAAATGTTGGCTGCTCTGGAACGGATGCAATCAGCACTGGAGAATATCACTCCCGAGGACTTGCAGGTAGCCCTGGAAGATTTTTCGTTGAATGTAGAGGAATTGGAAGCACAACTGGATCGCTTTATTGACATCTTCGAGCGGATTCGAGCTGAACAGCAGATGGATGAGCTGGTACGCCGATTGGAACAACTCACCAAAGATCAGGATGAACTGGCTTCTCAAGTGGACATAAATACTATGGCAGAGGAATCACCCCGTCTATTAGAAGATCAACTACGCAACCAGAAGGAATACCAGAATCTTCTGGAACTGATGTCCGAGGCTGCCAAAAGTATTGAACCATTCGCTCAAAAACCCGCAGATGATTTGCAGGACTTAGCCACATCCAAACTGGCAGAAGAAACAACGGATTTATTGTCTCAGTCAGCCCAACAGCTTCAGCAATCTGATTTTAACCAAGCCTCTACATCAGCCAAGATCGCCAGCCAGAATCTTCAACAGATGATGCAGATGATGCAGAATATTCAAGCCAGCTTTCAGCAGCAATCTGTGGGAGAAATGTCAGAAAAATTTCGTCAAATTCTCCATAAAACATTGACTATCTCCAAAGAACAGGAGCGATTACAAGGTGAAACAGCTGACCTCCCTCGCAATAGCCCACGTTTACGAGAAATGGCAAGTCGTCAGCAGCTGATGAAGGATAAGTTCTCTCAACTCATTAGCGAAATGATGGCGCTATCTCACCAGACATTCGCTGTCACACCAGAGATGGGCAAGGCCGTGGGTCGAGCCGTGGCCGGAATGAATGAAGCTCTTCGTCAAATGGAGGGTCGCAATGCAACTTCAGCAGCCAGCCAACAAGCCGAAGCGATGGCTGCCCTGAATGAAGCCGCCCTGGCAACTATCGCGGCCATGGAGGCAATGCAAGAGTCAGGAATGGCATCCGGTATGCAGCAGTTTCTCGAACGAATGCAACAGATGACCGGACAACAGCAAGGCATCAATAACCAAACTCTACAGATGTTGATGGGACAGATGACTGCTTCTGCACAAAAGGAAATGATGCGCAGGCTCAGCGAACAGCAGGGTCAGTTGAGAAAATCACTGAACGAATTACTCCAGGAGATGAGGGGTTCACGGCAAGCTGGAGAACTCCAGGGCATTGCCGATGAGATGGAAGAAGTACTGAAGGATTTTCACAGAAAACAGGTCAATCGCACAACTGTTGAACGTCAGGAGCGTATTCTTTCCAGGATGCTCAACTCCCAGAAATCGCTTCGCCAGCGAGACCTCTCTGAAAAGCGTAAATCGCGGACAGCGGTAGTCATCAATTCTGACGGGCCCGCAGGCCTCCCGGTAGACCTGGGCCAACGCCGAAGCCTGGCTATAGAGGCACTAAATGAGGCTCTTAAGGTTGGCTATTCTCGGGACTATCAGGAGATGATCCGTCGATATTTTAATGCCCTGATACAAGATGAAGGTCTATTAAAATGACTGATACATTAGCACCGCTTCCATATGATGAAATTTACCACCTCTTTAATTATGGAGTGGGACATCGAGATATCTGTATCGCTGACCGTGATTATCAGATCTTTTTGGAAAAATACAAACGCTTTTTATCACCAGTTGTAGAGACCTATGCTTATACTTTTCTGCCTAATTATTTCCACTTCCTATTAAAGATCAAAAATGAAGACAAGATTATGGAAAACCGGACAGGTCTCTCCGGTCCTGTCTGGTTGAAAAAACTCTCCCAGCACTTCAGCAACTTTTTCAATAGCTACTCAAAATCTTTCAACAGAGTTCTCGGCAAGAAAGGTAACCTTTTCGATCTGCCTTTCAAGAGAATCCTTGTTGATGGAGAAATTTATTTCAAGACTCTTGTCTATTTGAAGATTAGAAGTACAATTCATATAATGTCTTACTCCAGAACGAATCAACTTTCATTAAGAAGCAGAAGGTACTAAAATGGTTCGATGGATCAGACCAGTTTATTCAATTCCACAAAGAGAATTTGGAAGCATACATGGTTTCAGATAAATATTGGATGGAGGTTGAGAAATTTGAAAAATGAAAACCTGATAAATTTGGGAGGTAATCGGGAAATCCGGCAACCTGACTTATTACAAACCATCAAACAAACTGACATAATTGTAACTGTCCTGCAACCTGACTGGTCCAAGGCGAGCTGTCAGGTTAGGACTCTGAAAACATACTGATAACAAACAATGAATAGATCGATCCTCATCCTTCTTTTGGTCGTAACGGTATCAGCTCAACAGACCAATCGTCCTCACGCAGCTTCCGATAAAAATACCTTTCGGAGGGCGTTAATGCTAGAGCGTTCACAACAGGAGGAAGAGGCTATCGCTATCTACCGTGATTTGCTGAAGACCAATCCAAAGAATTCCCGGGCCTACATCCAATTAAAAGCTCTCTTTCAAAAGCTGAGACGCTACGATGACCTGGAAAAACTCATCCAAGATCGTCTCAAGGTCTATCCAAATGATGTCCAGAGTCAGGCTGAACTGGGCAAAGTATATTTACTAATGGGCAATAAAACTGCTGCTATAGAGCATTGGAAAAAGACCTTAGAAAAAAACCAAATGTCTCAAACAGCCTACAGGGTCGTCCTGCAGGAGTACATTCGTCACGGAATAGAAGAGCAAATAGATACCTTGGTAACTGGCGGTAGAAAGAAATTTGGTAAGCCCGAACTCTTTTCCCTGGAGTTAGCGGCGTACTATTCACGAAAACATGATTTTACCAAAGCTACCAGTGAATATATCACCTATCTTCACTACAACCCCGGTATGCTTAAAACCATCTCACGACAACTCCTCAGGATGTCCGATGAAACGGAAAGCCACCAAGCTATCGAAGCAGAATGTAAGCGTCGACTGGAAGTTGAAGGTACTCCTCTTAAACTCCTCTATGCCGACTTCCTTTTCAAGATTGGACAATATGCGGCTGCGGTTCAACAGCATCGCGATGCCGGCATATCCTCCCTTAGCGACCTTGAGCGATGGTTGACATTGGCCAACAACTTAATGAAGGAGAAGAAACTGAACTTATCTGCAGAGGCTTTTGCAACGATTCTCAGATCACTACCTATCAACAATTTGCCACAATTTTCACCCCGACAAAGGAAAATCATGGGAGAAGCCCTCTATGGTTTAGCGCTGACATCAGAGCAGCAGATTGCTCCAGTGGACAAGGTTCAGTCGTTAGCTGACTATTTCCCTGACAATCAGTTTTTCGCTGATCCCTATGTAAGTGGTAAAACGATAGATGTATCTTCTTTACAGGAAACCTTTATGCTCTACGATTCAATCCTTGTGATCCTACCCACTACCACTTTCTCACCACAGGCTCACTTTCGTATCGGTGAGATCAAATTTCGCATCACCAGGGATTTCGACGGTGCACTTACCTCATTTCAGGCTGCTTCAGATCTGGCTACCGATAGAACTTTGAAGTTGCCGGCTATAACTCACTTGGCTGATGTCTATCTGGCTAAGGGAAACCCCTCAGCTGCACTGGATGTTCTGGAAAATAAAATCTCCTCAGTTCCTGAACGATGGAAAGAAGAACTGGAAGTAAAAAGGTGTCATGTTCTGCTTCTCAGTGGTGAGGTTGACTCTGCCCAGGATTGTCTCACGTTACTTTTAGAGAAGCTGGGGGTTACCGATGATATCTTTAACGATGTCATGGAACTTAAGGAATTTGTGGAGGAGAACTACACGCAGGCAAACAAGAAGGAAAGAGAAGCCTTCCGGGAGTACCTCAAGGCTGAATGGTTGTTACGTCAGGCGAAAAAAATAGAGGCACAGGCAGCTTTCCAACAGGTGGCTGAAAACTACCAGGAAACTCCCATCGCCGATAATGCCCTCTTCCGGGTAGCTGAAATCGATCAGCAAAGGGGACTTAATGACCAAGCTATTACAACTTTCTCCCAGCTCAGTAACAGCAGTTGGGGAGATAAAGCCGCTACTAGAATCGCAGAAATCTATCAATGGCAACTTGGAGATCATGAAAATGCTCTGCAATGGTACCTGACTGTCCTCAATGAATATCAGGAGAGCCTGTTAGTTGAGCCAGTACGCTACCGCATTCGAGAGCTAACCAAAGAGAGCACATTAAATTGAGGAAGCTACCCCTTACCCTGATTTTATCAGCACAGTTCTTAATAGCAGAAAAGATCCTCATCCCCATGGACCTTACGCAAAAAGACCATCTCAAGGCGTACGGCATCGCTTACTGGGTGTTGAAACAGGATGTTAATGTGGAGTGGTTGCTGAATTATCGAGGGGGGTCTTTTTTAATCGATTACTATCCCAGGGCTGAACAGGAGTGCCGTATTCGTGGGGTTTCAACCGAAATTGTTTCCGATGGAGATGTGGTGGACATTTACGGCGAGATTGATGTCAACAACATGGAAGTGATCCTGCTGGAGAAAGCACCTAAAATTGCCATCTATACTCCCCCCAACAAGCAACCCTGGGATGATGCGGTCACGCTGGCTCTCACCTATGCCGAGGTGGACTACGAAACTCTTTGGGACGAAGAAGTACTTTTGGGTCGTTTAGAGAAATATGATTGGTTGCATCTTCATCATGAAGATTTTACGGGTCAATATGGTAAGTTCTACCGTAGCTATCACAACGCTTCCTGGTATAAGCAGCAGCAAGCAGAGTTCGAAGACATGGCACATCGTTTGGGCTTCACCACTGTTTCTGAAGAGAAGAAAGCAGTAGCTTGGAAGATCAGGGATTACGTAGGTACTGGTGGTTTCATCTTTGCCATGTGCTCCGCTACTGATTCCTGGGACATTGCTTTAGCAACACGTGATGTGGACATCGTGGAAAGTATTTTTGACGGTACTCCCACAGAGCCTGACTTTCAGCAGCTTCTTAACTATGAATTCTCCCTCGCTTTTGAAAACTTTACCCTTATTACTGACCCTTTTGTATATGAATTTTCCGATATCGACTTTCCTCCCAGTCATAATCCGGTTCTGAGAGGACCCGAAGTGGACTACTTTACCCTGTTCGAATTTTCCGCCAAGTACGATCCCGTTCCCACCATGCTGACGCAAGATCACGTGGGTATTATCTCCGGATTTATGGGACAAACCACAGGATTCCGTAGAGATTTAATCAAAAAACACGTTGTCATTTTGGGCGAAGTGGAAGGAGAACCGCAGGTAAAATATATTCATGGCAACTTCGGGAATGGAACTTTCACTTTCTTGGGAGGACATGATCCAGAGGATTATCAACACTTCGTGGGGGATCCTCCTACTGATCTCTCCCTCCACCGCAATTCACCTGGTTACCGTTTGATTTTGAACAACATCCTCTTTCCGGCGGCAAGAAAAAAGGAAAGAAAGACATAAAAACAGCAAACATTTACGCCGTGGGACGTAACTACATTGCTCACGCTCAGGAGATGGGGAACCAGATTTTGGACGAACCTATCTTCTTCCAGAAGTCATCTGTTTGCCTCTCTGCTGATCCTGTAATCAAACTTCCTCAAAGTCGAGAAATCCACTACGAACTGGAAATTGTGGCTTCCATTGGTAAAGGTGGCAGCAATATCCCCGTGAAAGAAGCATGGCATCATGTGGACGGTCTCTGTCTTGGGCTCGATCTTACAGACCGTCCCTTGCAGCAGAAATTAAAGGAGAAACGTTTGCCATGGTTCCTCGCCAAATCATTCCTCGGCTCAGCGGTCATCACCCAGTTCGAGCAACTGGACTTGAGCGCCTGGAGCCATGACTTCTGGCTTACACTCAACGGTAAAGAAGTCCAGCGGGGCAATATGGATCAGATGGTGTTCGATGTCCCAACACTCATTGCCTACTTCTCGAGCCGTCTGCCCCTCATAGTCGGTGACCTTATCTACACAGGAACGCCCAGCGGAGTAGGCTCACTTCACGGGGGAGATGAACTGGTTCTGGGATTGGGAAAGAAAATTAAGGGTAGATTCGTCGTGGAAGAGTGATTGATAATTAGGTTGCTTTTAATCTCCCAGTATTTATCCTACTAACGCTACTTTTCAAGTTTGAAATCTGATAAATCTGATCTACTGTGATCTCTAATTAAGTGCAATAGAGAATGATTAACTCACTATTGACCCTTTTATTCCCTCTGCAGAGGGGGGTGATACTAATCTAAAGAATGGTCATTTGCCGAGGTTTTACAGGATTTTTTATCCAACCATGTACATTTTCCGAAGCATTTCCCTAAAGGATTTGTTCACCATAAATATAGAATTTGGATATAAATGTCGGAAAGTACTTGACAACACAATGGGGATTACTTAATTTAGAAAGAGGATAAACAGATCGGGAATTGCAGTAACACTTTCTTCAATCATTACACCACTAAAAGAGGACAAGAAACCTTCAAAGTCAATTGGTGTCCTGAAATGTTAATTCCTATTCCCACTCTATTTTCCTTTACAAATCGAATAAAGCAAACTGCTGTAGACTGTATCTATATCACATTGAATTAACAAATACTTTAACATGATCCTGACTCGCTCCACGGAATATGCCATAGAACTTCTGCTCTCCCTCTACAGTAAAGATCGTAATAAGTTTTACCGGTTGAACCGGATTGCTGATGAAACCGGTCTACCCTTTCATTATCTCAGCAAAATATCTCATAAACTGACTGAAGAGGGTATACTAAAGTCATCCCGAGGCCCACTGGGTGGAGTAGCTTTGGCCATAGCACCCGAATCAATAAGTCTCTATGATATTGTCTCTATTATAGAGAGTGATAAAATATTCACGGAATGTCTCATCCGGTTAAAAAAATGTTGTACCGCAGATCCTTGTCAGGTACATGCCAAATGGAATCCTATTCAAAACCAGATGATAAAATTCTTTAAAGGGACAACTATCGAGCACATAATGAATAATGACAAAGCACAAAATAAGCGAGTAATAAATGAACCCAACTGATAGAGAATCTTCCCATAAACTGAATAAGCAATTTGCTGCTCTCCCTCATGGGCACGCCTTAAAAATTCTTGCCGAGGAACATATTATTATTCTAAGCTATCTCAATCGTCTAGAAGAATTAGCCAATTCTCTGGATCCCTACCATCCACTTTCGGAACAATATGATATACTTAAAGAAATGAAAGAACTGGCTCAGACTATGCACGATGTTGAATCTCACCATAAACGGGAAGAAGAGATTCTATTCCCTGAAATTGAGAAAAGAGGAATCCTAGGGCCACCCAACGTCATGCGCTCAGAACATGAAACCTTACAGCTTTACAAGGAAGGTTTGATATCATCCGCCAATGCGGCCATAGAAGAAAACTGGAATGAAATGCTGGGTAAAATGGGTTTCTATGCCAGAGGAATTGCCCGCATTCTTCGGACCCATATCAAAAAGGAAAATGAAGTGCTCTATCCCGCTGCATTGAAAGTAATAGATGACCCCTCTACTTGGAGTACAATGAAGGAAGAATCGGATAAAATTGGGTATTGTAAATTTACTCCAGTCACTTCTATATGATTAGATTTAATAAAAATTATGTTTTGAGTATCTTCGGAGAGATGATAAAAACGAATCAAATGATTTACTTTTACATTTGATTTAATTCATCCTTTTTCCACCAAGCTGTGTAGAAAATAATACCTGCACCCAGTATAAATAGCAATGAACCCAAATGTGGCAGATGATATATTCTTATTTTACTCACCTTAGTTACTCCAATTAAGGGCGGGGTAAACGGCTTTACTACAAAACGCATGGGTGCCTTGGGGTCCAAATCGTGCCCCTGAAGATATAACCTGTATTGTGCCCATCCTGCCATCACCAAACCACAAGTAAGGAGTAAAATACTTGCAGCCTTTTTCAACCTGTTGTTTAAAAATGCTGTTATGACGACAAGCAAACCCAAAATAATTAATATATCCAGAAAGGTGTTGTTTTCAAGTTCGGGAAGATCAGGTGTAACGTCGATTCCAATATACCACCCCATATGTTCCCACTCTTGCATATCACCCTCAAGTCTATCAACATAGAGGTACATCTTCGGATTTCTATCAGGATATTGAGGAGAGGTAAAAACTATAATCAAATACGGTAAAAATGTTGAGCAGATGATTAAACCACCTGAAATCAGGAACAATAATTTCTTTTTCACTCTTTAGTCGCGAAATGGTTTGCTGTAACATGTTTCAAACGATTCCTTAACTCTTCTTCTGATTGGAGTCCTCCAGAATAAAAGACCTTACCATTGGCATCAATGATAATATTGGTCGGTACATACTTGATACCATATAATCTTGCTAATTCACCTTTTTCGTCGGCAAGTACAGGATAAGGAATTTGTTTCTCTTGAGCAAACTGAAAAACTTTCTCACTGTCCTCCATTAAGTTAATACGAACAAACTTTATCTGGCTGAAATCATAGCTGGCTTTGTTTAATCCTTCTGTTTCCCACACACACCTTCCACACCAAGTAGAAAAGAAATTAATCACCATCGGTTTTTTTCCTAAAAACTCAGCCATATTAAATACCGTACCCTCAACGTCGAGCCAACTGAATGGCACTGCAGCTTCCCCCTTAGCAATTAGATGAGGACGTCGATTAAGTCTGTCACCTTTATCGTAGGTCGCTGCTAATACACTCACCTCGACGTCTTCAAATACAACACCATCAATTTCTACATAGGGTTTGTGGAGAAGGCGGTCAATTCTTCTCCCTTCTTGCTCTGGACTGAGCTTGATCTGTCTACCGCGGCCGAGTTTAAGTCTCAAATTATCCAGGGAACCAAAATAAAAGTCTTTACTTCCTTTCCCTTTTTTGGCGTGTGAAATATCCAGAGGAATCCAGCCATAATTGGGTAGATATACTTCCACATTACAGTGATAGTTCGCTGCACAATAGTTCGGTACCCCTTCTTCAAATGGCAGGTCAATGTTGCCAACTTCAGTGGCCACAACACCTGCTTCCTGAGCAAGACTTACAAACAGAGAGTGAAAATCTATACAGTTTCCACTGCCCACTTTGCAAGCTCTACCTACATCTCCCTTGCCGTAACCAGGAACATCTTTCCGATAGTCCATGTTGTTATAGACATAATTGTAAAGCGCCCGTACCTTTTGAATATAAGGAGCGTTTCTATCAATGAAATTATCTACTATTTCCTGTACTTGCTTCTGCTCCTTACTATCCAAATTGGAACGGAAATATTGTTCAAATTCCCGTATCTCCTGAGCACTTAATTCCCCCACCAAGTCATCTACAATGTGATTCAACACATCCACCCTTGAAGCCAGAATATTCATACTGACTTCGATTTCCTTTTCTATTGGATTTTCGATTTCCAAGTATAAAAGACTATTACCAAACTCATCATCAGAATGAATATAGGTTGGATATTTCGAAAATAATTTGATGTTATAAATTTGCTGATATTCGTCACTCTGAGGGTATGGAATCCAAATCCTCACCCTCTGGGCGGATTGGGGTAGGTTAAATACTTTAGCTGTATAGTGAATCTCAAAATTAATTCTCTCATGCCCGGAAACTGTAGTAAAGGTAAAGAGAATTAATATCCCCAGAATCAGCCTATAGTCATGATATTTAGTGCGGATCACTGTTGATCTCCCCGTAATGCAGACGAAGTGGTCACTCGAAGATAATACATCCTCGAGTGACCGTCTGCACTGCTCCCAGCGTGATAGGAAGAATCAGAGGGTTCTCACTTATGCTGGCTGCCATTCTTTACTCTTGTCCCAACGGTTTGCTGGAATCACTATCATTCTGCCACGCATCTCCATATGCAGTTCACTGCAAAACCACAGACAATAATACCAATAGACCCCCTCATGATCAGCTTTCAGTTCTAGGGTCTTAATTTCTCCAGGATCCAGAGATTCCATGACGTCATGACCACCTGTAAAGGCGATTCCGTGAGTGATATCAAGGGCTTCCTCAACATTGGCAATTTCCATCTTCACATTCCAGCCACTTGGCACGGTAAACCAGTCTGGTGTAAAAAAGGATCTTACAGCGCTCATCTTGACACGAACTTCCTTATGCTTGTAGTCGTATTCTACTCCGGGCTGTCCAAAGTCTCCCGCTTGGGAATAAACTGTTGTAATCATCGGTTTCAGTAGGTCAACAGGGATGGCCTGAGAATAGTGTGGTTCCGGTGGAATGGGCATCTGATCAATCATCAGTGCTGGCATCTCCTCAATGGAAAACAACTCATGGTTTTCGGCAATCATGGGACCGTGAGGGAGAAAAGTATCCTTAGTAAGCTTATTCATGATTACCAGATACTTACCATACGGAGAAGCTGTATCGCCACCCGGCACCAATAAGTGTCCCACAGAATAGTGGGCAGGTATTACATCTACAACCTGCCATGGTTCCATCCCGTGCTTCTCAGTGTAGGGATCACCTAAAGTAATCTTCTTTACATCTGAGTCCACAAAGAATCCAACGTATGCGAATCCTTTGTTGTCGTATTCAATGTGAGTTGGGCCCAGACCAGCATCAATATCCACAGATACGAATGTCTTATCTATGATTTTGACTCCAAACTCCTCACCAGAAAACCTTTTCTGAGCAATGGCCTGTTTTACTTTTCTGAAGTCGTAAGCCCGAACAAGAGTAGTCGCCTTTCCACTGGAGAGAGCATACGTACCTGTCGGTGAAATATCTACTCCATGAGGATTTAATGGACAAGGGATGGCATAGACCTCCACATCTCTCCAGGCCACAACAGGCACATCTGGAGCTTCCTTGGTAGTGATATATTTCCCATCCTTTACTGCTTGCCTGATGCTCTCAATATTCCAGAAGAAGAGGTAATCTTCTGGTCTTTCAAACATCCCGACAACGTTTGTAGAGCGCTCCGTATTGTAAGCGGTATTCACCAGCCAACCATCCATTTCTCCCCAGCCCACACGAACCATATCAAATTGCCAGGGACCCCACACCTGGAAAGCATTTGACATACTGCCATTATCTGCAATATCCAATCCTGCCAGACAGGAAACATAGGGTCCTTTCATCTTGTCGATAGGTACTTTCAGATAGTCCCGGATTTTCTTTACTGGGTACTGTTCCAACTCTATATTGGCAATCAGTAAGTCTGTATTCGGACCGACATGGGCACCATGCATTCCACCTGTTACATTAGGTACCCAGAGAACTTCTACGGGTTTGAAGATGGAGAGGTCAACACGAGCGACACGGGCGTTTGTCTTATCATTGATAAATAGCCATCGACCATCGTAAACACCATCTGTTTTGCTAATGGCTGGATGATGAGTGTCTCCGTGAAGTAGGACCTCGCCAGTTCTTGGATTGGTCAACATCTTTTTCACTTCAGGATTCGCCGTAGTCCAACCGGTTGCTGCCGTTGGTTCAAAAATTGGGATTTCCTGCAGGAATTTCATCGATGGGATACTATACACATAGAGCCCTCCCTGTTGACCACCGCTGGTAAACACATAGAACTCATCGTTCGCCTGCCAGTATTGATGGGGCATCGGATATGCCCTCTGGTAAGGGTTAGAAGCGGACTGGTTATCTTTCGCACAACCTCCTAAAAGAAGTACAGCCAAAAACAACAGTCCAGTTGCTTTTTTTAGGTTCATTTCTTGTCTCCTTCTTAACTAGACTGACATATCAGACAGGTTCAACAATCAGTTTGCCTCGCATCTTGTAGTGATCTACACTGCAGAACACGACACACTCAATGGGAAACTCCCCTGGTACGGTAGCTTCGAAGACAATCTCCCTGACGACATTTGATCTCAATCCTGTGATCCAGATATCGTAAGGTCCTATGACATGGAAACCGTGTCCACTGAAGTTTGTCAACCCTGTTATTTTCGGTAAGTCACCGTCATCACCACCTTTAAGTATCAATTTCACTACCTGACCCTGTTTCACACGAATAACATTAGGCCTGTATTCAGCAGTAACTACGTCAATTGTAATAGTCACATCGGGTTTACCTAACTCATGAGCTGGTCGTCTAGACGGCTCTGATATCCTATGATAGGGACCTGACCACCGTTTGACCCCTGGAACAAATTCCTCTGTTTGAGCCAGTCCTCCTACTCCATCCTGTGAACACGAAACCATCATTATAAGAGTAGGTATCAGGAGCAATGAACGTGCTATTCTTTTTCTCATATTACACCTCCTGCTCTTTTAGCAGCTTTTTGATGTCTTTCACAATAACCTCTTCCGGGTCAACCAATCCGATATATCTGTAGCGGATATTTGCATCTCTGTCAATCAACGCCACCATGTAACTATGGTAAACAAGATCAACACTTTTCTTAGCCTGGACAAAGACCTTATATTCATCCCATACTTCACTTAATTGAGATTCACTTCCTGTAAGGAAATGCCATCTTCCCTGAAATCCATCAGTATAGGCCTTTGTCCTTTCCGGTGTATCCCGCTCCGGATCAGTCGTGATCAACACCAATACCAGATCTTTATCTATTTCATCCTTGAATTCCCTCTGTATATAACGAAAGTGTTGTGTTAACAAACCACATACATCAGGACAAGATGTATAGATAAATCCAACTAAAACAAGTTTCCCTTTAAAATCGTCAAGCTGTGTTAAAGTACGATCCATATCAGTAAGTCTGAAATTGAAGGCTGGTTTTTTAGTAGAAAGTTCGATTCTTTCCACGACTTGCTTCCCGGCAACATCAGGGTTCTGCAAAGCTGGATGGTCAGCATTTAGCTTTGCTGCAGGTTTCTGACTCCCTTGGTATTCCTGATATGCTATAAACACCAAAGCAATCGCTGTAACCACTCCAATTCCTATTAATACGTTTAGTTTTTTGTTCATCGAAACCTCCTATTCAACAACTAAATCTCCCCTCATATGCATATGGTAATCACTACACCAGACAGAACAGTAGAAAGGGTGCTTTCCCACTTCATCAGGAGTGAAGGTAACAGTCTCAATTTCTCCGGCCTTGATCTCTCTTACCATCACATCAAACGAGGGAAGGTAAAATCCATGTGAGACGATGTCGACGTTCCTTATAATCAGTGTTATCTCCTGGTCCTTCTTTGCTCTGATGAGTATTGGAGACCAATTACCTCTGTCTGGAGTGCGAGCCAACAGTTCCACTGTATCAGGTATCTTGCGACTGGACTCATAAGTGAAGATAGCTAACACAGTACCTACTGTACAGAGAATTACCAGAATTACGGCTATGATTTCTTGTTTACGCATTTGAACTATCCTACGAAAAGATTCATGAAGAAAATGTTGATGCCCACCAGAAAAACAAGCATCGGTATCCAACCTCTTTTGGCTTCAGTAATTGTAGCAAAAGTCTGTCTGGCGAATTTAAAACCATAATCCAGTGCAAACAGGAGTCCAGCCAGTATCAGGGTAATTTGTAAGAAGGGCATGGCACCAGTTAAAAAAGGTGACCAAGGATATTTCGCCGTACCAAATAGATCCCATCCCCAAGCAAATGGATCGGAAAGGATATGAAGAATATAACTGCCATTAGGAAAGATAATACCGAGGCTGAATGCCGCCCATATACCCAGACCAATAGGAACCAAACAATATGAAAAATTAACAAATACATCTTTCAGCTTGACTTCCCTGTTCCTGCTGAATTTTTTTGAGAGATAAGCAAACAACAGGAATAAACCGGGAATAAACAGGAAATCAACAAAGGCCGCCTCAGTGATATAAGAAAAGTAACCACTAAGCGTGGTTGCTCTTACCATATCTTTGAATTCACCGGAAGGACTTTGAAAAGCTGTGAAGAAAACCATGAAAATCCCGATCATAGTCAGTGCTTTAAAAGCTTCATCCAAACCCCGGCGCCGATATTTATCATCCGTCCGTTTTCTTTCCGCCAGTAAATCAGCTCCAAAAGGCCGCAGGTTGAAGGCCATATTATCATGAGGGCAGGACTTGAAGCACTCCATACAGAGTCCGCAATACGTGTTCCTGTTTAAATCGTAAGGTTGTTCCATCCAGGGACATCCATAGCCCTTTTCGTTACCTACTACGCATGTCTTAGGAGTATGACCCTTACAGACTTCTGGATCCTTGACGCGCACTTCGCAAAGGGAGAAATTGGCATAAAGTCCCTGAAAACCACTGACCGGACACATAAAAAGACAGAACGTTCGCTTTCCATAAATCAGAGCTACAACAGTTGCTGTACCAATAATTATTGACAGAAAGATGAAAGTAGCAAAGGGTCTAACTGTGAAGAAACCCGAAAACCAGGTGGAGACAAAAAAGAGGATAACTAAAGGCCAGAGATTCCGAATTTCATTGGGCCACCTCTTGTTCAACCCAAAGGATTTTTGCCTTCCCACCTTTACCAGTTTCAATCGCTGTAGCCAATCTCCAAAAAGGGGAAAGGGACAAACCATACACCAGAATCTTCCAATAACAGGCACCATAATAATCATTAATAATACCCACCATAGTATCCAGACAATCATGATACCAAAATTGTAGTTTCCGGAGGATAAACCACCTACAAAACCAGCCACCAAAATAATCGCAAAGATAAATAAGTTTATTAATATTGGGACTAGGGGGAACCATCTGCTTTTTAATAGCTGCCTAACTATTTTGAATTTAGTAAGCTCGAATCTCCAGTTGAGAGGAATCAAACCAAACAACTTCTCATGGGGATTGGGATTACCTTTCGATCGCAAGGAGAAACCCAATGATCCCAAGCCAAGCAAAGCTACGAGGAGAGTTGCCCCTAAAAACCTGGTATTAGGTAAAACCTTTAGATGTCCGACCATATAAGGATGAAACTCACCACAAGTTTTTGAGCAACGAAAGATGAATTTACCAGCCTTATCGGCGTTAATGATGACCTCTCTGGTTTCACCAGGATGCACGTAGAATTCAACATCGTAACCATCCAGGAAAAAACCGTGAGTTACGTCTTCACTGATTAGTTTTAGCACTAACTTGTCACCTTTATTGACAGTGATAGTACTGGGTGTATAAGAAAATCTTTTTGCTCTTAATTCAATATGCCTCACCTTGCCCTTAGAAGAAACATTGGCTTCCGCTTGGCTGCATGAAAAGGTGGTAAGACTGAGTAAAACAACTGTTGATATCAGCAATATCCTTTTCATTAAATCTCCCAGCTTAATTTCCGCAAAATAGCTATCGACTTCCTGGAAAAACTCTCCATCTTTGATCCGTCCCAGAGTGCAAAAGCGATACGCATATTTGTACCCACCTTCAACTGAAATTCATCTTCTTGATTACTCTTGAGTTTCCGTTTAAAGATTACCTTCCACTTACCTTCACTGTAAATTCCTTTCCCTTCCACATTCTGTTTCTCAAGAGGGGTCTGGGTTCCCGGTCCATGGGCAATTAACTCTCGAACTGCTTTAATAGATGTGTTACCCTTGACAAATCTCTCCACATCTCTTTCTGCCAACCATTGCCACACATTAGCCGTACTTTCGTAGCCCATCATCTGAGCTGTGGCTGGAGCATCCGCAGCTGCAAGGAGCAGGGCACAGGCGTCGGGATTAGCAGGAGTACCAAGATCCTGCGTGCTGTCTTCAAATTCAATCAAAAAAGCAATCTCCTCTTTATTGTAAGCCGCCTTTACCCACAACTCCTTCTCCGAAGTACCGTAGGGTGATTTCGCTGCTTGAGGATATAATAGTATTCGTTCCGCTTTGATATCCTGCCAAAATAGGGCATCTACACTAAGATCAAATTCTCCCTCAAAATGTTGAATTTTGAGATTATCTTTCATTTCAATCTTTTCCTTAGATAAGTAAATCTTGTCATATAAGATGTAAAAATATCCCGTAACTAGAATCGCTACGACAACGGAAGTACTAATAATAGTTTTATGATGTTTTTTCATGAATCAACCTATCATTGGAAATTTTTACATTAAGCGATGATAACCACCTGTTCATCACTCTCATTAGATTATCCTCTACCTGCTCCTATTCACTCATTTAATTGAATGGCTGCAATATAATCTAATTTGGTTTTCAGCTCCTCGCTGAGTTCAGCAACATGCTTGTTCTTTAACATTTGCATAATAATCTTTTTTGCAGCACTCCATTGACTGTGGAGTGGACAGGCATTATCATCGTCACAACCGGGGAAACCGATAACACACTTTTCTAGGAATAGGTCACCATCGGTTATCTTAACCACAGTCATCAAAGAAATTTCATCAGCCGGTTTGTTAAGAATGAAACCACCAGATTTACCTTTTTGGGAAGAAACAATTTCATGATGAGTTAAAGATTGGAGAATCTTACCAAGGAAATGTGGAGGTATATTCAGAGCTTTGGAAATGTCTCGTTGTAGAGATGGTTTTCCGGGAGGTTGAGCGGCAAGATATATTATGGACTGGAGGGCGTATTCACACGATCTGCTGAAGATTAAAGACATTTGACTTTGTGTATCAGATATTCAGGCCTGTTTGTCTGAATTTAAGTAGTTTATCAATCTAAGTCAAGAGTTTTTCATCCTGATATACTCTTTTAAACAGCCTTACCACAGCTTCAGTCAGGTTTTAATATCCAGTATTCAACCATACCACTTAAAAAGCAGATTAACTTTAGTTTAATTCCTAGATAAGAGTAATACCCTAATTCCGACATTAATATAAAAACACCCCCTAAGTGCGTAAATTACAGTTAGTTAAAAACATTCAAATACACACCCTGGAGGTGAGAACATATGCAACGAAAAATATTATCATTTTTGGTCAAGCAACCCAAAACCAAATTAACAGATCGTGGCAATTTAGCTTTGGTAGATGAGTTTATGACCGGAGTTGAATTTACCAAGGTAATGAATAAAAACTTCCATTACCTGGTTCAGGGCGTGGAATAAATTATTCTGATTATGTACGGACACTGGTTTACCATTTTACAGACGGTGGAAGACATTTAGAAGAGATACAAGGGATAAAAGACGATGTTGGCTTTCGTTCATTAATCCAGATGAAACATATGCCGGGTAGCGATGCAGTTGGCAAATGGCTGCAGCGATTTGGTAAAAATGCAGGAACAGATGATATTAAGAAGATAAACGACTTTTTAGTGAAACGAAACAGAAATCCGAGGGATAGTTGTATCTTGTTTCGCTGAAAAACAAGTTTCTCTGTATGTTTTTGTGAAAAAATACCTGTCTGTTTATCACCATCGGGAAAATCAACTCCACATCGCTGGAAATCTATCTCCGTCTTCAGTCAATGATGGTTTTTTTCTCTTTTTTGCCGTCAACGTCGGAATTTGGGGTAATAATCAATCGTATAAAATTTCTTGACTCGTCAACGTTATTCGGGTAACTTAAAAGTGATAATGAGGTCTTGTAGATGATATTCTCTAAATCAGCAGAATACGGCATTCAGGCGATGATTTATCTCGCTTCGAAGAACGACCCAGGTCCGGTAATGATCGGTGAGATTGCTGAAGGATATAACATCCCTAAGCAATTCCTCGCCAAGATTACACAAATCCTCAGTCGACACTACTTGCTTGAAACGGTACGGGGCCGCAAAGGAGGCATAAAGTTAGCCAGACCAGCGAGCGAAATCTACTTGCCTGAGATAATTCATGCTATCGATGGTCCTCCTCCAGCTGAGGATCCTTGCATCTTCGGGCTGGATAAATGCGCTGATGAACAACCGTGTCCTCTACATCACCGCTGGAAACCCATCCGGGATGAGATTAATGATATGCTATCTCGTGAATCCTTAAAGAAACTGGCAAAAAGAGTAGCCGACAAACACAATATCATGAGGGAGTTAGGACTGATTTAGTCCATCTTTTTTTAGAATAATACGAGACAACCTACTCTACATATCTTGAAAAATGTCAATAAGTAAAATAAAAATTAAAGCAAAGCTTCGGGCCGGTGCCCAATGGCATTTCCCTCTAATTCTACCTGGCAGTATCTGCGAGAACTTGAAAAAGGTACCCCGTTAACCTGACAATCTCGCCTGCCGAAATGGTCATTCGGTAGATTCGGGCACCGGCCTCCCCCCCTTCATCCTACTTCAACCTCTCAAAACGGCTTGATTTCACTTTGCGTCGAACGTAATTTGGTCAGTTATTTCTCGAGGTAAGAATGCCCTTATACAACAATATTCAAACTGCTATACAGCATGCCCTAAAGGAAAAGGACGTTGACAGGGTACGAACACTAAGAACCCTGTTGGCTAAATTGAAAGAAAGATCCATCGCCACTGGAGAGGATTTATCTGAAGGAGAAGCTCTTAAAGTACTACAGACTGCTGCCAAACAGAGAAGAGAAGCGATTGAACTTTATAAACAGGGGAAAAGAGGCGATCTTGTCCAACAAGAGAAAATAGAACTGAAAATTATTGAAGAGTATCTTCCTCAACAGCTTAGCACCACCGAAATGCGTGAAATTATCCAGGCTGTAATAGCTGAAACAGGTGCCACTTCCATGGCAGCAATGGGAAAAGTCATGGGGCAAGTTATGAAACAAATCGCTGGCCGGGGCGACGGCAAAACAGCTCAGCAGATCGTCAGCAAACTCCTTTCAACGTGACCCACCCTATCGACTGGCTTAGTATACCCCTATTGCTGATCTCGGGCTACATTGGTTTCAAACGCGGTTTTTTAGAAGAGGTAGCCCGAGTGGTTGAACTTATAATAAGCACACTCATCTCCATGAGATTCTTCGGCTTTTTCCACAGCTGGCTTCAGGACCATCTCAGAACAGATGACATCTTTTTAAGAATAGTAAGTTTTACTATCCTACTCATCATCTGTCTCTTCACGATACGTATTGTTACCAGATGGGTACAGCAGGTCATCCTTGAACAGGGGGTCGAATTAGCTAACAGCACAGTAGGATCCCTTTTTGGGTTACTCCGTGGCTCAGTGATAATTCTAATGTTTTTGTGGCTAGTGGAAATTTTGCCTAATACGAAAACTGTTGGAGATTTCAAAGGTCGTTCTTATCTCTACAATCACTCAGATGGATATAGAAACTGGATTAGAAATATTTCTGGAATGACTCCACTTGCAAACAAAAGCGAAGAATGGTTACAGAAGAAAATAAAAGAAATCATAAAACCTCAACAAACATCGTTATCTTTGGATAAAAAGAAATAACATGGCTCGGATTCCACAGGAAACCATTGACCAAATTCGTGACACTGCTGATATCCTGGATGTCGTTTCGGATTACATTGACCTGAAAAGAC
>JBHHUM010000066.1:0-11775 GCA_046861645.1 Fidelibacterota bacterium | reverse complement strand
GTATCCATCAGGAGCAGCATGAGTTTTACAAGAAGTTATTCCAAGATATAAAGGCCAAAAGTGATAATTACTTTATACCACTCCATAAACGACTGACAGCCCCCTCTCGAGAGATTTTTGGCTATCATCCCTACTGGATGGGAAGCGCCTGGCAGAATTATAATTTCAATCTAATTTCCACCATTGCCTACTTCGGTGTGGAAACCAATGGGTATGGAAGTATCATCGACCACCATGGCTGGCCGGTGACAAGCCTCATTAACCTGGCTCATTCTTATGGAACAGAAGTTTCACTGGTGGTTATCCTGTTTAATAGTGATCAAATCTCTCAGCTTTTAAACAGCGCCTCCAACCGGCAGACGCTAATCAATAATCTCCTATCAGAGGTAAACGCTGCCGGGGCTGACGGTGTAAATATCGACTTTGAGGGTGTTCCCTCCAGTCAGCGTGACAATCTTACCACATTCATGACTGATCTCACTTCAGCTTTCCACGAGGCAAACCCGGCCTCACAGGTAACCATTGCGACACCGGCTGTGGACTGGTCCAACGCCTTTAACTATGATGCTCTCGCCAATGCCTGCGACGGCTTAATGATCATGGGCTACGGTTACCACTGGAGCAGCAGTTCCACAGCAGGACCTGTCTCTCCTCTCACCGGCTGGGGGACTTATAACATCACCTGGACCGTAGACGACTACCTGACCAAGACCGGTAACGAACGGGACAAGATTATCCTGGGTCTGCCGTACTACGGGTATGAATGGCCAACTACCTCCGGCAGTGCAGGAGCATCCACGACCGGGAGCGGCGATGCCAAGTTCTACTCCGAAGCCATTGCTCTGGCGGAGAGTTACGGTCTACTTTGGGACGATGAATCACAGACTCCGTGGTATCATTACCAGGACGACAGCAACCAATGGCATCAGGGATGGTATGACGACAGTCTATCTCTTTCTCTCAAGTACGAGCTGGTTATCGAAGAAGACCTTCTAGGAATTGGCATTTGGGCTCTTGGATACGACGGAACAGAACCGGAATTGTGGGGTGCTCTGGCAGACCACTTTGGAGCCACTTCACCACCCACTGCACCTACCAATCTGAGTATAACCAATGCAGGCAACGGCTCGGTGCAGATCAGCTTCTCTACTCCAAGCGGTGCCAGCGAGTTTAACATCTACCGCTGGTTCACTGATTCCGATCCAACCCTGCTCATAACCTCTCCAAACGAACCAGTCGTCATGACCAACCTGACGGAGGGAGAACTGTACTACATCCAGGTATCAGCAGTAAACGAGCACGGGGAAAGTCCTATGACAGAAGTGCTGGGTGTGATTCCCACTACAGACGAAGTGTCAATACTCGTAGTAAATGGTTTTGACCGAGTAAGTGGTACTAATAACACTTTTGATTTCATCCGGCGCCACGGACCCGCTATTCAAAACGCTGGCTATGCCTTCGATGCCTGTGCCAACGAGGTGATCGAAAATGGACTAATCGATATGAACAATTACTTTATCGTGGACTGGATTCTGGGCGAAGAGGGGACAGCCACCAGTTCCTTCACGGCGGTGGAACAGGCAGAGGTGATGGACTTCCTCGAGGCAGGCCGGGCACTTTTCGTCTCCGGGTCGGAAATCGGCTACGATCTTGTGGCCCAGGGCAATAGTACCGATTACGCCTTCTATACCGACTACCTGAAGTCTGTCTATGTATCCGATGCCGCGGGAGGTCACCAAGGAACCTATGAAGCCTACGGTACAAGTGGGACTATTTTTACGGAACTTACCAACATCTCATTTGACAACGGATCACACGGCACGTATGATGTGGATTGGCCAGACGGTATCAAACCTACTGGTGGGTCCTCTGTAAATCTCAAATATAGCGGAGTGGACTATTCCACTCAGGGAGGGGCTGGTATAGAATATATTGGATCATTCGGAAGCAGTTCGGTACCCAGTGGATTAGTTCATCTGGCCATTCCATTCGAAACAATCTATCCAGAAGAAACCAGGAAAAGTGTCATGTCCTCTGTACTAAACTATTTTTACTCTAATCTAAATATTGAAACCCAACCTGATCCACAACCCATGACATTAGCAATTACGGCTATTTATCCTAATCCAGCTAACCTTCATGTGAAAATTGAAATTCAGCTACCATCAGAACCCTTCCCTCTCACAGCTTCTCTTCAGATTCTTGATCTACTTGGACGCAAAATTTCTGAAATACCTTTTCCGACTCAACTATCCTCTGGTAGTAAGATAACCTTGACTTGGAATGGGATAACATCGTCAGGGAATAGAGCTGCCACTGGAACTTATATAGCCAAACTTAAGACAAAGAGGAGAAATATTTCCAAGAAATTCACCCTACTCAAATAGGATTTTTTCTCCTATCCAGAATAAATTAACGATATTTTATCGGGAGAACATTTAGCCTGGATTATTCGTCACGAAGAACGCAAAGATTCGCAAATTATAGATAATATAGCAGATATGAGCATTATGATTGAAAATTATCTTCCAACAGGATTTCTGTGGACTTTTTTGTTTTCTCTTCGTGAAACTTCGCGAACTTGGCGGCTGATGAATTAAACAGGTTAGAAATCAGCCTAAATTTAAAGTCATAAAGAGTATTCGATTTGTCTCTCCATAGATTCTTCCAGACGTCTCGCCTCACCCAGGAAGGTATCGACATCCATTTCCCGTAAATAAAGGACCCCATGGGTTGCTCGCAGACGGGGATGCTTGTTTTGGTACCAATAATCCCTTCCCAAAACTAACTCCAACAGCTGATGCTGTTCCACCCATATTTTCTGAACCAGTTCACAAAATGGGCCATCTAATTCGTGACTTGGGAAAGACGCTTCTCTTTGACTAACATAGCAATCTAAGAATGTCTCCCTCAAAACTGACATAGAATTGAGAGATACCGGTACAATGATATCTGCTTCAGCAGGATGGAAGCGATACCAGACGTTCCTATAACCCCAGATGCGTAAATTAGATAAATCTTCATCTCGTCGCCAAACTCTCACTGCTTCTGCAAGAGTCTGTAATGCTTTATAATGGGTATCAGGACCACTTCCTTCTGGATCAAGAGCCAGAGTCAGGATGGTCGGTTTAATTGTACGAAGGTGATCAAGTACAGGAGCCACGTCCCGGGAGCGGTCAGGAGGTTTATTGAAAATATCTCCCGAGTAAAACCCTAACCGTAAATGGTGGACATTTTCTACCTGCACACCATAATGAGCCCATACCAGTTCTTCCTCGAACTCTCGTAATCTTCCCTTTAGATGCTGTACATCAGAACTATTTTTCTCACCATCATAGCAGGCTTCAAGATAAGTAATCAGGTTATCAATTTTACTCAATAGATCTGTGCGATCCTTAATGTCATAAATCTCAACTAATACCCTGATAACTCTATGGCTGAGACCACGGGTTTGCCCTTCCCGGTTTCGGGCGGCAACGCGATCCAAATAGTGGAAAATGTCTTTATCCCATTTCAAACGATATCCTGATTCAAAGAAATCAGGATACATAATCATCTCAATACGGTTTTGAATAAGTAATGTCTTGGTTGCACGGAGAGTGCGTAACAGGTAGTTATTAGTAACTGAAGTAAAACCAGAAGTAAAAATGGAAAAATGATGTGTATTCTTGGGAGATCGTATCAGATGAACAATGAATGGTAGATAGCCCAACATAATATCATCATGATGGGGACCTGTATGCAGAAAAACTTCTCCTGTAAGATTTGTTAAACCGCGCTGGATCTTCTTTTGAAGAGACTTAATTACAAAACTCACTGTACTCCCATCCTTATTGGGAATCATGTCACATACTTTGTCTTTCTGAAGGTCCTCCACTTCTAACCGGTGACCAAAAATATTTTCCCTCTTGCAAAGGTCAATTATGGCACGCTCGGTTTTCTCACCTGACCATTTACTGCTCTGGTAATATCTTTGCATGCTTGTACTGATCCGGGAAGCAGCACCTTGCGTCAGATAGAATCTGCTATTAGTAAGTTTGTGCAACGCTGTAGCTGGGAAAAGGTTGGATGGTTTACTTTCCACAGAGTTAGCCACAATACCTGCCTTGGCTTCTCCCGCTGCCATAATGATAGCAATAACTTCTGGATTAAAAGTTATTGTCGCTAATCCAATCGTAATTACCAACTTACTCCTTGATATTTCAATTCCTCCCAGATCAGTAGCGGCTGCAGCCTGCGTCTCAAAATTAGTATCAGTCAACCGGGTAGTAGAATTATGGTCCGATCCCCTTACATTAAAAGCAATATGTCCATCAGGACCAATCCCCCCCAGGAAAAAACCAATGCCACCCTTCTGACGAATCCTCTCCTCATATTCCGCACACCATTCGTCAACCATCAATACTGCATCCCGCTGTAACTCCTCTTCCCTGCTGCGGCATTCTCGGGTTCTCAATGTGAGATCTACTTTGTCGTTAGGAAAAATTTGTTCAAAGGGTAAACCTTGAGGCCGTGGAATCTTCTGACAGTTAATCAACTGTGCCCGATTTTGATCAAGACCAAACCCTTCCACATAATATTTATTTACATAATAGTTGAAACTATTGTGTTGGACAGGATTAATAGGGTAAAATTCATCAATTTGCACAAAATGTAGCCCTCTCAGATCGGGTTTATTCTTTATTCCCAACCCGAAATTCTTTCTGAATTTCTCCTGATCTGGAGACTGCCACTCTAAAAGCAAATAGTTTGTCCACTTAATAAAGTACTCAGGAGTTTTTCCCGTTGGTAGGCTTACTACTCCTTCAGGATTCTCTGAAGACCATTCCAAAAACCTCAACGCCGTCAGAAGTCCCAGCTCTGGAAAACTACATACTGTGATATAGGGAATACGTGATTCTGGTAGAGCGTAACCCGATCTTTCATGAAATCGCTTTTCAACGGAAGAAGTAAACATAACCCATACCTTTGGTGATACGAAATCTAAGGTACACTCGCCCCTTACCGCAATGACGAATTGGAAAATAGTCTGTCTGAGAATTTACCTTCCAGTTATAGAGAATCTAATGTATTATTAAACCACTTGGATACTCACAATAGAGAAAAAGCCCGGAAAACTATCTACAATATTGAACCATTTGTAGCGAATCTTATGTGGAAGTAAATTCCCATTTCAGGATGAGAATTATGCTTTATCACAATCATTGAAAAGGAGAAAAGTTTCCCTTAATTTCAAGAGAAATATGTCAGTATTCCTTAGAAAACACGATAAGCGAATATCTGAACCTATACTTTGTTTATTGAAAATGAGGGAAAGACGAATTAAGGGACTACATCAGAAAGAATGCGACGATTAATTCTTACAATCACAACAATTTGTACTCTAATCTCATTTTCAATTGGGCAATCTCCTGCTATTACACCAGTTGGCACACCTCGTGCATTAACCAGCACTGAATATTTCCTCATTGCCCCTAAGTGGTCCCCTGATGGTACAATAATTGCCGCAACCGGGAACAAATATACTGGTATTTATCTGATAGATTTTCCCAGTGGAGATCTCATTAATCTTACTAATGACCCTACTGCAGGATTCGGTTTAGAGTGGTCTAACAAAGGAAATAAAATAGCTACTCGAATCTCTCGGTTTGAAAATATTCGTCGACTCAATGCCATTGTCTTTTATGATGTAAACTCTGGAAATATGCAACTGATCAGTGACTTTAGTCCTGATCTTTATGGTATACCTAAGTGGACGAAGGATGATCGATTCATTTACTTGAGTAACACCGATGATTTCAGGATTTTCAGTACAACGGGAGAAAGAGTAGACAAACTAAATGACTTCGGTAAGGAAAAACTCGTGTTTATTATGAAAAGTCGGATTGTGGGTAGAAAGGTCACCTCTAAAATAGATTCATACATTAACTCTCCACCAGGAAGAATAATAAATCTTGTCATTTCTCCTGATAATACCATGATAGCCTACGAGGTTATGGGAGGACATCTATGGGTATCCTCCATAAAAGGAGATAACCTTGTTGACTTGGGAGTAGGACATGCCCCTTCATGGAACCCAGAAAGCGATAAGATCACTTACATGATTACTACCGATGATGGTCATAATTACCTCTCCTCAGACATCTTTGTAATTAATATTGATGGTAGTGGTAAAGTAAACATCACCAACAACTCTGAGACCATTGCCATGCATCCCAACTGGTCATCTGATGGAAAATGGATAGCCTTTGACTCATACAACGGACAGATTTTCGTACAAGAGGTACGTTAAACCAGGGAAAATGTGATGAAATTGAAGTTCCTTATTTACTATCCTATATGCTTCACATTACTCTTATCACATTGTTTAGCTCAGGTCGTCGGTTTAGAAGGGTGGAATATCTGTTTAGATCCAGGACATAGTCAAACAGAGAATATGGGAATCTATGGTTATTCTGAAGCAGAGAAAAATCTCAGAGTGGGGTTATTCCTTCTTGACTTTTTGCTGGAAGAAACTGACATCGATACAGTTTACATTACTCGTACGAATGATGAAGAATATGTCACCTTAAGTCAACGCACAGACTATGCCAATTCGATTGGAACTGCCTGGTTTCATTCCATTCATAGTGATGCTGGTCCACCAAATTACAACAGTACTTTACTTTTATGGGGAGAACTATATAATGGTACTCCCGATCCGCCTGTGGGCGGTGAGGCTATGAGTGATATCATAACAGACATACTAACCCGGGGAATGAGAACCACTACTCGTGGTTCCTGGGGAGATTGTAGTTATTATACCTGGAGTGACTGGTGCCAACAAACTGGTGGTCCTTATCTTTGGGTCAATAGAATGACCAATATGCCGTCAGAACTGAGTGAAGCTGGTTTTCATACTAATCCTACTCAAAATCAACTCAACATGAATTCGGAATGGAAAAAACTCGAGGCTATGACTTTCTACTGGTCATTACTGAAATATCATAATATCGAACGTCCCTTTGTGGGAACCTGTACCGGGATTATCTCTGATGTGGAATCCAATATTCCTATTAATGGTGCCGTTGTTTCTCTACAAGAAAAAACTTATTCTACTGATAGTTTTGAATCATTATTTCATAATTACACGAGTGATCCAGACCTCCTCCATAATGGATTTTACTATTTTGACGGCCTCTCCAATGATACACTCCAAATGACAATCGAGGCTGCTAACTATTACCCAGAAACTCTGCAAGTAGCAATCCTGGACACTTTCTTTACTTTTAAAGATGTTCAATTGCTATCCAATACTCCCCCTACAATAGTCAACACTTTACCTGCTGAAGGAGATACAAACACTCCAGCTTGGGACCCTATAATGATAGAGTTCAGTCGCCCTATGGCTGAAGTTTCCGTAGAAACCACTTTAGTAACAGAACCAGAAATGGGTGGCGTTCTTGCCTGGTCAGATGATAGTAAGAAATTGATATTTAATGCTGACACCTTGCAATTCGAGACAAACTATGTATTGACTATTACTGGCGATGCTCAAGATCAATATGGTCACTTTTTAGATGGAAACGGAGATGGTATAGGAGGGGATGACTTCATCTTAAGTTTTCGAACCGGTCCTCCAGATATGTCCCCTCCAGAATTACTGTCGATCTATCCTCCTATTAATTCCCAAGATGTAGAAAGAAATCCCATTGTCAATATGATCTACGATGAAGAATTGGATCCCACATCTATTTCTGATACGCTTTTTAAATTAGAGAGATATAGTGATTACACAGAAGTGCAGGGGATTCTCGAGCATTATGTCATGAATGATCAAAGCGTCCTTTGTTATTTCCCATCAGATCTTTTATTTGCTGATGAAATTTATGTTTCCAGAATATCCCCTGGTCTCCGCGATCTCTTTGGAAATGAGAATTTCCAGTGGAAGGCATTCCCTTTCGTGACAACTGAAAACACCTTCGAAATAACTACCATTGATGATTATGAGTCTGGAGTAATTTCTAACTGGTGGGCTCCACAAATGAGTGGTAGTACTACGGGAATTATTACCGATAGTACTGGAAGAAGTGTCAACAGCAACATCGTGAATCTACTGACTGGAAGCACCCAATCCCTTCAAGTAGATTATGGTTGGGATACTAATGTTGATAATTGGCTGATAAGAGTCTATTTATCTGGTGGTACACCAAGAGAAGTATGGTTTGACAGTGATAATAAACTACAGATTTATATTTTCGGCGACGGTAGCGGAAATCAGTTCAGGTTTTGTGTGGATGACAAAGTTCCCAATGCGGATGCAGCAAATCACGAGGTAAGCCCCTGGTATACGATTGACTGGATAGGCTGGAAGTTGATCTCCTGGGATATGATGAGTGATGGTACTGGTACTTGGATCGGAGATGGAAACCTCGACGGCACTCTAAGAATCGACAGTATTCAACTAACCTACTTCCCCGGTAATCCACCCTTTGGTACTCTCTATTTCGATGATCTTCACTTAGCAGAAATTGTGACAACAAATATTACAGAAGAATCACAATATATACCTGGTGAGTTCACCCTCTACCCTAATTATCCCAATCCCTTCAACCCAAATACAACCATTCGATATGATTTACCCCAAGAGAGTAAAGTGAACCTTGTGGTATACGATCTTATTGGACGGGAAGTAGTAACTCTGGTAAACGAAACTCAATCATCAGGCCAGAAACTTGTAATTTGGAACGGGAGAGATGACTTTGGTCATCCTATGGTTTCGGGGATGTACCTGTATCGTCTGTATGCCGAGCCTCTACAACATGGAAACATATTCACTCAAAGCAGGAAGATGCTTTTGTTAAAATAGCAGATAGTTTTCTGCAGAATAGGAAAAAGCCATGAAATCTCTATTTCATTTACTTGTTTCCTTAATCTTCTTTTTTCCTTGGTCATTTTTACTTGCCCAAAACCAACCGCTCCGTTTTTGCTGGCTGAGCGATATTCATGTGGGGAGTCCAACAGGTGCAAAGGATTTGAGTCAAGCGGTGCATGACATTAACGGTTTGTCAAGTGTTGGTTTTATACTTATTTCTGGTGACGTTACTGAGATGGGTAAAAATAGCGAGCTTGAATTAGCGAAGGGAATTCTCGATAGTCTAATAAAACCATACTACATAATCCCTGGGAATCACGATACCAAATGGTCTGCATCAGGATTTACTAAATTTTCCCAATTATGGGGGAACGACAAGTTTGAATTTGAATATGGGGATTACCGCTTCATCGGGATACATCAAGGTCCATTGATGCGTATGGGAGACGGACATTTTACTCCGGAAGATCTGCGCTGGCTTGACTCTTTACTAACATCCATACAGAATATAAAGCAACCATTGATCTTTGTGACTCACTACCCATTGGATTCGTCTATTGACAACTGGTATGAACTTGTGGATAGAGCAAAACAACATAACACTCAAGTTGTGCTGGTGGGACATGGTCATAGAAACAGAGCCTTGAATTTTGAGGGAATCCACGGTGTGATGGGAAGGTCTTTACTCCGACAGGAGGACATAGCAGGTGGTTATACACTTGTGGAAATCCAAAACGATAGCATGTTTTTTTATGAACGGTTGACAGGAATCAGAACAAAATCTGCATGGCATTCCCTTTCTCTCGATCAAAAGGATTATCTTTCAGAGGCAACACCTTATGAACGACCGGATTTCTCCATAAATCAGGAATATCCTAATATAACAGTCAAATGGACATTTGAAACGGATTATACTATTGCATCTGCACCTACAGTGGGGGAAGGGTATGTTGTGATTGGTAACCGTGGTGGAGTGGTTTATGGGATATCATTATCTGAAGGAAAAGAACTTTGGCGTTTTGCTACGGGAGAGAGTGTTTACTCTACACCTGATATATCTGATGGAAAGGTGGTATTTGGTTCGTCGGATAGGAACATTTATTGTTTAGATGTAAAAAATGGCAATCTATTATGGCAAATGCCAACTGAATTACCTGTAGTTGCTGCACCAACGATTGTAAAGGGAGTAGTTTACATTGGAGGGAGCGACGGTAATTTTAGAGCTATAGATCTTGAAAAAGGACAGTTAATTTGGGAATTTCGCGACGTTGGAGATTTTGTAGAAACCAAACCTCTTATCTATAAGGAAAAGGTTATTTTTGGTGCATGGGACACATTTTTATATGCGTTGAATACCCTAGATGGGACTCTTGCATGGAAGTGGTCTAATGACCATCCAGCTTTGTTATATTCTCCTGCTGCCTGTTGGCCTGTCGGTTCGAGTAATAAAGTCTTTATCGTTGCACCTGATCGCTATATGACCGCCATTGATATTGAAACGGGAAAAACTATCTGGCGAACAAATCGTCATAGTGTTCGGGAAACTATAGGCATTTCAGAGGATGGAAGTTCCATCTATTCCCGTTGTATTATGGATACCCTCCTTGCCTTTTCATCATCCTCAACAACACCTCAACTTCTCTGGTCTACATCCTGTAAATACAGTTATGATATTGATCCTTCCATGCCAATGGAAAAGGATGGCGTCATATTTTTCGGAACTAAAAATGGTTTAGTTATTGCCGTTGATGCGGATACAGGTATCGTGAAATGGATACATCGAACAGGTGTGGCATTAGTGAACACTGTAGCACCAATAGATAGTAATCGAGTAGTAATCACCGATATGGATGGTCGAGTGATGATGCTGGTCGAAGACGACCATTGAAAAGATTCTTATTACCTTTTCATACTACCTACAAATTGCTTAAAACAGGTGTTTTAAACTGAAAATATGATTATTATAAGAGACATTTCCAGCACAAAATCAAAGAAGTCTATTTTGTGAGAAATGATTAGTAAACATCAAATCCTAAACTAACTTTAATTCCCAAAATAGTTATGACAACAAATAGAGGAGAATTAATGTTACGAATAACGATTATCATTCAATTACTTTTTTTTAATCTAAGCCTGCTTGCCAGCAGCAACGAAGAATTCCGCTCTACTTGGGTGATCACTTGGGAGCACATCAACCCAGATGATACTCCCGAGGAAAATATGGCAAGGGTACGAGCTATTCTGGATGATCACAGTTCCGCAAATATGAACGCTGTACTCTTCCAAGCTCGTCAAAGTGGAACGGCATATTACAATTCTTCATATGAGCCGTGGGGATATTATGCTGGTTATGAGGATCCGGGTTACGATCCATTGGCTTATGCTATTGAACAAGCACATGCCCGCGGTCTTGAACTTCATGCCTGGTTTAATGTCTTTGCCAGTGCCAGTTTGCATGAAGGCGCTCCTGCTGCAGAACATCCTGAATGGATTTGTCGAGATAGAAGTGGAAATCCTATGACAGAAAACATTGCACTTTCACCAGGGCTTGACTCAGTAAGAGAATATTTAGTCAGTGTGGCTATGGAAATTATCCGTAATTATGACATCGATGGATTGCACCTTGACTACATCCGCTGGAATGAATACACTAACTCTACCCGATCGTCTGATTATGCAAAATGGGTACGGGAAACGCGCGCACTTGATGGAATGATAACCCAGGAACAAATCGAAGAATTAAGCGAAAATCCCGAGGGGAGATATTTATACGACATTGAGCATCCTTATAATGGCGGTATTCCCGACAGTGCTGGTGGAGGACAATTCCCCTCCTGGGAAGATTGGTGGCGTTGGGGTGTTACTGAATTTGTGCACGTTCTCCACGATTCAATCCAAGCCGTTAAACCATGGATTCGTTT
>JBHHUM010000156.1:0-2845 GCA_046861645.1 Fidelibacterota bacterium | reverse complement strand
CACATCTGTCCAAAACGTTACTATTGCAATTCAGTTAATTAGTGGTATAAAAAACCCTGCCGGTGATAGCCGGCAGGGCGTATCTTTCCTTTGATTAACCTTAGGAGGAAAGACATGGTAAATGTAACACTATTTGGACAAATAATACGCAAATTAGATCGCTATTCTTTTAAAAAGATTGTTGATAAGTATGAATCTGACAAACATCATAAAGGGATTAACAGTTGGACGCATCTTGTTTCCATGTTGTTTTGTCATTTTTCCAAGGCCAATTCATTACGGGAGATTAGTAATGGTCTACGATCAGCAACCGGTAATTTGAATCATTTAGGCGTCTCACTTGCGCCCAGCAAATCTTCGTTATCCTACATCAATATGCATCGCAACTGGGAGGTATTCAGAGACTATTACTTTGCATTGTTAAAGATCCTCAGCAAGGACGTGCCGTTTCAACGGATCAAATTCAAGTCTACACTCAAAAAGATCTTCATTCTGGATTCGACCACTATCACCTTATGTTTATCCGTATTTGATTGGGCCAGGTATCGACAGACCAAAGGAGCCATTAAACTCCATATGCTATTAGACTACGACAGTTGCCTGCCAACCTATGTTTGCATGACGGATGGGAAATTCTCTGATGTAAGAATAGCCCAACAGCTCAAATTCCCTCCAGATAGTCTGGTGGTCATGGATCGCGCCTATTTGGATTTTGGGATGTTATACCAGTGGCATCAAGATAAAGTGAAGTTTGTGATCCGATTGAAGAAAAACATCATGTTTAAACGGAGACAGGAATATGCCTTACCCGAGAATGAAGACCAGCACATTCTGGTAGATGAATTGATCAGTTTGAGTCCTTTCGGCAGCGGGAGACAATACCCTGAAAAACTGAGACGTGTTGTGGTATGGGATGATGTGAATAAGCAGACAATCGAAATCATAACCAACCAATTCACTTGGACAGCAGCGACTATTGCAGAGCTGTATAAACAGCGCTGGCAGATAGAAATCTTTTTCAAAACCCTCAAACAGCTCTTGAAAATCAAAACTTTCGTCGGAACAAGTGAAAATGCAGTCCTCATTCAGATTTGGACAGCATTAATAACCATATTACTACTCAAGTACCTGAAACAGCTGGCTAAGTACGATTGGTGCCTGTCAAATCTCGTGGCCTTCCTGCGAATGAACCTGTTTGTCAAAATTGACCTTCAAAAATGGCTGGATAAACCCTTCGAACCTTTGGATCCAACACCCAAAGTGGAACAGTTGTCGCTATTGTAGCGCGGTCTTACTGTTTTATGGGGGATTGTTTTTAAGAAGAGTGGGAAAATCTGTCCAAAATCGACGAGAACTATGCTGGAATTAACACCTTTTTAAAATGTTTTGGACAGCAGTGAATATTTTTAAGAACTCCGTCTCCGATAGAATGGTTATACCCAGATTTCGAGCTTTCTTTACCTTGCTGCCGGCACCCGGTCCCGCCACAACATAGGTCGTGTTTGTACTGACGGAACTGCTTACCGATCCTCCTTGTCGCAAAACGGCTTCTTTTGCGGCCCGTCTCGTGAGCGATTCCAGGGTACCGGTAAAAACGAAGGTTTTCCCGGCCAGAGGTTGTTCCCCGGCCGCAACGGACTTGAATATTACACCAGCCTCCAGACAGGATTTGACAATGTCCCGGTGTTCCTCATCCTGCCAGAAATGTGTAATGGAATCGGCTACTACCGGACCAATTTCCTCTATGGCCACCAAGTCTTCGTGGGAGGCTTTCATTAGTGTCATGATATCGTTGTTGAATGCTTTTTCCAGGATCCGTCCGGTATGCTCTCCAACATTTCGGATGCCAAGACCGTATATGAACCGGGCCATGGTAGTATTTTTGGCAGCGGCAATGGCTAGTACAATGTTATCCGCTGATTTTTCACCCATTCGTTCCAGATCCGCCAATTCTTCCACCGTCAGCCGGAACAGTTCATCAACCCGGGTAACGATCTGCTTATCAACGAGCTGGTCGATGATTTTCGTCCCTAAACCATCAATGTCCAGGGCGCCCTTGGATACGAAATGGCGGATTCGTCCTTTGATCTGGGCCGGACAGGACATATTCTGGCAGCGTACCACCACTTCATCTTCCTCCGGGATGACGGGATGCCTGCAGACGGGACAATGGGCCGGGAGTCGGTAGGGATGAGTTTCCGGGGGCCGTTTTTCCTTGATGACTTTGACGACTTTGGGAATGACGTCCCCGGCCCGCTCTATTAGCACCGTATCACCGACACGGATATCCTTGCGTTGAATTTCATCCTGATTATGCAGAGTAACATTGGTGATGGTGACCCCGGAAAGAAAAACCGGTGACAAGCGGGCTACCGGTGTCAGGGCTCCGGTACGACCCACCTGTACATCAATGGCTTCAACCACCGTAGTAGCCTGTTGCGCCTTGAATTTGCCGGCGATAGCCCAGCGCGGGGAGCGGCTGCGAATCCCCAATTGTCGTCGCTGATCGTATCGGTTTACCTTGAATACAGTTCCGTCAATATCATAATCCAGTTCGTAGCGTCGTTCTTCCAGCGATCGGTGATACTGTACAATCTCATCCAGATTGCGCAACAGCCGGATTTCAGGATTCACCGGCAAGCCCCAGTGCTTCAGGTCCTGGAGAAAGGCAAAATGATCATAGTGAGATTCCGGTGTAATACGTCCGGCCTGATAAAAGAAAACAGACAGCGGTCGCCGGGCAGTTATTTCCGGGTCCAGCTGACGCAGACTGCCGGCTGCCGCGTTGCGCGGATTGGCAAATACATCTTCACCCCGGGCTTCCCGTTCGGCATTCAGTGTTATG
>JBHHUM010000065.1:0-11794 GCA_046861645.1 Fidelibacterota bacterium | reverse complement strand
CACATTCTGAACACTTCCCCGGTTCGTCACTTTGGATGTGCTTGTGAGATTCCATGGGGCAGGTGTAAAACAGCACCTCTTCACCTTCCATCAAATTCAGTGACACATGGCTCATTCCATCATCTTCGTTGTTATGATTATGAGCTTCCATTGCCATCTCTGACGACTGGTTCGTTGAAGCAGTTTCCTGAACATCCTCTCCCTCTCCTCCTCCGCAACCCGTCAGCAGGAGGACCGATGTTAATACAGTACTTATGTAGTTTATTTTCATGGTATTTCCTTTCTGTTGTTTGTTGACTAAACCTCACCGAACTCCTAATCTTCTATCGTTTTCGACCAGACAATGACTCCCGTGCTGGTCTCGATAAGACTGAGATTTAACACTATGCGGCCTCTTTCAATGGATACGTAACCGTCAATGAAACCATCTACTCCCACAAGTTGACCAATTTCAACGGCACTTTTTTCATCAACCGCTCCCGATAAGGACAGACTTTGCTCCTCCAGCAGTTCCCTCAGTCTCACCCTCGATACTACTTTGAAGCGGTTCAGACTGATTAGCTGCTCAATGAGCTTCTGTCGAATCATCACTACATCTATGCCCGGAGTTTTGGATTTGATCTGCCACACTGCGATGGACACTACATTCACGTTTCCGGAGGACAAATCCTGAAGGGCCTTTGTTATTATTTGGTCAATTGTTTGACCTGTGTTTACCTCCTGTACTGACTTCGTCCGTGCAGACATGACCCGATCCATCATAGTCCCGCCCATGCTCATGCCCATGTGCATACAGCCCATTTGAGTAAGCAGTACTACAGAAAACAGCAGGTTCTTGCTCATTTTATTCTCTCCTCGTGTTTAATTGACATAGCCTCCTGAACTAACCCGTATAGTGACCGTAGGTTGTTTTGACCAAGTCGATAATCTGATCTTGAGGCGAACCTGATTTCAATTTGTTAATGATGAATCTCTTTGTAGAAAGAGCTGTCGGACACTCGCAAATCTCTATGTTCTTTTCGCCACAGGAACCGCAAGAATAGCTAAACAGTCCAACAATCTGCGTTGTAGCTGCAGAGAACGAGCTGTAGGTATTCTCATAAACCTGTGGGGTTTTTTCCTTATCTTCAAGAAGAACACCAATACATACCCCCAAGACAAGGACCGTGCAGAAAAGTGCCCAAACTGACCACTTGTAGATAAGGTTGTTGATTACCCATTCCAGTTTGTTTCTTCTGTAAACGCCGATTCACTATTCAATCCTCCAATTAGTTACAGTTTTAAGTTCCACGAGACTGTTTTCATAGTCTCAGGTTTCTCAATCGCAGGGCATTTCCAATTACCGAGACAGAACTGAAACTCATTGCTGCAGCAGCCAGAATGGGACTTAAAAGAATCCCCAGAAATGGATAGAGTACTCCTGCCGCAACAGGCACCCCAAGCGAATTGTATATGAAAGCCCAGAACAGGTTCTGCTTGATGTTTCGCATCGTTGCCACACTCAACATCCTGGCACGAACGATGCCCTGTAAATCACCTCGAACAAGCGTAACCCCCGCACTTTCAATAGCTACATCCGTTCCACTGCCCATAGCAATACCGACATGAGCTTGGGCTAAAGCAGGAGCATCATTGATACCATCGCCAGCCATAGCCACGAACCGACCATTTTCCTGGAATCGCTTGACTACTTCGTTCTTTCTGTCAGGCATTACCTCAGCCTCTATCTCTTCAATACCCAATTTTCTCGCCACCGCTTCAGCCGTTGTCCTGTTATCCCCTGTGAGCATAACAACGTGGACGTTCTCTTTCTGAAGGGATTTGACGGCGTCAGGGGTTGTTTCCTTAATGGGATCAGCCACTCCAAGCAAGCCGGCCACATACCCATCTATCACCACAAACATCACTGTTTCGCCGTTCTTTCTTAACTCCTCGGCTTTCTCAGGAAAACCGCCAGGATCTACTCCAAGCTCTTCCAGCAGTTTCCGGTTACCCACAGCTACTACCATTCCGTTGATGGTTCCCTTTACCCCTTTACCAGTGATAGATTCAAAACCTTCAACTCGCTCCAATTTCAGATTCTCATCTTTAGCGGCCTTGACGATAGCTGCTCCCAGAGGATGTTCACTGGCCTGCTCAAGACTGGCAACAGCCCGGAGAATCCCGTCCTGCGTGTGCTGACCTTCCCCTTCAATTGTTACAAGACGAGGTTTTCCCTCAGTCAGTGTGCCCGTTTTATCAACCACGAGTGTATCCACTTTCTCCATGGTCTCCAGAGCTTCAGCATTCTTGATCAAGACACCAGTCATGGCGCCGCGTCCCGTTCCCACCATGATAGACATGGGTGTCGCCAATCCAAGCGCGCAAGGACAGGCGATGATGAGAACAGCAACGGCATTGAGCAGAGCAAAGGCCATGCGCGGTTCCGGTCCCACCACACTCCATACGATGAAAGTAAGAATGCTGATAATTACTACTGCGGGGACAAAATAGGATGCTACCCTGTCAGCCAGACTCTGAATGGGAGCACGGCTGCGCTGAGCCTCACTCACCATCTGGACGATTTGAGCAAGCAATGTATCGCTGCCGACCCGTTCCGCCCTCATAAGGAAGGAACCTGTCTCATTCACTGTAGCCCCTGTCACATTATCACCAGCGGCTTTCATTACTGGTATGGCTTCCCCGGTTACCATGGATTCATCAACAGAACTGGTACCCTCGACCACAATCCCGTCTACAGGTACTTTCTCTCCCGGACGTACTCGAAGCCGGTCGCCAGGTTTTACGTGCTCGAGAGGAATGTCCTCTTCTGTTTCATCTTCCCGGACTATACGCGCTGTTTTGGGAGCCAGTCCCAGCAACGCCTTGATTGCGCTGCTCGTCTTATCCCGGGCTCTCAACTCCAGAACCTGTCCCAGCAATACCAGAGTTATGATTACTGCTGCAGCTTCAAAGTAGACAGCCACTTCTCCTTCATCTCCTCTGAAGGCAGCAGGAAATATCCTCGGAAAAAATGTGGCCACGACACTGAAAACATAGGCTACACCTGTACCAGTGGCGATGAGGGTAAACATGTTCAGACTTCGATTGACAATTGAGTTCCAGCCACGTATAAAGAACGGCTTCCCTCCCCATAGTACAACGGGCGTAGCGAGAAACAGTTGAACCCATTTCCCAAATGAGGGAGATAGAAGAGTTCTCCCGAAGAACATCTCGGTCATCACGAAAATCAGAAGAGGAAAAGTAAGGATTAAACTGGTCCAGAACCGGCGATTCATGTCCACCAGCTCGGGATTAACTTCTTCTTCCAAGGTAGCCGTCATTGGCTCCAGCGCCATCCCGCAAATGGGACAATCTCCCGGTCCATCCTGAACGATTTCCGGATGCATAGGACAAGTATATTTGCCGGCGCCCTCCATCATTTCACCAATCATCTCCTGCTGTTTCTCTTCTTCGCCAACACCGACAAACTGCTCTGGATTCGACTTGAACTTCTCCAGACAATGTGCGGAACAAAAGTAGTACGTTTCCGCCTCATAAGTGTAAGAACCGGCAGCAGACTCCAGAGCCACCGTCATACCACACACCGGATCTACATTAGATTTCTTATCATCTTCACTGGGAGGAATGTCTGATGTCTGTTCCAACAGACCGGAGTCTGACGATTCGGTACTCTCCTTTACAAATTTTTCTGGTTCCTTCTCGAAAAGTTCAAGACAGTGCTGGGAACAGAAACCGTATCGGACTCCATGCCATTCTACGACACCTGCAGCCGTTTCTTCCTCCACGGACATACTACACACTGGATCTTTCATGATTAGCTCCTACTGTTCATTTGTTTGATTCGTTCATGATATTGTGATTATCGATTCAAATATGTATTTCCATTTCTATAACATCAAATCTATGCCTATTACGGGAATAAATGGGAACACAGTGAAGTTCCTCTTGCTGGAGAAATCTTCACTCCAGATATAATAGGCAACGTTGTCTCGATCATACGTATTAATTGTCTCCAAATAGACAGTCAGTCCTCCGAGTATCTGTGGAAAGTATCGTGCAACCCGGATGTCAAGCCGATGATATGGTGGATATCGGGAAGAGTTTCTTTCTCCAACAACCGGAAAAAATCTTTGAGCATCAGCGTTGTACCAGCCCCCTTCTGCGGGAGTGTAGGGTTTTCCTGTTGCGTAGCGGAACCGCAGACTCAGTTTCCATTTCTTTGACGGGCGATACTGACCTACCGCCGTAACCATATAGGTTTGATCATAGTCGAATAGTGTTATCTCCTCGGCTGTCTGCTCCATTCTTTTGGCAACAGAGTAGGTCACTGAGCCCCAACCGATGAAACTATCTCCGCTCTTTCTCTGTACGTAAAGTTCATAACCGGTTGTACTACCTTCTCCTTCACTGGTGAAGTTCCCCACGGAATCGATTGTCATTAAACTGGAAAGTTGTTTCCGATAGCCTTCAAAACTCCAGAAAGCATCTGATGAGAAAGTACCTGAAATACCTATTCCCCAGGAATGCGATTGCCTTGATCGAAGCTGGATGTTATTCTTTAGTTCATATGCTGGAGGGCTCTGTGTATACAAACCATAGTTGGCTGAAAGCTGGACAGTCTCTGTCGGATTAACGACCAGATTCAGTCTAGGTGACAGGATGGTCTCCGAACTGATAATAATATGGTCTCCCCTAACGCCCAGGTTCAATGAAATCTTGTCAGTAACTCTCCATGTATCGCCCGCGTAGAGTGCAAGTTTAGTGGTATTGCCGTTTGATTCAAAGGCAAGCGGCTCAAAATTGTATGCCAGATCTAAAGGCAAGTTGATTCTCATTTCACCTCGATCCTGCACCAGCCACATGCCAAGATGAAACTCGTGGACACCTCTACGTATAGCAATATCCTCTTTAATCGCCACCTCCCCTTTCCTGGTATTCTCAGTACCTATGTCATCAGCGTGGCTGGCTCTGTTGCTCCCTTCGCTCCAATAGATGTTTAGATCAGATGCAAAGCTCTCTGAAAAAAGTGATCGCAGTCTCATCGCCGCAGTCCAGTTTTCACTTGACCAATTATGCATTCCTTCCCAGTGAGGTTCATCAAACTCTCCAGACATTTCTTCACGTGAGTATAGAAGATTTATTGACAGTCGGTGTCTGTCTGCGAGAAAAACGTCAGTCCGGGAATTCACATCATAGAAAAAGGGCAGGAGATCGTATTTACCACCAAATCCTGATTCATTGAGAAGAAGATCAAAATAGCTGCGGCGAATGCTCAGGATAGTAGCAGCTGTGCTAGAAATGGGCGCTTCGACCATTCCAGACAAATCAGACATGCTCAAGGAAATCTCGGCTCTTGTTCTTTCACGATTTGCCTCCCGGTTCTCGATTATCATTACTGACGAAAGACGATCTCCGTAGCGAGCAGGAAACCATCCTGAATAGAACTCTACATTCTCAACAAGAGCAGAATTGAAAATTGAGTAAAACCCGCCACCGATAAAATCAAAATGGAACGGGTTTGGAATTGTGGCGCCATCGTAGACTATGAGGTTCTCTTCAGGCCTTCCGCCTCTCACAAATAGCTTCGAATCGTCCCCACCCGAAGAGACCCCGGGAAGAGTCTGCAGCACCAGAAAGATGTCCTGCGCGGCCCCAGGAGCTTCTTGAATCATACGGGTTGTCAATCGAGCAGTGATACCAGAAGGATCGAACCCCTCCTCCTTGGGCGTCACTAAGATCGCATCCATTTCAACCGCCACTTGGTTCAACTCGATATTAATAATCTGCTCTTCCCTCGCTTCTACTACTGTAATTTTTCTTGTTTCCTCTTTGTACCCAATATGTCGGAAGACAACTTGATAATCTCCAGGAGATAGAATCTCCAACCGATACATTCCCAGTGAATCGGTGATATCACCCACCTCGGACCCTTCCAGCCAGACTTGCACTCCAGTCAATGGGCCTTCGCTGCTATTAACAGTACCCACGATAGACCCTGATGGGAAGTCTTCCTGCCCAAATCCGAGGCTTACAATAAGAGACAAGATAGCGACGAACTGAAATGACCGGGGAGCAAACGGGTGAACAGTCCTTAAGAAGAACCTGTGTGACCTCTTATTGTTTATCCTCTTCATTTCTTGCCCATCATCAATGAACGTGCTCGGAACCGTTGGAGTGTATGTGAGTTTCCTGCTTTTCCTGCCCCTCGGTTTCCCCCTGATCCTCACTATTTTCACTTGATGAAATCCCACTTCTCACGCCTACTCCATACCGATAGACCAATTGACCGCCCAGGTCTGTCCCCACAACCATGATTCCAGTTGTGACAATCAGTAAGAATAGCCGAAATATCCCAGACTGACACTTCTTGACGAAAACATGTACGAAAGTCCCCAAGACAAGGATTGATGTATACCAGACCATTACATTCCTGTGATCATGGACAAACTCATGACCCGGCGTATCATGCCCAAGTAGTTCGGTTGTCCAGAAGCCAGTTCCAACAGTGAAAACAGCGCTTAAAGCGGAAAGATAAAGTAGTAATGTTGGAGCTTTCTTCAAGTCGTCAGGTAGACCTATCAGTTGCGCCCATATTTCACTTAACAGAGCTAAAAGCGTCAACACGATAGGAAAATGAACTACGAGAGGATGTATACCTTGCAATGCATTCAATCCATCGAACATATTCTATCTCCTTTTCTTAGCCACGTAAACAGGTTAAATCCCTGGGAGTTAACCTAAGAGATGAAGTAAATCTTATCCGGAAATATTTACCAGGGTTCTTCACGAGCCATCCTACAACATCCAGTTACTACCAAAGTGTATGATCTTTTTGTATCATTTCTACTGTTGAATAAGTTCAGCAAACTGCTTCATTGTTTCCTCATTCTCGAAATAATGCACGACACCATTAGATAGAGCACCAATAACAGCTGTTGCCTTATCCACAACTTCCCCGGTAACGGGATCAATTGCTATCCTGCTATTGGGATTCTTCAAAAGGTTAGCTTGACACCCCTCGCAACAACCATAATAAGTCTTCCCATCAACAACTGCGGGTAAGAGTACCTTGTCAAACACACGATTTACACCCATACCCATACACACATGATCAGCTTCAACACGTACAATAGGCTGCTCTTTTGAAGTGTTAACTGGTGGGTTACTTACAGGTTCTTGAGCGTGTAATAAAACCGCTGGTATCATTAGACTCAATACGATTAAAATAGTCACTGCAGGTTTTGTGCTTTTCATCTTTTCCTCCTATTATCTACAGGTATTATTTTGTAGAACGATTAGATTATCAACTAACTGAACTATCATTTCTAATTACCCACAGAAGATGTTATTTCCTCTATTAATTGTTAATTCCGTACTATTTCTGGTTGTAGTACATTCTCCCCCCTTTCACCTGTCCGGATTTTTATTGCTCGGCTGATGTTTGATACAAAAATAACGCCATCACCTTTCTCTCCAGAATAAGCTTCAGTTTGTACAGTTTCTATTATTTTACCTGTATCCTTATCTGCACAAATTATTTCGATTTTTGCCACTGATGAATACTTCTCTACACACTCTATTGAGTATTTATAATGATCTGGATCGATCATCCCTTTACCTAAAGCCATAACATCAATAACAGTTAGATTTTCCACACCGATTTTGTGGAGTGCCTGAATAACCCTTTCTACTGCTGAACAGCGAATGTAGGCTTTAATCTCTTTCATTCTGATTCTCCTTTCTACTTTTACCAACATTTATAGATCTCCATAAATAGTAAATGGTCGGGATAACTAACAGAGTAAGAAGCGTAGAAGTAACCATTCCACCTACCATTGGTGCGGCAATACGTTTCATTACCTGGGAACCTGTACCATGACCCCAAAGAATTGGAAGAAGTCCGGCCATTATTGCTGTAACAGTCATCATTTTCGGTCGAACACGTTCTACTGCACCCTCCATTACGGCTCCATACAAGTCCTTCAAAGATTTCATTTTACCTCGCTCTGCTCTCCTGGTGAAAGCGTGATCAAGATAGATAAGCATGACTACGCCCGTTTCAGCTGCCACACCAGCCAGAGCAATAAAGCCTACACCGACTGCAACACTCATGTTGTAGTCCAGTAAATACATAAACCAAAAGCCGCCTACTAAAGAGAAAGGAAGGGACAACATTACTATAACGCTTTCTGTTACATTCTTGAAATTAAAATAGAGGAGTAGGAAAATTATGAGTAGAGTCACAGGAACCACTACTTTTAATCGCTTTGATGCCCGTTCCATATACTCATATTGTCCACTCCAGACTACTGAGTAACCTTCAGGTAGTTTGAGTTCCTTTTTTACTGCCTGCTGAGCCCTCTTTACATAGGTTCCAACATCGATACCAGTAATATCAACATAAATCCACCCGGTATTCCTCGCATTTTCACTCTTGATAACGGGTGCACCTTTACGGATTCGAATATCTGCTACCTGGCTGATGGGAATCTGGGTACCTGTTGGAGTTGGAATAATTACCCGTTTCAGTTTACTAATACTATCCCGCAGTTCCCTGCTATAGCGAACATTAATAGGATACCTTTCCAGACCTTCCACAGTAAAACTAACATTCATACCTCCCACTGCCGACTGGATGATATCCTGAATATCACCAACTGTTAGACCGTAACGTGCAGCCTCCTCCCTATTGATTTCGAAATCGAGGAAATTCCCCCCGGTAACTTTATCGGCAAAAGCACTTAATGTCCCTGGAAGTTTCTGGACTATGGCCTGTACTCTTGCACCTAAAACATTAAGGGTATCAAGATTTGAGCCCATCAATTTGATACCCACTGGAGTCTTTATACCTGTACTGAGCATGTCGATGCGGGTTTTAATCGGCATCGTCCAGGCGTTAGTTAAACCTGGAAACTGTATGGCAGCATTCAGTTCTTCCACTAACTCCTCTACTTTAACTGGTTGATGTTCAGGCCAAAGCCATCTAAAAGGTTTTGCCATCCATTCTGGCATCCAATTCGAATACCAACGGGTTACGGTTTTACGTTTAGGCCATTTTTCAAGCTCCTTCAAAGTGATAGTTGTTTCAATCATACTTAAAGGGGCGGGATCAGTGGCAGTTTCTGCCCTCCCGATCTTCCCGAAGACCCGCTCAACTTCCGGGAAAGACTTAATTATCTTGTCCGTCTGCTGTAAAAGTTCTCTCGCCTTGGTGATGGAGATTCCTGGATCTGTTGTAGGCATATAGAGCAAGTCTCCTTCATTCAAAGGAGGCATGAACTCTGATCCAATATTTCGAATAGGAATAATGGTAACAACCAAGATAACAACACAAGTCGCCAAGGTTGTTTTTCTGAACTTCAGCACAAACTTGATACAGGGTCGATAAATTCTTATCAGAAAGCGGTTGATGGGATTTCTCTCTTCAGGGAGTATTTTACCTTTAATCAGATAACCCATGAGAATAGGAACAACAGTTATGGCTAACAATGCAGAGGCGGCCATGGCATAAGTCTTAGTGAAAGCTAATGGAGTGAATAATCTCCCTTCCTGAGCTTGCAGACTGAAAACAGGTAGAAATGAGAAAGTAATGATTAGTAGTGAATAGAAAAGTGCTGGACCTACTTCCTTGGAGGCATCAATCATCAACTGCCAATGATCACTTTTACCCTTATCCCTCTCGATATGCTTATGGGCATTTTCAATCATTACAATAGCTGCATCTACCATAGCTCCAATTGCAATGGCAATTCCACCCAGTGACATAATGTTAGCGTTAATCCCCTGATAACGCATTATAATAAAAGATATTAGTATACCTACTGGAAGGGTAAAAATGGCTACCAGTGCACTCCGGAAATGGAGCAGAAACACGATGCTCACCAGAGCGACAACAAAACTTTCTTCCAGAAGTTTTTCCTTGAGGTTATCAATAGCCCTTTCGATAAGTAGCGAGCGATCATAGGCAGGAAGGATTTTAACACCTTCCGGTAAACCTGTCTTCAGTTCTTCAAGTTTATCTCTGACATCATGAATAACTTTTAGAGCGTTTTCGCCATATCGCATGACAATCACACCCCCCACTACTTCCCCAAGACCATCACGGTCTGCCAGTCCACGACGGAGTTCAGGACCCAAGTGGATATCCGCCAGATTCCTTAACAGAATAGGTGTCCCATTCTTATCAACACCAAGGGGGATACTTTTTATATCATCAAGAGAATTGATATACCCCAGTCCTCTTACCATGAACTCGGTTTCCGACATTTCTATCAGTTTACCACCCACATCATTGTTACTTCTCTTGATAGCCATTTTGACTTTATTCAGAGGAATGTTAAAAGCCAGAAGTTTATTGGGATCTACTTCTACCTGGTATTGCTTTACATAGCCACCAATGCTAGCCACCTCAGACACTCCCGGGACACTCATGAGTTCATATCGCAAGTACCAGTCTTGGATTGAACGGAGTTGTTGCAGGTCATGTCGGTCGCTCTCAACAGTATATTCATAAACCCAACCCACTCCAGTCGCATCAGGACCAAGTTGTGGCGTAACTCCCTGAGGCAATCTTCCAGAGACAAAATTGAGATATTCCAACACCCGACTCCTGGCCCAGTACATGTCTGTACCATCTTCGAAAATGATATAAACAAATGATAAACCAAAAAAAGAATAGCCCCGTACCACTTTAGCAAATGGAACGGATAGCATGGCTGTTGTAAGAGGATAGGTCACCTGATCCTCCACTACCTGAGGGGCTTGTCCCGGGTATTCGGTAAGAATGATCACCTGCACATCACTCAAATCTGGAATAGCATCCAGTGGAGTAGTGCTCATCGCGATAAAACCACCCAGTATAACAAAGACCACGGCCAGTATAACTATAAAACGATTATTTATTGACCATTCTATAATTCTCTCAATCATCAGTTTCTCCTGCTAATAGTATTTTTTCAAATACACTTTCAATGTTGCTCTTACCTAAATCGTATGATTGGCAGGGATAACTTTTACATTGTTATCCGGCTTCAACCAACTCCATACCACAAACAGGACAATCACCAGGTTCCTTAGTAATCACATGATGATGTTCCTCCATCGGGCAAGTATAGTACTTTTGCTCCTGATCAAAGTGTTCTGTTTTCTTCACTAGCTGCATTCCACAGTCTGGACAATTACCGGGGGCGCTCAAACGAACGTAGGAATGAGATTCCATCGGGCAAGTATAATAGATGAGGAGATCACCTTCCAGACTCCCAAATGAGAGTGACATATTGCTATCCATTGGTTTCATGTTTTCATGGTTATGTTCATGGTTATTAGTTTTATTCATTTCATCAACCTCCTTTTGTTCTTTCTCATATTCATGCTGATGTTCTTCTGTTTGAGTGCCCTTATCTTCATGTTCTTGTTCAGCTTCTAAAGGTTCAGAAATTTGATTTTTTATCTGTAGCATTTTAGCAATACTTTCCTGCAACCTGCTTTCTGAATCAAGGAGAAACTGCCCGGAAGTCACAACTGATTCCCCTACAGATAAACCTTCTTTAACTTGATAATATCCATCACCACTCTCTATACCGATGACAACATCCCTGGGTGCAAAACGACCTTCTTCAAGTTCGACAAAGACAAGATGTCTCTCTCCCGTAAAGAGTACGGCCTCCATGGGCACAGCTACTACATTATGTAGAGGAGAAGTCTCTATTTCTACGTTTGCATACATTCCTGGTTTAAGATTAAGATGTGGGTTACTAAAAGCCAGCCTGACCTTAATAGTACGAGACTTTTC
>JBHHUM010000155.1:0-2865 GCA_046861645.1 Fidelibacterota bacterium | reverse complement strand
TGCTCACTCCGGGAATAGATAAAGCTCGATTCATTTCTTTAACAAGCTTCTTTCCCGATCACGAAGGCTAGCTGCTTCTTCAAACTTCTGATTCGAAACTACGGTTTCCTTCTCGGCCCGAACCTGTTCAATTTCCAACTCCAATTCAACAATCTTATCCGGGACGTGAAGATTCAGCATATGCATCCTTGCTCCTGCTTCATCCATTACATCTATGGCTTTATCAGGGAGATACCTATCGGATATATAACGATGGCTTAACTCAACACACGCTTGTACAGCGTCCTTTTCATAGCGAACGTTGTGATGACTTTCATAACTGGTCTGTAGGCCTTCCAAAATCGCTATCGATTCATCCAGTGTAGGTGGTGAAATTATTATTCTCTGAAAACGCCGTTCCAAAGCTCCATCCTTCTCAATATATTTTCGATACTCCTCCATCGTAGTAGAACCGATACAGTGAATCTCTCCTCGAGAGAGAGCTGGTTTGAACATATTGGAAGCATCCAGTGACCCTGAAGCACTTCCGGCACCAACCAACGTATGTAACTCATCTATAAACAGAATGATGTCTTCACGGGATTCCAGTTCACTCATGATAGCTTTAATACGCTCTTCGAACTGTCCCCGATATTTCGTTCCAGCCACTATCGCAGCCAGATCAAGTGCCACAATCCTCTTATTGTGTAATAATCGGGGTACTGCTTTCTCTACTACTCGCTGAGCCAAACCTTCAGCGATGGCTGTTTTACCTACACCCGGTTCCCCAATGAGAACAGGATTATTTTTCTTTCTTCTACAAAGAATTTGGGCAACGCGTTCTATCTCGATAACACGTCCTACGACGGGATCTAAACGATTTTGACGAGCCAATTCAGTAATATCCCGACTAAAATGATCTAAAGCTGGTGTGGTAGATTTGGTATGCTTGACAGGTTTCTGCTGTTGTTCGGAAAGAACATCTTCCTCCTTCAGTAGCTCGATAATAGCCTCATAATCAATTTCATAGGCACTTAGCACTTCGAAAGCAACACCTTCTTTTTCCTGTAACATAGCCAGTAATAAATGATAATCTTCAGCATAAGATGAACCCAGATTCGATGCCTCAATGAAGGTATTTCTCAAAATCCTTTCCGCACGACGGGTAAGAGGTAAATGTCCCAGCGTCATAGTACCACCGGAAGGTTTCACCATATCCTCGACCATGACGCGCATCTCGTCCAGATCACAACCTAATTGCTCTAATAACTGAATCGCCTTTCCTGACCCTTCTCGAATGATTCCCAGAAGGAGATGCTCCGAGCCGACGTAGCTGTGACCCAACTGGATAGCTTCTTCCTTAGCAAACTTCATGATAGTTTGTACGCGTTTTGAGAAATTCTCTTTCATGATATCATTCTCACTAACTTTAATTTACCGAGGACTCACTCCCATAGCAACTTACTTTTCCAAGGAGGTGAGGATTCCTTCACTTAAATACAGTATTCGATCTGCAATTTCTCCCACCCGAGGATTATGAGTAGCAATTACAAAACCACACTTTTCCTCTGTGACTAACTCTCGTATAATTTGGATCAAATGTTCTCCAGCCACAACATCCAAATTCCCTGTAGGTTCATCAGCTAATACCAACAACGGATTGTTTACCAAAGCTCTCAGTACGGCAACTCTTTGGCGTTCACCCCCAGAAATGGTGGAAGGTCGGTGATGTTTCCTAACCGTTAGATCCAGTCGTCGCAACCATTCCTCTGCCTGGACATAAGCTTGCCTAAATTCTAAACCAGTCAGCATCAAGGGAATGACCAAGTTTTCAAGAACAGTAAACTCTGGAAGAAGATGATGAAACTGGAAAACAAATCCAACGGTTTTATTACGCAATCTCGAGAGTGCAGTATCTCCTAATTGTGAGACATCCTGTTCGTCAATAATCAGCGAACCACTATCTGGTTTATCAAGTGTCCCTAGCACATTCAAAAGCGTTGACTTCCCACAGCCTGAAGGACCCATAATTGCTACAATTTCACCATGATCAAGATTCAAATTAATATCACGGAGTACTTCCAGACGACCGTTTGCCGTGGCATATCCTTTGCTGATATGTTCCGATTGGATAATCATTTCTCTATTTGAATAGCTTCTGTTGGACTTAAACGACTGGCTACTCGGGCGGGATAGATAGAAGCTAAACTGATAACAGCTCCTGCAACAGAAACTAATATCAAAACATCACCTGCGGAAAGAGCCATAGGTACCGCTGGCATGAGATAGATGGTTTCAGGTAGTTTTAAAAATTCCCATTTCATTTGCGCTGAAATAAAAATTAATCCAACTACCAGACCGGATAAAGCACCTAACCCTCCTATCAGCAGACCCTGGAAAGTAAAAATACGACCTACTACTTTCCTGGAGGCTCCCATAGCTCGCAGGATTCCCAACTCCCGTACCTTTTCCATAATGAGCATGATGAGTGTAGAAGCTATACCAAACGAAGCAACGATTATAATAAGGCTCAAAACAACAGTCCCGACCAACTTCTCCAACTCCATAGCAGAAAATAAAAGCTTGTGTTGTTCTCTCCAGCTGGTAACAGTGAGTCCTTCTGGTAGAAAGACGGAAATATTCTTAGCAACAGTTTCAATACCCCCACCTTCTATAAGTCTGAAATCTATACCGCTAACTGATGTACCTGTTCGAAACAGTTGTTGACCCATCTGCAGTGGAATGAAGCATACATTGTCATCAAATATGGGAATTCCCGTCCGGAAGACATTTTGAACTTCCACTTCTCCCCAGGTGGGGATACCTAACGCCAGCTGTCCGCTGGTGGGACTTACCAATCGTAGGACATCTCCAGGTTTCACCTGC
>JBHHUM010000154.1:0-2893 GCA_046861645.1 Fidelibacterota bacterium | reverse complement strand
ATTTGTCTACGCTTGGGTGATTTGCACTATTCACATCTTCTGACGATCGCTCGATAAGATTGCAGACATCTGCCGCTGTTTAGTTGGGGAATCTAGATAGAATTAAAGCTGCGAGTCCGCTGACATGGGGAGCTGCCATTGAAGTACCGGCCAAGTAACCGTACGTTGAATCAGCATACCAAGGATTACCATTTAATATGACATAGTTGTTGGGCATTGAGGAAAAAATATCGCCGGTATCAACTGGATTCCCACCATCAGAAGCACCTCCAGGGGCGGCGACTGATATGTGAATACTATCGAGATTGTACGAGGAATAAGTAGCAACACTATCGTTATAGTCGGTGGCTGCTACCGATACTACAGAGTTATATCCATTAGGGTGATTAAGGGAATCAACGTGGCCAACAAATGCATACTTGGCTGGGTATAACACTCCAGCACTATCATCATTCCCAGCACTATAAGATTGAAATATACCTGCTGAATCAGCGTACCAAACTACCTCTTCAGCTGTAGTTGATGGAACTGGACCACCCGCACTAAAATTAATGATTTTAGCACTACTATCATGTGCAGCATATACACCCTCTCTGAACCAGTCCCAACTATATCCTCCATTATACATGAGAACTTGAATGACGAGGATCTTGCATCCCCAACATACACCAGCAATTCCTTCAGAATTATCCGTTTCTGCGGACACTATGCCCGACACATGTGTACCATGTCCCCTACGATCCTTGACAGTACCGTCAGGTTCAATAGTATAGTCCTCCCCTAGTACAATCTTATTGACGTCATCTAGATCGGGGTGGGAAAGAGTTCCATTCTGCATGGGAATACCACTATCGAGAATAGCTACTAGAATATTAGGGTTTCCAGTTTCATAATCCCATCCTTCAGGAGCGTCAATATCCGTATCGGGTGTTCCACCAGGAGGAGTTTGACCAGTATCATTTAATGCCCACTGATGAGGATATCCAGCTGGTGGGATGCCCAAATAATAGCGGTCGTTAGGGTGTGTCTGCAATGCATAGTTGACCATGTTTGGTTCAGCGTATCTAATTAGTGGACTTTGGTTAAGAAGTTGAATTGACTCAAACAGATTTCCATCGACTGGAGTCTCCAACAGCGCAATCTTAAGTCTATCAAAATCTTTGACTACAGTAACATCGATTTGTTCGAAGAAAACATCAACGTCGGCTGGAGTTACCCCTCGCTTAAGCCCAACGAGAATCTGCCTTTCCACATACTTGACTTACTGACCATGCCAAATACCTGTCAGTATGTCTCTATCTCCAAATGATTGGGATATTGCTTCACTAGACATACACATCATAACAATCATTAAGTAAGTGTCCATAAAGAATCGATTCTTAGTTTTGAGCTTACTTGAGAACATGATATCACCCCCTTTTCAGGCTATTCTGTTCGTTGAAAGAATTCTGTGTATGCAATGAGTTGTCATTTGTAAGTATCCAAAAGTTCTGTTATTTACTCACCAAGCATTCCCTGAATATGAGCACTATTTCAAGAATATGAGTTTTTTAGTTCTGACTGATGATTTATTTGTAATTTTCATAATATACACTCCACTGGATACATTCGCGCCGAAAGCATCTTTTCCATTCCACAAAACTTTGTAATCACCGGGTGTTTGATACAAATAGTCCACTAAGGTTCTAGTGGTACGACCTTTGACATCAAGTATTTCCAGCGCAACAATTCCAGCTTTAGGAATATGATATTTCAGGGTAGTAACATCATTGAATGGATTGGGATAGTTCTGATACAATTTGAACTCGTTTGGAATAAACTCAAATCCTTTGATTAAAATAGACGATGATGATCTGTAAATGCCGCCCTCCCACAAACTACAGTATAGTTGTCCCCCAGAAGCACTAATGACCATTGAGTTAACTGCTAAACTACTCAGGCCACTGTTAAGTACTACCCATGACGAGCCTGCATCACTACTCTTGAAGACCCCACCATCCCACGTGCTCAGATAGATTTCTTCATGGTTTGTAGGACTGATAACAATAGAAGTGAAGTTATCTGCAGTCAGACTACTATCAATTTCAACCCATGTGGAGCCTCCGTCATTACTCAAGAAAAAGCCAAACTGGCTAAGACCAGCATAGATTCTATCTGATTCTTCAGGATCAATCGCCAAAGCAGTAACACCTCCGGGTTCAAACCACGGACTAATTACTTCCCAATTATCGCCCCCATCATAACTCTTAAAGATCTTGCCAATTCCGAATGTCCCAACATAGACAATTTGTGAGTTACTGTGATCGATCACTATTTCATGAATGTTATTGTCACTTATTTGTTCACCAATATCGTACCAGAATTGTCCGCCATCAATGCTCTTGTACAACGTACCCCCAAAGAAACCAACCGTCCCGGCAAAAAGGGTGTCAGGGTGATGTGGATCTATAGCTAGAGGTAATACATCAGTTTCCCAATCGACATCAATTCCTGAATCTGCTTGGGCCCAACTATTTCCACCATCCACTGTCTTGATGATTCCTGAGGGTGAGTTATTTGCTGCACCTAGTGTTGCATAAAGAATGTTCGAATCATTTGGATGTATGACAATCTGATTTACGCTAACACCATACAAGAGTGTATCCCATGTACTGCCCCCATCAATACTTTTGAAGATTTTTCCCCATGTACCGTCGCTGAAGTTGCTGAGACTTCCTGCATAAACTCTAAGATCATCAGAAGGATCAATGACAATAGTGCTAACGTTTTCATTTTGAAGACCCGTGAATTCCCATTGCTGTGCAGATATATGGATAAACAACAGGACTATAGTCAGTACAATGTAGAGTGGTTTATTCAACATCCTATAAATAATCTACAGTTCTTCGCGCTG
>JBHHUM010000064.1:0-12028 GCA_046861645.1 Fidelibacterota bacterium | reverse complement strand
GGGCTACTATTAACCTGTGTTTGACTGAGAAAATTAGTTAAGTTTCATAAGTGAAGTTTCTAAGCCAACTTACCTAAATCCAGTAAATTTGAAGGATAAGGTATGAGGCCGGTACGGTTCCGGGGGAAACGCCGGAATTTGCTCCCTGTCAGTCCATGCGATCCTCTTGAAGCTGTGACAGACACCATTGGAAGGAGATTTCATGATTAAAAGTGAAAGGACAATTTCATCTGCGCCAGTAGTATCATCTACAAATGGCAATCTCCTCCTCGATCAATTCGGTCGAGTTTTTAATTATCTCCGTATTGCTGTAAACGAAAAGTGTAATTTCCGGTGTCTCTACTGTATGCCGGAAGAGGGTATAGTTTTCCAACCAGAAGAGAAAAGATTAACCCCAGATGAATTAGTGAGACTGGTATCAATAACTACTTCACTCGGAGTAAGGAAGATCCGGTTCACAGGTGGTGAACCCTTGATCTATTCAGATCTTATTTCACTTCTCCGGGAAGTCAACAATGTTCCTGAGATTACATCCATTCACATTACCACTAATGGCTTACTCCTTCCACAAATGGCTAATGAACTTCTCGAGGTAGGTGTGGAGGGAATAAACATCAGTTTGGATACCCTCCGATATGATCGTTTTTTGGAGATAACTAGACGAAATGGACTATACAAAGTGCTGAAAGGACTTTCACTTGCTCTCGGAATTGGTTTCCCATCAGTCAAGGTAAATGTGGTGGCTATGCGTGGTTTTATTGAGGATGAGATAAGCGACTTCGTTGAATTAACCAAGGATAATCATCTCACTGTGCGCTTTATTGAGCTGATGCCCTTTGACGCCCACCAGATATGGAAGACGGGGAAATTTCTAGGTGCAGATAGAATTGTTGAGCTACTTTATGCTCACTATCCCTACTTGAGTAAATCAACAGGAAGCTCTACTGAGGAATATGTATTTAGGGTACCAGATTATGAAGGTAAAATAGCTGTGATCCCATCTTTTACCAGGAGTTTGTGTAGTTCATGCAACCGTATCAGGCTTACTGCGGATGGCAAAATCCGTAACTGTCTCTATTCTGATTATGAGTTCAATTTGAGAGATCTGATACGGACAGGTGCTACTGATGAAGAAATCGCTCAGTTGTTCAAACAGGCCTTGTGGCTCAAACCAAGAGATGGTAAGGAAGCACAAAAAATAAATGGATACCATCGGGAAAGCATGACTCAGATTGGAGGATGATTATTAGTCGTATTAATATAACAATATGATGACATGGCAGATTTTTCACATTTAGATAAGAGAGGTAAGATCAATATGGTAGATGTAACCGATAAAATTGCCACTTTCAGAACGTCGGAAGCTGTTGGAAAGATTGTCATGTTACCGGAGACCATTGCAGCCATCCAGGATAAGTCTATTCCTAAAGGGAATGTTCTAACCACGGCCAAGATTGCCGGTATTGCTGCTGCGAAGAAGACCTCAGAGCTGATTCCCTTGAGTCATCAGCTTAATCTCACCTGGATTGATATTTACTTCGATATCCGGGAGGATGGAATCAGTATTCATTCCACCGGGAAACCTAACGAAGCGACAGGTGTAGAAATGGAAGCGCTGACAGCAGTTTCTGTAGCGGCCCTTACTATTTACGATATGTGCAAAGGGGTCGATACGACCCTGAAGATTAAAGATATCAAGCTCTTATCCAAGACTGGGGGTCGTACCCAATTTACCACAACATTTCGACCAAATGTGGGGGTTATCACTCTTTCAGATGGGGTCGCTTCAGGGAAGAGAAAGGATGTCTCAGGGGTTTTATTAAAAGAAGGATTTCAAGCAGATGGTTGTTCTGTGAAGCACTATTCTGTATTCCCAGACGGTGCTAAGGACTTAACAGATACAATTCATTCATGGATCAAAGAAGGTGTGGAATTGATTGTGACTACTGGCGGTACAGGACTCAGTGTTAGTGATCTGACTCTTTCTATTGTGGAACCCTTATTTGAATCAAGGTTGCCAGGTATTGAACAGGCTCTTCATGCACGGGGTCGTAGCTCCACGCCTACAGCTATGCTTTCCCGGTTAGCTGCAGGTGTAGTTGAAAGTGCTATTGTCATTTGCTTACCAGGTAATCCGGGTGCAGTAAAAGATGCTCTCAATGTTCTAATTCCGGGCATTTATCATGCCTTCCATATCTTGCAAGGGGGTGGGCATTGATGGATTTTATTCTGCCGATCCTGTTTTTCTTTGTAGCAGTACTCTACTCCAGTGTTGGTCTCGGGGGTGGATCATCATACACGGCTCTCATGGCAATTTGGGGAATAAACTACCAACTTATACCTACTACATCTCTTACACTGAATCTTTTAGTCACATTGATTGCATTTATCAGTTTCTGGCGAGGGAATCATCTTAGGTTACAGTTAGTATTACCATTCCTAATAACGTCTATTCCATTATCTTTTATAGGTGGAATACTCCATTTAGATAAAAATATTTTCTACGTTTTACTCCTGATTTCACTAATTTTTGTAGCCCTTCGTATCTATACTATTCAGGATCTCCGCTGGAAAACTTCTGTATCTCAAAAACTGGTACTACCCAGTTCTTTGGTTTTGGGTGCAGTGTTAGGTTTTGTAGCGGGAGCAGTGGGTATTGGTGGGGGTGTTTTTCTCGTTCCGGTGATCATCATGATGGGATTGGGAGATGAAAAAGAGGCTGCTACTGCCGGAACTCTATTTATCTGGGTCAATTCAGCTGTAGGTCTTTTTGCCCGCATGCAAAGAGGAGCTTTAGATTTAGATTTTATGTTTCCGCTTATCGGTGCAGTCTTTTTAGGGGGTTTAGTGGGTTCGTATATGGGTTCTTTCCAATTTCAACCCCGTACAATTCAGAAAATGATGGGTATAGTTGTTGTCACAGCTATCGTGTTGTTAACCAGGAAGATGATGATATGATTTCTGTGCATGAAGCAAAAACGATAGTTCAAAGATCCTCACGACCTATAGGGACTGGGAATGAACCTCTGGAGAAAGTCAGTTCTCGGATTCTGGCGCAGGATGTACGGGCTACCTTTCCAATGCCTCGGTTTGATAATTCTGCCATGGATGGCTTTGCTGTTCGAGCTGAAGATACAATTGGTGCCACCCAGAAGATGCCAAAAAAGTTGGAGATTAAAGGTATATCCTCTGCAGGGAATCCCTACAAAGGATTTATACAACCAGGTCAATGTGTACAGTGTATGACTGGAGCAGTCATTCCTGAGGGGGCTGATGCTATCGTAATAGTTGAGAATACCAGTGGTTTTAAGTCCAATAATAACGTTGATATCTATCGCCAGGCCAGCTCTGGTGAAAACATCCGCTTTGCCGGAGAAGAGATTAACCGTGGCAAGGTTCTTATTGTCAAAGGCGCTCGAATCGGTCCTGCAGAAATCGGTACTTTGGCCAATTTTGGGTATAAAGAAGTTCTTGTCGCCAAGCGTCCTAGAATTGCTCTTTTTGCTACTGGTGATGAACTGGTTGCACCTGGTGAGTCTCTTGAAGAAGGAGAAATCTACAATTCCAATCTGCCTGTCATATCCGATCTGGTAGAACTGGCTGGTGCTGAAGTTGTGATGCAACACGTTGTTGCTGATGATAGAAGTGCTATCCTCAGCTTTCTTGTTAAAGCACTGGAAAGGTGTGATATCGTGGTTTCTACAGGTGGTATCTCTATGGGGCGATTTGATTTCATGAAGGATGTTCTAGAAGAAATTGGTGTGATACAGCATTTTTGGAAGGTGGCTCAAAAACCAGGAAAGCCCCTCTTTTTTGGTACAAAAGGTGATAAACTTGTCTTCGGATTACCTGGGAATCCTGTTTCAGCCTTTATCGGATTCATGGAATATGTCTGGCTGGCGATTGAGCAAATCATGGGAACTGAATCAGAACTTCTCAAAGCCAAATTGGCAACCCCATTTCCGCGTGATCCACATAAGTACCGTTTCCTATTGGGTACTGTTTGGGTGGATAATGAAGCTCTGTGGTGTAAACCATCCCCTAAAACTGGTTCACATATGTTATCATCTGCGTTGGAGGCCAATTGCATCATTGGAGTGGAACCAGGTGATGGGAAGTTGTCGGTTGATAGTTTTGTCACCTTTCGGTTGTTACCATGGTTAACGATTAAAGGGAAATCGTCATGATTATAACTCCCGAACAATTGAAGAAGTGGTTAGATGAGAAAAGATCGGTCCGGGTTGTTGATATACGTTCAGAAGAAATGCGGATTCAGGAACCATTAGTTCATCTGGATACAGAGATTATTCCTGAGGAGGAACTGGGCATTAACACCATGGATAATGATCCGGTAGTACTCATCTGTCAGTTTGGTCAGAACACCGAAAGGTTTGTTCAGAATAAGAATGGTAGAAACCTATATAGCCTTTTAGGGGGCGCGCAAGCCTGGAATGAGTATGTTGAAACCAAAGTGGATTTCAGTCGCTATGCCCGGCAGATGGTACTACCACAAGTAGGTGTGGAAGGTCAGTTGGCGCTGGCAGCAGCTAAAGTGACTATTGTTGGGATGGGAGGGCTTGGCTGTCCGGTAGTTCAATATCTTGCTGCCGCTGGTGTGGGCACTCTCCAGATTATTGATGGTGATGTGGTGGAACTGTCTAACCTTCAGCGCCAACCGCTCTATCGACTCAGCGATGTGGGTCTACCCAAGGTGGATGTAGCAGCAGAGCGAATCGTAAGGATTAACCCAGAAGTAAAAGCTGTGACCATTAATGTACCATTATCTCATAAAAATCGGGATGATCTTCTCACTGGAACAGACATAATCGTGGATGCTACAGATTCACTAACTGTTCGTCATATCTTGGATGGGTTCGCCGCTGAACATTTGATCCCACTGGTCTATGGTGGACTTTACCGTTTTGAAGGACAGGTGTCGGTATTTAACCACAATGGTGGTCCACGTTATGCTGACTTGTTCCCCGAGCATTCAATGGCTGGTGATAATTGTACTGATGCAGGTGTTCTTGGTATGCTCCCGGGGATTATTGGTAACATTCAAGCCCTGGAGACCATGAAAATCATTCTGGGATTGGAGCCAAACCTTACCGGTAAGCTGCTCATCTATGACGGGTTAAGTCATGAAACGAATATTATTGAGTTAGGGTAAGGGTAAATCATTAAGCTGTAGAATTATGACTGGTAAGTAGTATGAAAGTTCAGAGTAAATTAGTCATAAGTTCATCGTATTGGGTTTCAAAATACTGTAGCTTGTGATATTGATGAGAAGAACTCACCGATCACTATTAATTTTCTATAATAACTAATGACAATTTCAAGATGAAAGTTAAAGTTAAATGCTTTTCACAAGTGAAATACCATCTGGGAGTGGATGAACTGATCCTTCAACTTGAAGAAGGATCAACTACAGTAGATGTGGAAAACAATATTCGTTCCAGAGCTTGTGATCAATTGAAAAATGTTAGCCTAAGAGTAGCTGTAAATCGAAAGTACACTCCCGAAGTGGTTGAGTTAAAGGAAGGCGATGAAGTAGCTCTGATTCCTCCAGTGCAAGGTGGTTAACGTGCCTCAGCGGCTCTGAGGAATTTAATGGTATAATAGTTGATAAGTAAGCAATGAACCCTCTCGTCAAAATCAAATAGGAATTCAATGTCACAGTAACTCTATAATGTCATGATAATAACCGAAATTGTAACGAGTACAATAGATCCTTTTCCCAGTAAGGATAATCGATCAACTGAAGGAGCTGAGTTGATATTCAACGGTCGAGTCAGAGGTAAACAAAGTGGTAGGAATATTCGCAGTCTTTTCTACGAATGTTATGCAGGTATGGCGGAGAACGAACTCAGGAATATAGCTACGGAAACAGCGGAGAAATTTCCGATAAAAGATTTGTTTTGCCGTCATAGAATTGGAGAAATCCCGGTCGGAGAGGTGGCATTGCATGTTTCTATCTGGTCTGTGCATCGCCAGGAGGGTCTGGATGCTATGACATGGTTTATTGCTGAATTGAAGAGACGAGTCCCAATCTGGAAGTGGGCTATTTTGAAGGATGGAAAAAGAATACCATCATAATGTATAAACTAATCATCTGCTGAGAATTTAATTTTCTTAAAGCATTCTTTGACGTCACTCTGTAACTTTCTGCCTACTTATGCCGATTATTTCCAACCAAGCGATTACTAATTTTCTCTACTGGATTCGACAGAAGCGTTGGCTTCTGTTCACAATCGTTTTGGGGATTATTCTGTATCTTTTACCAACACCCGCCACTATGTCCGAGCTGTCTCGTCCTGCTGATGCGTACCACACCCTGATCATCGTTATTATGGCCCTGGTTCTAATTATCACCGGTCCAGTACCCTTACCGGCTATTGCCATAACAATTCTTGTTCTTCAAGTGGTATTTGGAATTGCTCAACCTGATGATGTGGCTTCCAATTTTATGAGTGATGCCGTATTCTTCATAATGGGATCGCTGATGCTAGCTGTTTCTATCGTGAAGCAAGGGCTCAATTCGAGATTAGCGTTAGGTGTCATACGTTTGACGGGCAACAAAACCTGGCGTATTACCGCTGGATTCATTGCCATCTCGGCCTTACTCTCATCCTTTGTTGGTGCGCATACGGTTACGGCCATGATGATGCCTGTGGGTTTGGTACTCGTTAGGAATACCAGTTCAGACGCAAAAAAGGTGGCAGGTCTTGCAGCACTATTGCTTTTTTCCATTGCCTATGGCAGTGCCATGGGTTCCATAGGGACTCCATCAGGAGGGGGGAGAAATGTGATCATGATGGGCTATTGGTCCAAGTTTGGCCATGGTACCGTTTCCTATCTCGAATGGATGAAATATACCTACCCTATCCTCCTACTTTTAGTCCCCCTTACCGTTGTTATTCTTCTTTTCACATTTCGCCCAAAGCAAAAAGTCCTTGATTCGGCTGTCCGGAAATTGAAAGTGCAGGTTACCAGGGAAGGAAATATGCAAGGCGGAGAATTTTTAGCCATTGCTATCTTCTTGGGCGTGTTTTTAGGGTGGGTTTTCCTGGGACATAAAATTGGTTTGGGTATCATCGCTCTTTCGGGTGTCTTTCTGTATCTGGCTTTTGGACTGGTGGAGTGGTCCGATCTCAATCGGAATACCAACTGGGGTGTTATTCTTCTTTTCGGTGCAGCTATTTCTATTGGTATACAGATTAATACTACAGGACTGGGTCAATGGATTGGTGAAGGAGCTGTTGGAGCAGTAGTATCTGTAAGTGGTGACACACCTTTGGTAAGAATATCGGTGGCTGTAGTACTGACTGCAGCCATGGCAAATTTGCTTAGTAGCGCCCCTACTATTGGTGTGATGGGTCCTATTGTATTGAACATGGGGGGTGATCCCATCGTCATGGGACTCGCGGCTGCCCTGGCTTCCAGTTTTGCTTATCTGACGGCAGCCGCTTCTTCACCCTGTATGATCATCCACTCCAGTGGGCTGGTGAAATCGGGGGATTTTATAAAAGCGGGGGGTAAGTTGATTATTATGTCTATCGTGGTGCTGTTATTGGTTTCTCAGTTGCTTTGGCCATTATATTAAAATGAGGATTGCATAATGACAAATTCAGAGCAAGATTATCAAATCATGAGGTCGAGTCAAATATGAAGTTTCTCTTAGCAGTAGGAAGCAAGGAATACTCTGAACCTACCCTGGATATTGGTTCGCGTATTGCCAGGACCTTTGCTGCTGATCTCAGTGTTGTTTATGTGGGTACCAAGCCTAAGGAGATGTTCGCAGGACGAGTCAATCTTGTCTTTGATTCGATGGCCAAGTGGAAAATCTATCATCCCGGGATAGATATTCTTCACTGGGCTTTTGATTACCTGAACTCTTCCGGTTATCTGGAGAGTAAGCAGACCAATGGCTTCAATTTGGAAAATGTAGTACCTGAGAATGACTATATCCGCATCATTCTGAAGGGAAGTTATGGCCGGAATGTTGATCTCATACTACGGGAAGGTGAAATCATTGACGAGTTGCGCCGGGAGGCGTTGAGGGAAGATTATACTCTTACTATCATTGGGGGTAGTCAGAAACGTTCCATGGCTCATGATCTGTTGCAATACATTCCCACTTCCATTTTTGTTGTAAAGAACTTTGATACTGAATGTGATTACCGCCTGTTGCTTTTGGTTGATGACAGTAAGGCTACCAGACGAGCTGTCCGCTTCGGTGCTACTATTGCTGCCAATCAGGGCATGACAGTGGATACCTTAACTGTCTCCAAGACGAAGCGATTTGGTTCTGGTTACAGCCGAGCAGCTAAAGCCGCAGGACGTTTCCTGAAGAGCAAAGGGATTCCCCACGAACAACATTTCCTTACCGGTGATCCAGTATCCACTTTTGTGGAATTTGCCGGTGAAAACCATTTGATGGTCATGGGTGCTTCCAGTCAGTCTCCACTGAAGAAATTTTTTCTCAGTAGTAAACCGATGTTGACCCTGGAAAAGGCTACCGCACCTATCCTTATTGTAAAATAGGTTATGTCACGATCAAATTGGAATGAACGGTATGGTTCCTGGGCTCTGGTGACCGGTGCTTCAGCTGGTCTGGGTGAAGAATTTGCCCTCCAGTTGGCAGACAAAGGAATGAATGTTGCTTTAGTAGCGAGACGCCGGGAACGGTTGGAATCTTTATCTAAAAAACTTTACCAGGATTACCATGTTGATGGTCGGGTCATAGCCTTGGATTTGACAGAACCTTCCGCAAGTGAAGAAGTGGCTGCTGCTGTAGAGGATCTTGAAATAGGACTTCTTATCAATAATGCTGGTTTCGGAACGGTGGATCGGTTTCATAAGCATGAACCCGGTTTGCAGGTCAAAATGACTATCCTGAATTGTGTAGTTCCAGTAGAACTTACAGAAAAGTTTCTGCCCGCTATGGTAGAGCGAAAACGGGGTGGAATTATATTTGTGGCTTCCACTGCTGCGTACCAGGCTACTCCATTCTTCACGGTTTATGGCGCTACTAAAGTTTTCAATCTTTTTATGGGTGAGGGACTTTGGGAAGAGTACAGACGGGATGGGATTGATGTTCTTGCCCTGTCACCAGGGTATACCGCCACGGAGTTTCACGAAGTGGCAGGTAGTTCTACTTCTCATAGAAAACATGGGGTTAAAGCCGAGGATGTTGTCTCCTTAGCGTTGCAAAATCTAGGGAGAGTCCCCTCTGTTATGTATGGGCGATGGAACCGCTTACTCATGAACTTGCAACGACTACTACCCCGTAAAGTCGTGATAAAACTAACTTCACAATTTCTCCAGCAGATGGTTCGATAAGTACCTGTTTAGAAGCTATTATGAGTATTATATCTATAATCATTGTCTGGAAGTTGACAGTAATTCTGAAATCCATTGACAGTTAAACATCATCACCCTAAACTCATCATTCGTCAACAAATGGAGAAAGAGTTATGTGTCGTTTTTTAGTTTACAAGGGGGCACCCATCGCTATGGATAAGCTCCTTTATCAACCCCGGAATTCTCTGGTACGACAGAGCTACAAAGCCCGGGAACGCGAGGAGCCACTGAACGGTGATGGTTTCGGCATCGGTTGGTACCAGAAGGAGATCGATCCTAATCCAGCTGTTTTTCTATCTGTCCAACCGGCGTGGAATAATGCCAATCTCCGTTCCATGGCTCCCAAGATTAAATCAGATTGTTTCCTGGCACATGTTCGAGCAGCTACGCATGGTCAGGTGTCGGAAACGAATTCTCATCCTTTTCATTATGGTCCCTTTCTATTCATGCACAATGGCAGTATTGGTGGGTTTAGGGTGATCAAGCGTGCCCTGAGAATGAGACTGTCGGATAGTATTTATGATTGGTTGCGAGGAGAGACCGATTCTGAGCACTTTTTTGCTCTCTTTCTGGAAAGGTTACTGGAAGGGGGAAAGGAAGTTGATTCTGAGTTTATGGTTACTGCGCTTCGAGGGGCGATATCAGATTTGAAAGAGTTGCTTGAGGAACATGGCATTTCCAGTCCCACTTTTTTGAATATGGTGATAACGGACGGTGACACCATTCTCGCCACACGTTATACCACGGACTCTAAACTTAAACCTCATACCCTCTACCATTCAGAAGGGTCGAAATTTGAGTGTATTGATGGTGTTTGCCGAATGAGGCAGGCTGATCCGTTTGATCATGCTGTATTGGTTGTCTCCGAAAAACTTACGGATGTCGACGAGGATTGGCATGAAGTTCCTCCTAATCATATAGTATTGGTTCATCCTGATTTGGAAATAACCGTTAAGCAGGTGAAAGTCTGACTGGAAAAAAATCCTATGTTTCCCTGGGAAATAACGTCGCTTCATCCCCTGTTTATCCATTTTCCTATTGCTCTGCTCTCTACCAGCGTTCTGTTTGATATTTTAGGTGTCCTTTTTCGTAATAAATCTCTTCATTATGCCGGTTGGTGGTGTCTTTTAGTGGGAGTAATCAGCTCTCTGGCTGCTATCGCTACCGGATTTATTGCGGATTCTATTTACGGACATATGGCGAATCCAATTCCCCTATTTCAAACCCATGGAGTGGTACAGTTGTTGGCGAGCTTTATGTTCATAGGATTGTTAATCTGGCGGATAAAGGAAAAAACGGAACTTCCTGTAAAGCCGATACTTTTTTTCTACCTGGGATTGAGTGGTGTAGCCGTAATGATATTATTTTATGGCGCACATTTGGGAGCACATCTCGCAGGTAGATTTTGATGGAGACTACCCATTTTATCTGTCACTATGGAGAGATCGGAACAAAAGGAAAGAATCGCCGACATTTTGAGAAAAAGCTCAAGGATAATATTAAAGCTGGCTTAACATCAGCCTGCCCGGGAAGTTATCGCGAAACTCGATCAATTCGGGGACGGATAGTCATAGAGTTAACTGATAAGGGCGGGCAATCGCTGAAAACTATCTATGAAGTCTTGCGGAATACTTTTGGACTGGTCTATTTTGCTCCTGCCACTCGCCTGGTAGCTAAAAAGGAAATTCTGGAAGCAGAAGCATTAGGAATTATTTCTGAATTACCTGGAAAATCTTTCCGGATTACTACACGACGATCCGATAAGAATATAGCTCTTTCACCTCAGAAACTGAATGAGGAGATTGGCGCTGCAGTAGTAGAAAAGTTAGGAAAGAAGGTGAATCTTTCATATCCAGATGTGAATTTTCATATCGATCTGGTTAATGATGTGGCTTTTGTCTATACTTCACGGATAAGTGGTCCCGGAGGTCTTCCAGTCGGTATTGGCGGAAAAGTACTGTCCATGATCTCGGGTGGAATTGATTCCCCTGTGGCATCATGGTTCATGATGAAACGAGGAGCACATATCAATTATCTGCATTTTCACTCTATACCCTACACCAGTGATGCCTCTGTTAGAAAAGTTCAGAAAGTGATCGATATTTTTCTGAAACATCAGCTCAGAACGAAATTATTTCTGGTTGAACTGGCTCCAATTCAGGAAGAAGTCATCGAGAAGTGTCCGGAAAAATATAGAATTTTGCTCTACCGGCGGTTTATGTTCCGTATCGCTGAATCTCTGGCTCGTCGTGAAAGAGCTCATGCTGTGATTACTGGAGAATCTTTAGGGCAGGTGGCTTCCCAAACTATTGAAAATATGGAGACGATTGAAGCGGTTACCTCAATTCCCATCCTCCGACCCCTGGTGGGAATGGATAAACAGGAAATTGTCAACAAATCTAAAGATATAGGAACTTATGAGACTTCTATTTTACCTGATGAAGACTGTTGTGCTCTATTCCTACCCAGACAACCGGCAACTAAAGCAACGGTAAAACAACTTGAGCAAGCAGAGGAAAATCTTGATGTAAACACTCTCGTAAAAGGAGCCCTGGAGTCCTTACAGCAGGAAGTAATTGAGATTTGAGCATTATTTAGTCTGGATTATTCGCCACGAAGATTCTGCGTTAAGATGCAATTGAAAAATGTTCAAGATTTGGATTAA
>JBHHUM010000063.1:0-12048 GCA_046861645.1 Fidelibacterota bacterium | reverse complement strand
CCTCTGTCATGGAATTCACAGCAACGTTATCAACACCAAGCCACCAGGCCCACGAGGAAGCATCATCATATTGAAAGCCAATTTGTACAGCGCTCATGCCACCAATGTCAGCAGTTAAATCTACCGTCAAAGATGTCCAACTGAGTACTTCTGTAAGGGGCATTAACTCCTGCCAGTCGCCACCGGGCAGCCGGTAGACGAGATCAAAGAAATCCCCTAACTCATTAAATATGTAGTCGAAGGAAAGAATAATAATACCACTATCAGCATCGAAAAAGGGAGTGTGCAGGGTAGCGATATAACCCGGAGTACCTGAACCCACTTCATCGTCATTAATCCAGGCATAGTTGCCATCACCTGGAGGTATAGCGCTATTGATACCAAAAGACCATTCTGCAGGGGCTCCTTCAGAAACTTCCTGGCCCCATCCTTCACCGAGAGCACCTTCAAAATCTTCACTGATAGGAAGTGTCGCCACATACATCTCTGCTGGCGTGGCACAAGCTTCATCAGTAGGGGATGACTCACCCTCTGTGTATTGAGCAGATACCATGTAGCAATACTCGGTACCATTAGTGACACTCGCATCAATATAAGTGGCATCCGAAGTGGTATCAAGTTCCAAGCTATCGCGATAGACAATATAGTGAGAGAACGTCCCACAATCGGCTGCTTCAATAACTCGAACCTCAAGAGTGAGGACGCCACCATACTGACCAGAGTGCCAGTAAAGAAATTCAATATTGGCGGAACTCACACTGCTTAAATCAATTGAGGAGGTAATGAGATAATCATCAGCTATATTACTCGATCCATTACCATCGTCATCATTTCCGGCAAAGATGCCATGTTCTGGAAAGGTAATGAAATTAGCTCCATTGCTGTTAAAATAAGTGGCATCAGCGAATTCCCAGCCCACTCCAGGAGTTTCTATTGACCAATCTGCAGGCAGCTGTCCATCATCAAAATTTGCTGATACGATTGAGCTGCTATCGCCATTAATGACTACATCATCGACTCCTGAACCATCAGCCCAAGAACCACCATCATTATAGTGAAAGGCTAATTGTATGATCGAACCAGTATAAGAACTCAAGTCGATGGATGCAGAGTCCCAATCAGCATTGGCCATTAATTCGGCAAGAATCTCCCACTCGCCACTTCCTCCTTCAAAGTTAGGCTCAGTCCAAGAGAGTAAAACCTCTCCATCTCCGCCACCAGCAACTAGATTCGATGGGGGACATAAAGCTTGACCTGAGGATATAGAGGTGAAGCTTAATATAAAGATTGCAGCAACTATTCTTGTCAGTGTACGTGACATTTTACCTCCTCCTTACTAACTGTTAATACCTACTGAATTGAGGTTCCAAAGATAAATCATCAAATCAAATTTACTCACCGAAGTCGTTAAAACAACGAGGTTTTAAGCATTTCATATAAATCCTTGCGCTCAATCACACTATTTCAACAAGATCATGCGTGCTGTCCGACTTGTACCAGCAGCAATCAACCTGTAAATGTAAATGCCACTGGCAATATTATCAGGTTCCCAGCGTACCTGATAACTGCCCGCAGATTGCTCTTCATCTACTAAGTTTACTATTTCCTGGCCGAGAATATCGTAGATCACCAGTCTAACATACCCTTCCTCAGGTAAATCGTAAGAAATGGTAGTAATCGGATTAAAAGGGTTTGGGTAGTTCTGAAACAAAACAAATTCTTCCGGAACAATCCGGATCTCAGCAGCAACTTTTTCCCCTTTAAGGTTGGATACCTGAATATCTCTCAGGGAATAATTGCCTTTAACCGTCAGTAACTTATCTTTTTCCAAAGTAGTACCATCCATACTGAAGATCAATACCTCGACGGTAGTTTCACTGATACGGTTGTATAAGATTTCCAAACCTTCAATTGTCAGGGGAATAATCTCACTTTCGGTCTCGATAGAGAATTGTAAAGCCGCAACTGGCCCATTGGCGCTAAGAGAAATTGTCTCACCACTCTGGATCAGAACCGCTGAAGTAGCCGGAGCGGTCATCTTTGTCTGGCCTATGCCAAGGATATAATTTACCATTTTGACGACATCGAAAACATCAACCGAGCCATCGTCATCATAATCGGCAGCACATATCTCATCCTCTGTAGGTTCGGTATCAATTCCAAGAATAATATTCACTGTTTTAATAACATCAAAGACATCTATAAAACCATCCGAATTGACATCTCCTTTTTCACAGGGCGAAGAACTTTCACCGCTGATGGTAAGACTCCAGGCATTTAATGTGCCATCATCCAGAGAAGGATAAGTATCAATTACGATAAGGGTCCAACTACCAAGTGATTCCTCACTATTAAAATTCGCCAAAGGTTCTTCTGGTTGGAAACTACCATTATAAGGAGGTGTACCACTATCAATGGGGGTTTCTGCATCATCATCAAATACGGTTTCAGTGAAATTATCACCAGATCCTCCTTGATTGGTGACCAATGCTACTTCCGTACCTGCTGGAGACCGGAGTCGTAACTGAATATCACCTACCCAAGGATGAGTGATATCCACCATAACATTAATATCACTGATTAAAAATGAGACTGGGATGTTGAGAATACTTTCTATGTTGTTAGGGCCAAAATCCAGAGGAACATCTTCGCTGAAGAATTGATTTTGCCCCACAATCAGTGAAAATGTCTCTACAATGGTGTAATTATTTTGAGCGGTAACAGTCAGAGTAAATTCTATTTCTGTCCCCAGAGGAGTATTGGTAGATGCTGTCACAGTAAAAGGGTTGGAACTATTAGACACCGACCCGCCAGCAGTCACTGTAGCAAAGTAAGTTTGATTATCATCAACCGTAATATAACTGGAACTCTCTGCTATTTCTGCCATGACACTGGTAGCATCTTCTGCACCTTCGTTGGATAGGGTCACCACTAATTGTACAGTCTCGCCCGGATCGAATACTCCATTTTCACCTGTTCCTTCTAAACTGTAGCTTACAAAACCCAAAACCGGAGCCTCAACGGTAACACTGAAATTAGATTCCCACTGCAGTTCACTTCCATTACTATCTGTACCATTGATAACTATGCTAAATGGAATAATGTGACCATCCTCAGTCTCTTCTGACACAATAATAATCAACTCGTCCTGACTGGTCACTGTCTCATCGGAAGCAATATTTCCAAAGGTCACATCACCGTCAATCATAGTAACCAGTGGATCTTCAGAGGTTATAATTCCGGTCACATTGAAAGCTTCTTCCACCCCAACATTAGTCACACTTAAGAACATATCCACAGTTTCGCCAAAATCTACTGTACCATCGAAATTGCCGTTAATATCATAGATCGTATAGGAGTCAAATGCTACATAAGGTCCTTCCGGTTGAATGACATTTACTTCAGTAATGTAGGGTAGAAAATTGTAGGCAGTAACGGTAACCGTTATAGCTCCTGGGACGGAAAGAGCTTCTTCAAATTCCACGTTGGCGATACCATCAGCACCGGCAATGGCCGTTCCATAAAGGATTCCATCCATTGTCAAACCAACCATAGCACCCGGTATTGTTAGGACTGAAAAAGATGTAGAGCCCAAGGGAATAATAGGATCATGTGAAGCGGTTACGGTGATGGGACTGACCGTCCTCATGGGAAGTGTACAATCACCAAAAAGTATGTATTCCTCAACAATAGCAATACCTTCAGAACCACCGTTATAAGATTCCAGTGTATGAATGGACCCGTGCATACTCAAACCACCCATGGTATTGCGCTGTTCTGTAGTCAGAAGTTCAACAATATGATACTGCATAACTGTAGGAGGTACCCAAGAACAACTAACTGAAGAGGAAAACATTCCCACTGCTCCTCCCTCAGGATTACGCATGAAAGCCTCGGCTAAACAGGTCGTACCGTGCCACTGTCCATTCAGGCAAGATACATCGATTACAAAGGGCATCATGAAACCATTATTCAGAGAGGAAGCATGGCTGTTACTGAAACCTGTTGTGCCCCAATAGGTGCCTGCTCCATGCCCAATATAGTTGAAAATTGAGCGTCCCTCATTCAGGGCAGATACCAGTTCACTGAGGGATGCACCTGGATCATAGATCTGATCCACATCTGAATAGGTATAGTTCATTAGCATATCCCTGAGTAGTTCAGCCCGTTCCCAATCAGCCAGATAATCAGGTGGGATACTACTTCCTTCGGCACTAGCGACACCCAATCCTCGGCTGAACCAGACCGAACCTGGAGGATCTATTTCGTACGCCAAAAACTTAGCTACCTGATCAGCGACTTCGCTCTCGGTAGTAGCAGAAATCCGCGAAATGAAGGCATCAGGATAATAATCGCTACCATCCAGCATGACGTAAGAAGGATCAGAACCAGCTCCAGTAGAACCATAAAGAGTAGGAATCTGAGCATCATCTCCCACCAGTATCACATAGGTCAATTCACCAGTATCATACCTGGTTTGCAGAAAAGATAATATATCACTTGTAGTGCTGCCAATGGAACTCAGGGGTACAACTTCGGTAGGTATGCCCTTCTGAAGCTTCCACTCTGCCAGGGGCTGAATTGCATCAATGAAATCATCAAAAGTAATAATCACTAAATAACCTGGTTCTTCTATTCCTTCGTAGTAAATATCTTGAGTTTCTTCAAAGTTGGCGAAGAAATCCTTTTGTATTCTGACGAAATCTCGGTTAGATGGAATTCTATTTTGCCTATGAATTGAGTTGGGAGCTTCTCCAGGAATAGCATCAAGAGAAATGGTCATTTCCATTGCTACTCGGAGGGTTTGAGACGAGGGATTGTATTGGAAGGGTTGAAATTGTACGTTAACACCTCGCACTCCCCGGAAAATAAATGGCTCACTTAGGGTCACGTTTTCAGCAGGAAACCAATTATCTGTCTGATAATATTCATTAAAAACGTAGGGAATATCCTCAGGATTCTGTGTTCTCAATAGATTCCCTTTTGAGGGTGCAACAGGACCTAATTTATATTCCTTATAGACTATAGATGTAACTGTTACCTCTATTGCTCCTATATCTGGAATAATAAGGCTGCGGTTGACCCGGGGAAGTCCGGGAAATCCCTCCAACAGGAATCCTGGAGCATCAGGATGAGTAACTACGACATAATTTTGCCCATCAATGTCGATAAAGTCAGTATAAAATCCATCCAATCTGAAACTAAGTTCACTATGATTGATAGTAGAGCCTAAAAGATCAATAGTCAATTGCTCCACCCCAGAAGATGATGCTACTTCCCACTCCTTGGCAAATAAAGTTGTTACGCCAAAAATCAATACCGAACTAATAGTAAGTAGTCGTTTCATTTCTCTAACTTCCATGAAGTTTAATTTTAATCTAAATGAATGGAGTTTTTCAATAGTCGCCAAACTTAAGCTTTTTTTACTAAATTTCCTCTCCAATAATATGATAACAGCTTGGATTTATTTGTGACGGAGATAACATTATCTCATTCACTTCAGGAGCATCAGCTTACCACTATCCAATGTCAGCTTACTTGCTCCAGTAATTTTTATTAACTGCCAGATATATTGCCCCGAAGCTAATTCACTCGTTTCCCATACTACTTGAATTGAGTTGTTTCTGAAATCTGGGATGTTCATTTGCTCTACCCTTCGACCAAGAAGGTCATAAATAACTAATTTAGAGTTAACAGGAATATCTGCAGAGAAACGAAAAATGGTATTACTGTTAAATGGATTGGGATAACAAACGACCAGAGAGGGATTTGATGGCAAAGGTTCACTGTCGATTGATGATTCTTCTCCCACACTAAAGAACTGTAAACCTCCTTCATTAGACCCAACGATCAAATCCATCAATCCATCCCCATTCACATCTCCTGACGTCATCGATAGGTTCAGACCAGAATGGGGGAACTTCTCAAACTTATGGAATTCTCCTCCTGAAGGATCGGCTAAATAGATTTCGCCTTCTTTATTCCCAATGAGCAAATCTAATTCTCCATCAAAGTCGAAATCTGATAACTCAAGGGAAATCTCCAATCCTAAGTTTTCTCCTTCAAATAAATCGTCACTTATCTTCACAAAGTTATAGTTTATCGGATCACCTTCATTATGCCATACATGCACAGTACCATTCTTATCCCCCACAAAAAGTTCGAGAGTGCCGTTGCCATCTATATCTCCTAAGGTAGGGGAAGCTCGCCCGGCCAAGTCAATTTCCAGGAATTTCCCCTGATAACTGAAGTTAGGCAAATCAGGTTGACCCTCATTCAGGTAAAAGGAAATCTCACCATTGTAATCTCCCACCAGAGCATCCAGATCACCATCAGCATCCAAATCTCCAAAAGCAGGTGCCATATTATTTCCCAAACCTTCCTCAAAAAAAGTACTGTCTACTAAAACAAAACGTGGATCAAAGGGTGTACCAGTATTTTCAAAGAAATAGATATCACCGTTCCAGCCTGGATTAGAATCATCAAACTCATTACCGACAAAAAGATCAAAATCACCATCAGCGTCAATATCTGCTAAAGTTGGATTGGTACTGGAAATAAAATCTATAGTCGCAAAATAATTCTTGGTTACCAGATCAAAATCTCCTGATCCTAACGGCTCATAATACCAGAAATTATCTTTATAATCGGTACCATAAGCTCCAGACTGGACGCCCACAAAGAGTTCTGCTTCTCCATCGTTATTAAGATCTACCAAACGGGGTACATTAAAACCAGCACTATTTACGGGATCTGATGGTGGATAGGTATCAACCATAAGACTATCAGGTATTTCCGGATCATTAGGAGTACCGAAGTTCTCCAGGAAAAAAAGTCCAGGTTGATAATAATCACCCCAGAAAAGATCAAGATCAACATCTTGATCAATATCGTAGAACTCCAAGGCATTGGCTCCATGACGAGAATATCTACCCGGCACCCACACAATAAGGATATCCTCAAATGAGTTTGTCTCTAAATGATAAACCGGCACCCCATCGGTTAATCCTGTATTTCGATAATAAGTAACAGAGCCTGATATACCTCCAACAAAAAAATCTTCCCATCCATCTCCGTCAATGTCGGCTACAGTGGGGATCACTATCTGTCCCCCATAGACAGCTACAGAGTTATCATCTATCAAATGTGCTACAACTTGTATTAAGCTATCTCCTATATTCTCAAACAGAGACACATCAGGGCTTTGTGGACCAGCCATAAGGTCAATATCACCATCGTGATCATAATCAAAGAAATGAAACCAATGACCAACATAAAGATCCTGAAAAGACTTTGTCTGTAATTCAAACTCAGGGTGCTGAAGAGATCCAACGTTCGAGAAATATTGAATTCGACCATCCACATCCCGTACAAACATATCCACCAACCCATCTCCATTCCAATCGAGAAATTGTGGAGCTGGTTTATTGAAGCCACCTAAAAAGGGGACTTTCAATTCGTCATCTTCAATGATGACAGGGAAAGGGTTAACTTCTCTTTGGAAGGACTGTGGAAGAAGTATTGAGGAAAGGAAAAGAACTCTAAATATCAGATCGGATATCTTTCTCAACTGGGTATCGGCCACCAAAAAAAGCAGTTACCGATCATCTCTTTTCAGGGTATAGCGATTGAGAAAGAGAGACTATCAATGGTAATGACTGGTAAATTTGCCAGTAAATCCTGATGTTGCTCTCTCAGAGATGAAGGAGGAAATGATCGGAAAAGTAAGCGAGCTGCAACTGTTATAGAATCTGTAGCTGATGTGATTGGAGTGGAGAATGTTTTCACCCTGGCTTCATTAGCTTGCAGCGAGTTATTGGTCATGGAAACTACATCTGTAACTCCAACACCAGCTATGCCCTGTCCATCAAACAATTCCGCATTAAAAATTTCGACTTCTTCTCCCAGATCGCTGGAATCCGTCTCCAATATACCCGATGAAAAGTATACTTGGGACTCATCATAAACCTGCAGTTCCATCCACAACTCCCTTACGAAAGAGACACCTGTAGGAAAACTGTGTCCTGTCAAATTCTGAATCGTAAAAGAAAGTTGAAGGGTATCATTAACAATCGTAGGAGAATCTGTTAAGTCCAGAACAGCAGCGGACTGCAGGAGGTCAACCACCGCTTCCCCCTGAGGATTGTCAGCCAATGATTTTTTAAGGTCAAGATCAACTCCCACCATACTATGGTCATGAATAATTCTTTTGGGAACTCCAGGATTTGCTATCGGATCTGCTGCATAGCCCTCATATTCCTGCATATGGCAGGATTGACATTCCATTGACATAGCGGCGAAACCAGACCCGGCCCACTCAGAAAACGTGATCTCAGCATCCACACCACGGATAATAAAATCGTGACAGGGCAGACAAGCCCGGGAAGAGTTGAAAAAAGCGATTCCCACACTCTCGTGAAATCCGTTATCTACTGGATCCATGATTTCACCAAACCTGATATCCTTTTCAGCATTTAGGAAGTATTCAGCCGAAGCAGCTACATTGTCATCAGTAATGATTTGATCATGAGATGCGACCATTGTATGGCAAAGATCGCACCCTATGCCTTCGGCTATCTGGGCAACTGTAGTGTCAACTTCACTTCCAGTAACATAAGCATATGGACTGTGACACTGAATACAAAAGCGTTCTCCAGTATCAGGGCGGTGAGTTTTCTCCCCTTCCCAACCAGAATGAAAAACAGGGTCTTTCATTGAATAGGCGTGCATTGAATATTGCCATTCTTCATATTGTACCGGATGACAGGGCTTACATGATACCGCTTCTTTGAAGTCAGTTAAATTGATAGTTTCCTGTGGAGAAGGCACCTCGAGTGCTTTCTCACCATTTCCTTCACTACTACAGGAAAAAATTCCCAGTGCAAAGAAAGCAAATATCAACTCAAAATATCTCCATTTCATATCTAATCCTTTCTCTCAATCACAACCATTACAAGTAGTTTGCATTACTGCTAATCCTGTGGCTATTACTCCCTCACCCAAAAAGACATTTTCGATGACTAAATTGGTTTCCGTATCGATGATATGGAGATAGCTTTTACTACCACTCATCATTGCACTTCCAGTAACAAATAGACGATCACCTTTCGATGAAACCCCAATGCCATGAGGAGTATCCATTAGGTCATCCTCGATGAAAGTGATTTGACCCGTATCAGAGCCCAAATTAATTACAGCTATATCGTTTGCCATACGACAGGCTACATAAACATAGTCTCCCACAGGATCAGTTATTAGATGCCAAGGTTGCATCCCCATCATCCCCAGCGAATAGGCACCCAACGAATCACCAGTGGTAGTTGAAAAAACTCGAATTTGATTTACTCCAATGTCAGAACAACTCATGAATAATTTTTCACCATCGGGTGAAATCACAAGTTCCAGTGCTTCGTATATGCCATCATTAATTCCAATAGCATCAGGAACATCACTGCCAATCTTGTAACTCACTGGTTCATAGCCCGATTCAGTGAATCTTTCAGTTTCGATCCTGAAGAAATGAGACGCCTGATTACTCGCCACCCAAAGCTCACTTCCATCATTGTTGAGAGCAATTCCATGAGGCGAAGCAGCACCAACATTTACACTGTCGATATCCATGGTTTCCAAATCTATGCGATGTACAAATGTAGAAGCTGTTCCTATACCCATCATGGGCATGAAACGGGATACATACAGATATTTCCCTTCAGGATCAATCTCCATAAGTGCCGGTTGATTCCCAACAAATACAGAATCTAATAAATTATCTGTTAACAGGTCGTACTTGAGCACATAACCGGAAGAAATTAACGTGACGAACCATACCTTATGTACTTCATCAATGACAATATAATGGGGATTATCTGCTACATTAGGAGTGATATCAACATCCACTTCCCTTATCGGCTCACCTGTTTCACCATTAAAAACTGCGACCCTGTCAGAACTCTGGTAAGCAACATAAACCTTATAGATTTCCCCTGACTCCTGTACATTATCTTCGCATCCAAAAATAAACAGTATCACAAATAAAATGATTGAGTAGTTTTTTATTATCATTTTCAATCCTCTTAAATGATTTTATCTATTATCAAAATATTTGGAGTCTTTACTGATAATTATATGATGGGCTTTAATTCTAGAATCCTGCATCTTCTCATTCACTCAATAAATCTCTTTCTACAAAGATGTTTAACGCTGCCTTCCCCTATTTCCTCTCTAATATCCTGTTCTTTATCCACGCCCTCCTGAAAAGCATCGTTCCTGTTGGGAATAAACTCCAGCACTTCTTTTAATTTAATCCTTAGATTTTTCCTGATAGACTTCTCCTTGGCATTTTATTACCGGTAACTTCAAGACATATCAATTCACTCGTCTGTATCATTTTCTATGGGTAATGTATAACGAGAATTATCACAATTAGCCACTAATAATTATACATAACTTAAAGAATATATTTTAATAATAATCCCATTAACAATATCCCTACAATCCTTTTTGGAAACTAATTAACCAACGGTTGAAATCTACTTCTGATTGGTCTGCTGTCTCTTCACTTATCCAAAAAGGAAAGTCAATCCTCAAACTGATACTATAACCATAGAAATTGAAATCAGGTTTAAAACTAAATCCAACTCCAGCATCCATCAGCAAATCACCTTCGAAGTTATCTGCTACACTCCAGAGCCATCCCCCATCAAAAAAGCTTCTCACTTTTAGAGATGAAAATAGTTGATAACCAGCCTCCAGAGTGGAGACGATCACCGACTCTGCTCCTTCATATCCATGGGCATAATAGCCTCGGAGATTGGCATCACCGTAGATGTGAAAATGATCCCGCAAACCAGAAAGGATGTCCCTATGCCGTAAATGAGACCAGTGATAATAATCAGCAGCTCCTGCTGATTGAATGGTGAATTTCTCTTGAATCGGTAACCCCTCACTACCTACTGCTGTACCCCCTCCCATGAACCTAAATGCCAGGTGTACCTTATCCTTACTGGTACTGAATTTCCCCGATATAATTAACCTGGAAAAATCCCAATCACTAATGCTGCCTCCCGAGGACGAGATAGCAATGTTAATTTCGCTATTAAAATATCCTACTTTTACCGAAAGACCTACATTTCCAAAAAGCAATCCTACTGTTCCAGCCTCGTAGAGGTCGGTATAATTTGATCCGTCAGCAGTTGTCACCTGGTAACCACCAGAAAAGCTGAACGTAGGAGGATAATGGTACCACTTACTCCAGAAATGGTCAATTTGAATTTCTCTGCTCTTTACTCCTTCCAGTTCTGAAATGCCCCAGCTCAGGTTCACTCCTGGCAAGATATTACGCAAGTCATGAGAGGAACCAAATGACCAGAAAATGCGCTGTGACTTGATACCATAGCTTAGATTTAAAGTCTGGTGGGTCCAGAAACCATAAGCTCTATTTAACATTAGTCCGGGTTTCCAACCATCCAAAGGGTGATACCATATTAGCGAGGGAAATATTGTCACTTTATAGGCATCACGTGGACTATTAAATGCTGGATTTAATTGTAAGGATAATTTGTGCCGTAATAAACCAGAAGAATTATCTCTTCGATCAATATCCAGAATCCAATCATCGGGGTCAAGTGTGATTCTTTTGGGTTTACTGGGTACTGTAAATGTGTAGTTGTCTTTCCAATTGTTAATAAAATTTGTCCACCTCTCTGGACGATACTTTTTACCATTTGCCAACTCAACCTCTACATCCAAGGGATATTCCATGGTACCCTTGTTAATAATTGTAGCTGTCACTTCATATTCCCCATTAGACAATTGCTTTCTGTCCCATCCTGAAAGGGTATAATCGGCAAACCCCTTTTCATGAAGCCAAGAGTTAAAAAACCAATCCAGTTCCTCATCAGTGACCTTCTCCATGACAAAGCGGAAACGTTCTTCATTGGGATGTTTCAGTTTCCACTGGTCATAATAAGCCTGCATAGCCTTCAGAAATCTCTCCTCGCCTAAATAACCTTTCAGGTTATAAAGCATATTGGCAGGTTTACTATAGGC
>JBHHUM010000062.1:0-12109 GCA_046861645.1 Fidelibacterota bacterium | reverse complement strand
AGACTGGATGTCTTAGTAGAACTTGCTGGCGGTTTTCATCAATTAGCCAGAGAATTCGATATCACGGTTCGCACTCATGCCGGTACGGTTAGAAAAGTGGATTTCTTGCAATTCATCAACAATGGTGATCTCAATCATAATCCAACTTTTGTAGAGGGTGACCAAGTAATAGTGCCCTTTGGAAATGTCGAAAAAGAGGGTGTGGTTATCAGGGGTGCTGTTTCGGGGAAAGGATACGATATTATAGCCCAAGGGGAAACGTTAGAACACTTTCTCTGGAGGAAAGCTCAATTCCGTGAGAGTGCCGATTTAGAAAGTGTTACTATTACACGAGTCAAAAACAACAAAGAGGAATATCTTAATATACCCCCGGAACGATTTGCTTCCACGGTATTGAAGCCTGGTGATACGCTCGATATTCTTCGCGAGAGAGGGGTTTCAGTGAATGGTTTTGTACAGGTACCGGGAAGCTTCCAGTTCTTCCCAGGTTTCACCGCGGGTGACTATATTAATCTGGCAGGGGGGAATACCACCGAAGGAAACCCGGATGGTGCCCTAATTCGACATTTAGATGGCAGCAGAGAACGAGGTCAGGATGCATTAGTGAGAAGGGGTGATGTAATCGTAGTGCCCCGCAATCTTAAGAGTTCAATTTTTGGGGATAGTTCTCTACTGCAAATTGGTACAGCACTCCTAACCGTTTATCTTACATACTTGGCTACATTACAGTAGTATGATGCAGACTCTTACGGACCACGAGAAGAAGATACTTGAGTTGGTGAAGAAACATCCAAAGATCTTGGACGACCGTGCAGAGCGAGAGAAAGTCGCTGTAGCTAATGGAATGACAGAGAAGACGATGAGGAACAGGATTGCGGATTTAAAGCGGTATGGGTTAGTTGGGCAAAAAGGAGAGGAAGCTGAATTATTTAAAATTGAAGAATCTCGAATTTTAGAGAAATCAAACTTACTTTTGTTCTTACGGGTTCTATTCAGTGAACGAAAACTAATTATTACTAATTTTCTCCTGATATCAGTTTTAGCGGTTATTGTATCCCTGATTTTGCCTAAGACATATCGTGCTACTGCTGCACTCCTACCACCCCAAGAGCAGAGTGATCTTGGTCTGCTAAGTGGACTTACAAGTTTGCCTTTGGGAGGATTAGGATTTACTGGCACAGATTCGGAAAGTCTGCGACTTATTGCTATTCTCAAAAGTCGTACTATGATGGATGATGTTATCAGAAAATTCAGATTGTTAGAGTATTATGATGTGGATAACTATGAAGAAGCTAGAAAAAAGCTTTCTGAAAGTATTATTATAGAAACCGAGGATGAAGGAACTATTCTAGTATCTGTTGATGTACAGACTGGATGGCTAGCCTCTACAGATGAGGAAGATTCAGTGAAACAGATGGTAACAGATATAACTAACTTTTTCCTAAGTAATCTTGATGCTATGAATAAGAGCTTAAAAACTGAGAAAGCTCGGTTTCAAAGGATGTTTATTGAAGAACGTTATAGACAGAATATCATAGATTTAAAGAAATCTGAAGATAGTCTTCAGATTTTTCAGGAAACTCATAAAATGATTGCCCTACCGGAACAGACTGCTGCAGCTATCGAGGCTGCAGCTGAAATAAAGGCACAGATTATGGCCAACGAAGTCAAACTTGAAGTAATGACTGAGGTTCTTAACCCTGACCATCCTGATATTGATATGTTGAAGAGAGAAATAACTAGTTTAGAGTTTAAACTTGTTGAAATGGAGAAGGGTACTGATGGAAATAACTTGTTTCCTGGTTTCTCTGAGGTTCCCTACTTGGGAGTTGAACTTGCCAGGCTCACCCGGGAAGTAGAAATTCAGAATACTCTTTTTACATTCCTGACTCAGCAATTTGAGGAGGCTAAAATTCAAGAGGCCAAGGATACACCCACGGTGCAAGTTTTAGATCGGGCGGTAGTACCGGACAAGAAATTCAAACCCAAACGGGCTATTATCGTGATATTTTACAGTTTCTTTAGTATTATACTCACTTCAATTTACATTATTTTTAAGCCTGCTTTCTTAGATCTATCTAACACTATTCAGTCAAGTAAATGAGCGAAGCCAGATCTACCTCTGGGCAGATGTTGGCGAAAAATGTCCTGCTGAATTTTCTTGGTATGCTGGCTCCTATCGTGGCCGGTATTGTCTGTATTCCCCTAGCAGTAAAAGGACTGGGTGACGACGGTTTCGGCATTCTCTCAATTGCCTGGATTATTCTGGGATATCTCACATTACTCGATTTTGGTCTCGCCAAAGCGACTATGAAATATGTCGCTGAACTCCATGATCCCAAGCAGGATGGTAATCTACCCCAGTTGATTTGGACTGCAGTGACCATGGCGTTTATCACAGGTCTGGCAGCAGCTGGAATCATTACAATTGTTGCTCCACATCTTGCAGGTTCTCTTTTAAAGATTAAGCCAGAATATTTTTCTGAAGCAGAAAGAGCTTTCTTTTACGTCGCCCTCTCTCTTCCATTTATGCTCGCTTCCACCAGTCTCAGAGGCGTCTTGGGAGCACTCCAGCGTTTTGATCTGGTAAATACCATTCAAGTACCAGTGAGTATAATCAGTATCGTTTTTCCAGCGCTCTCTCTACCTTTAGGATGGTCTGTTTCAACGGTAGTTTTGTTCATCGTTATTACCAGGGTCACCGCTTCACTGTGTTATTTGTTACTCTGTATCAAACAGCTCCCTCTCTTGAGAAAAAAGTTTCGTATTAGTCGTGTTATTCTTCGAAAACTGCTTACATACGGAGGATGGATCACCATAACAGGTGTCATAAGTCCGGTCCTTGTATATCTTGACCGTTTTCTGATTGGCTCCATGATTTCAATGACCGCAGTGACTCTCTATACTGCTCCTTTTGAAGCTGTGAACCGTATGAGGATTTTACCTATTGCCCTCATGCGTACTTTCTTTCCGGAGTTCAGCGCTCTTTCCTCAAGGAATAATGATGCCGAGTTGGAAGCTCTTGTAGTCCGTTCCATCAAGTATATTCTATTGCCGGTAGGAGTTGTCGCTTTGCTGTTGCTGATTTATGCTCAAGATATCCTTAGTCTATGGTTGGGTGACCGCTTTGCGGTAGAGGCATCTATTGTCCTGAGATTCTTTGCAGGGGGGATTTTGATAAATTCCATTGCCTATATTCCTTTCAATCTCCTTCAAGGTGTTGGACGACCGGATCTACCGGCTAAGTTCCATCTGGCGGAGTTTCCTGTCTATGTAATACTCCTCTGGTACTTGACGAAGGAGTATCAGATTGCCGGTGCGGCAGGGACCTGGTTTGCCCGTGTAGCAGTTGATTTTTCCCTGCAATTCATATGGACTCTGAAGCTATATCCCGGGATTATCAGGAATCTAAGCAGAAGAAAAGTTTGGTTGGAAGGTACATTACTGGTTGGTTTTGGACTACTCCTCTACCTGTGGAGTTTGCTGGATCTGGATACTGTCTTGGCGTTTGTTGGCGGAACAGTACTCTTGGCTCTATTAGCACTGACGAACTGGTTTCTGGTGCTGGATGACGATGAGAAACGAATGGTGGCTATACTACCAAAAATATTCACTACAGCTTCTACAGGAGGATAATGACAGTTTTGGGACAGCAAGAGATAAGAAAGAACTTGGCGGTCATCCTGCTTAACTGGAACGGCTGGCGGGACACGATAGAGTGCCTGGAATCACTGAAAAAGAGTACATATAAAGACTTTACCTTTATTGTTGTAGACAACGGTTCCACTGATGGTTCTTTAAAAAAGATCAGGAAATGGGCTGAAGGATCGGGAACTGTCCCACCTTCATCTGGTAAGCAATGGAGAACAACTCTGAGGATAGTTGAGATTGAACAATCACAAATCCCCAGGAAAATAGAAGAGGCAATTAGTGATGGAAGCGAGCAGCCGGATTTTGTTCTCATAAGGAATAGTAAAAATCTAGGTTTTGCAGGGGGGAATAATGTTGGTATCCATTATGCACTTAACAAAAATTATGATAAAATCTTTTTACTTAACAATGATACTACGGTGGCAGCCAATTGTCTCGAGATCCTTTCGAACTTTATAGAGGAGAATAAGAAGTATGCGGTAGTGACCCCGATGATTTGCTATTACGATGAGCCAGACAATGTCTGGAATTGTGGTGGAAAACTTACCTGGTGGGGCAGCCGTAACTATTACCATCGTAATCAGAAAGCTGATCAGTGTCCGGTCGGTCATTGTGAAATCAGCTTCATTACAGGGTGCGCTCTTATGGCTCGAGCTGATATTTTTAGGAAGTATGGATTGCTATCGGAGCAGTTCTTCTTGGGTGAAGAGGATTATGAGTTCAGCTTACGGATGCAAAGAGAGGGTATCGTCATGGCGGCGGTGCCACAGGCCCGAATCTTTCATAAAGTGTCTCAAGCCAAAGAATCGGTGTTCAGAGATGACGCCCTTCCCAGCGCCTTCATTCATCATCTGAATAGATTTATCGATCTGAAGGAACACTATCGCCCTCTCTACTGGAAAGTGTGGAGAATATTCTCGCTCGCTTATATTATCCCCATGCTGCGTATCCGCCATGGGGTTCCATTACGAAGAATACTTAAATTTTCCGGCTTACTTATAGATTATTCCACAAGAAAAGACTCAGTAACAAGTGAAGATTTTTTTCAGGCAAAAGAGTTGTTCAATGAAAGATGATAGCTACAATGTCATTTAAACAGGTAGTTAAATGAGCGACTTCCTAGGGCCACTTATACTTGTTACCTTCTGCTTTATAGTCAGTTACTGGGAACGATCTCGGTATGGAACAGCTGTAACTCCGTTTGGTGTAATGGTTTGGCCGTATACCGTTGTAGTCTTGATGATCAATCTGTTAGGCAAGCAGTTTGGTTTTTTTGCAGTGAGTCCTCAGAGTATTACATTTATTGTAGTTAGCTACACCTTCTTTCTAGTTGGAGGACAACTGATTATTCCCCTGTTCAGAAAATCCGATGGCAGTTTTGAACCAGAAGCCAATACAGCTAAAAACGTAAGCCAACTATTCGATATCTATAGGCCACTGTTCGTCTTTCTCGCTCTCGTAGCGATTGTATCAGGTCTGCTCAATTTTCGACTTTCGATAGGGGAGTTAGGGTGGGTCAACATTGGTTCAGAGGAGTTTGCCATAGCCTATGGAACAGGGTGGTTATCCCATATTCAGAACCTGAGTAGGCTGTCCTTTATTTTTCTTATGGGTGACTATCTTCTAAATCGAAAGAAACACATACTTATACTCCTTGTTCTTGTATTCCTGATTATCTTAATCAGGCAAGTGAAGTATCATATTTTTGGAATTGTACTTGGGGCATACTTCTTCTGTCTGTTGAACGGTATAATACGATTTTCCATCAGGAAAATACTCCTATATTCTCTAACTGTTTTTATCCTTTTCAGTGCAACGTATTACATCGGTTTTCTAGTAGTTGGATTAGATTATACTTTTGCTGCCCGGACTAATGTTAGGCTTCTTAATCATTTTTTTACATATCTTTTTGGAGGTCCAATTGCTTTCAGCGAGATATTGACTGATATCAGGTTTCCCATATACAGTCCTCAGGAGATCATAGCAGTGCCAATAAATCTTTATAGATTCTTGACAGGTGATCATAGCCTTATTGATATAATCATTCATAACTGGGTACCGGTATCGCATCATACAGATATGCATCACACCGCAAACATTTTCGGGGCTGTCGGAATGCTCTACATGTACCTCGGGAAGTACTTAGCTTGGGTATATATGTTCTTCTTAGGGATTTTCTCCTACTTTCTGTGGGGAATTTCTCTAAGGGTCAGAGAATCTATAGGAGTACAACTTGTCTATGGATTAATCATGGCGTTTCTAACCGTTTCGTTTTTCGACTTGTACTTCAACAAACTGGTGACGTATGAAGCGACGTTCTATATGTTAGTGATTCCTCCAGTATACTTATTGTTGAGGGGATTGGTACATTTTTCATTAACCTTGCTCCGAAGTTAATCACTTGGGAAGTAAGAAGATCATTCAAAGGTGATTCTGTAGTAGGACTGGAAAGATGAAGGTTACTTTCTTCTGCCGGGTGGAACGAGATCTTCTAGGTGTTGTGGAGTTTTACCGACAAGATTTAGAGATTCTGGAAGAACTTGGGTGTGAACTGACAATTGCAACGCGCTGGCGGGAAATCGATTGGAGTTCGGAGGTCATTTTTATCTGGTGGTGGACATACGCCTCGTTCCCCGTACTGATGGGGAAACTTCTACGGAAAAGGATAGTAATAACAGGCACATTTAACTATCGTTGTCCAGCATATGAGAACGATTATGACAACAGGACTTTGATGAAAAGATTGCTTATCAGATACGCTGCTCGGGATGCTACTGTAAATGTTCTGGTATCGATGAGGGAATATGATGCGCTGAAGGAGGATTGGGGGCTAACTAATCTCTTCTACTCTCCCCACACAGTGAAGGTGACCAAATATAGCTACAGTGACAATCGCGATGATGCCCTCGTTTTCACCGTATCTGGGATGACTGAAGGTATCATCAGAAGGAAACGGATCATGGATATCATTGCGGCAGCCAAAGTTTTGGCTGAACGGGGTAGAAAATGTAGATTCGTTATAGCCGGAAGACGGGGCAATGGATACGAGAAACTCCAAGAGGCGGTGAGTAAGAACGGGCTAGGTAGTTTGATCGAGCTCATTCAAGATATTGGTGAAAAGGAGAAGATTCGATATATGCAGTCTTGCACAATTTACCTCCAGCCATCTAGGTACGAAGGTTTCGGGCTGGCCATTGCAGAAGCCATGAGTTGTGGCGCACCGGTCATCAGTTCCGATGTGGGCGCTGTTAAAGAGGTTGTTGGAGAGGCCGGAATCCTTTTAGAACAGAGTGATCCGTTGGTGATCGCGGACGCTGTTGATCACTTGCTCGGGGCAAAGATATTGCGGAGTCAACTGGGGCAACTGGCAAGAGATAGAATCGAGAGACTTTTCCCGGAAGAGAGACGGAAAGCGGATTTGAAGAACATCCTCGGAATAGAGATAGCATAGAGTCATTATGAGCCTGAACAGATACTTGTTTGACATAAAGGGATAAGTTCATGAAACAAGTCGTGGAAAACCTGAAAACCGGAGAAACTCAACTTATTGATGTCCCCGAACCCAAGGTGGGGGATGGTCACTTGCTTATCCGGACCGAGGCCAGTCTTATTTCCATCGGCACCGAGCGAATGCTCCTCGAATTTGGCAAAGCAGGATTGATCAAAAAGGCAAGACAGCAACCGGATAAGGTCAAGCAGGTTCTTGACAAAATAAAAACAGACGGATTGTCGCCGACAATTCGGGCAATTCGAACTAAGCTGGATCAACCCCTCCCCTTAGGGTACTCTCAGGCTGGTAAAGTAATAGCGGTTGGTGATGGCGTGGAAGGGTTTGACGTAGGCGACAGGGTGGCCTCAAACGGTTATCACGCTGAGGTCATCTCTGTTCCCCAGAATCTGTGTACCCGCATTCCTGAGGGAGTATCTGCAGAAGAAGCCGCTTTCACAGTTCTTGGGTCGATTGCACTCCAAGGTGTACGTCTGTCACAGCCGACCTTAGGGGAAACTTTCGCTGTAGTGGGTGTGGGATTAATTGGTCTCCTTACAGTTCAATTGCTGGGAGCAAACGGCTGTCACGTAGTAGCGATTGATGTAGATCCAGATAAACTTAAAATTGCAGCTAGTTTTGGTGCTGATATTGTGGACCTGTCGCGAGGAGAGAATCCGGTAGAGGTAGTTACGGATATTACTGGCGGTAGAGGAGCAGATGGTGTTATCATTGCGGCGACAACAGCAAGCAGTGAGCCTGTTCATCAGGCGGCTAATATGTGCCGTAAGAAAGGTAGAATTGTCCTGGTGGGGGTTACTGGCCTTGAACTTTCACGTTCTGACTTCTATGAGAAAGAGCTGCAGTTTCACGTATCATGTTCATATGGGCCCGGAAGATATGACGACAATTACGAACTGAAGGGTCATGATTATCCAATTGGCTACGTTCGTTGGACTGAAAAAAGGAACTTTGAAGCTGTCCTTGATCTTATGCGTCAAGGAAAATTAGATGTTTCAGACCTCATTTCCCATCGCTATACAATCTTAGAGGCAACCACAGCATACGAGAAACTTATGGATGACAAGTCTTCTTTGGGGATCATTCTTACATTTTCTAAAATGGATATGGAAAAGGATCAACAAGTAAGTATTGTACCGCTACTCAGCCAGCCAACAGTCACTAGTAAGGATGGAGAGGTCATTCTTGGCATGATCGGAGCGGGTAATTATGCTGCTTCAGTTCTACTTCCGAATCTTATACGCACATCGGCGAAACTCAAAACTATCGTATCTGCTGGAGGTTTAAACTCAGCACACCTTGGAAGAAAGTTCGGATTTGAACAGGCTGCGTCGGATAGTACAGAAGTCATGAATGATAGTGAGATTAATACAGTGGTTATTGCCACACAACATGATACTCATGCTGAACTGGTTGTCCAAGCACTAAAGGCAGGCAAAAAGGTGTTCGTTGAAAAACCATTGGCACTTTCTTCTGCGGAACTGCTTGAGATTAAGAGTGGCTTGGAATCGGTAGAGAACCCATTCCTGATGGTAGGTTTCAACCGGAGGTTTGCCCCACATATCGAAAAGATGAATAAATTACTGACAACCGTTCATCAGCCTATGAGCTTCATCATGACAGTGAATGCTGGCGCTGTTCCTGATAATCACTGGGTGCATGATGTTGAGAGGGGCGGCGGTAGGATCATCGGGGAAGCGTGCCATTTTGTAGACTTACTCAGATATCTTAGTCACAGTCCAATTAAGGACGTAAGTGCAGTAAAGATTGGTCCAACAGGAGGCTCTGTACGTGGAGATAAGATAACAACAACCCTTAAATTTGAAAATGGGTCATTCGGGAGCATCCATTATCTTGCCAACGGGCACAGGAGTTTCCCTAAGGAAAGACTTGAGGTATTCTGCGGTAGTAGAATTCTCCAACTGGATAACTTCATCAAGCTAAGGGGTTATGGTTGGCACCGTTTTTCAGGAATGAGACTGAGATCCCAGGATAAGGGGCATAGACAGTGTATGCAAGCCTTTATAAGGGCAGTAGAGAAAGGAGAAACTTCTCCCATTCCGATTGAGGAGATGTTTGAGGTGACTCAAACTACCTTGAAAATTGTATCTGTTGCCAAGTGAGGATCTGCAATCTCTCAAGTCAAGTCTTACTTTAGTCTTTTCCTGCTGACTTTCACTTGTTCAGTAATAGTGACCCATTGCGTGGGTAGTTAAAATGGAGGGTTATAGCTTGAGGTTACTGAATGAGATATGGTATCTCTTCCTCCGCAACAACTGGATGATTGATCCTCGGTTTTATCTCTCTTTCTATAAGGATGTAGTAATAGATCGTCCGATTTTTCTTTTAGGTAATCAAGGTGGGGGACTTACACTAGTGTCGAGAATTCTTCGTCGCAACAGGGAAGTTGTGTCTGTCACTGGTAATTGTGGATACTGGTCTGGAGCTGACGAAATGCAGAACGTCATGGGTGCAATATTACCAGCTGAACTCACAGGAATAAAGCATAAGGCTCCTCCACACCCTACCTTGTCGCCTCCTAGGAGTTGGTCCTATGCTTCTAATGCCCTTTTAAGTGATTATCGTAAAACAGAAAATGACTGGACTGAAGAGTTGGAATACCGTTTAAAGAAAGTGATTAAATACATTGTTGGTCGATACAGCAAGGACGTCCAGGGGAGATTTGTGGACAAGAGTCAAGTCTATACTGTCAGACTATCTTTCCTTCACAGACTACTAAGAGAGAGTAACCCCAAATACATACTTGTGACCAGGAATCCTTATGTGGAGTGCCCGCGTGCTGCCATGGGGAAGGCTGGCGATATGAAGCGCTATGCTAATTTTCTATCATGGGAGGAGCGTTTGGAATTATGTATTCAGCATTGGCGCAACAGTATACAATCAGTTCAAGAGGATATGAGCCGATTAGGGATTCGTGTGTTGATTGTTCAACTGGAAAAGATTCTGAACTCCCCCCTGGACATGATACGCGAAATATGCAATTTTGCTGAACTGGATTTTGTTAAAGACATGCTTCCTCAGCAGGACCAACGGGTACCTTTTGGTTCTCATTTCCGCGACAGATGGTTTCCGCTCCGACGTGATGTAAACACTGTTTACAGAGGGAAAATCAGTGAGAAGGACTTAGAAATTATTGAGAACCAGTGTGGGCAATTGGCTGAAGAGTTAGGCTATACCAAATATTTTTAGAGGGGTAGTTCTTCTGTGAAACATTTTGAGCGAATAATATACGAGAGAGTGAAGCAATATCCTCGTCTCAAGAAGACGGTTGTTGATACCTATCAACTGTTATTTTCTCTACTCCCCGGGGCTAAATCGAATACTCTGTATCCAATTCAAATAAGAGAAGGATTTTTTTATGGATTTCATGACAAATGTCCTTGGTCTCCAGACAGCACTATGTTGCTGGCACACAAATATCGTGATCCTCTAAGAATGCCACGGACGGATGAATCAATCGAAGTGGGTTATTTCGCTGAAGATGGAAACAAGAGGTTTGTTTCGTTGGGAGAAACTTACTGCTGGAACTGGCAGATGGGATCCATGCTGCAGTGGGTTGGAAAGATGTCCACTATTATCTTCAATGACTTTGATGGAAACAGGCACATTTCACGAATTCTAGATAAAGAAGGGTATGAAATAGAGAGGTTCCCTATCCCTGTGGCGGCTTTAAGTAGAGATGGCAAATGGGCTGTGAGTCACAACTTTGCCCGCTTGAGGAGATTTGCGCCGGCATATGGTTACGCCAACGGTATAGATCCAGAGGAAGAAAATCCTATTCCTGAAGAGGAAGGCATTACTCTGCTTAACCTTGAGACAGGAGAAACACAGTTCATGTTTTCCGTGGCTGATATTGCCAAAATATCCGCAGAACCTTCCATGGAAAAGGGGTTTCATTACTTTACTCATTGTCTCTTTTCTCCATCCGATGTACGCTTTCTCTTTTATCACCGCTGGGTGCTTCCAAATGGTCAGACGTGGACGAGGATGATATCGTGCAACAGGGACGGCAGCGATCTTTTCATTTTCCCCACAGCAGGTACCGTTACACATGTTGCTTGGAAAGATGACTCTACTATTCTGGCTTATGCCTATACTCGAGAATTGGGTGGTGGTTACTATCTATTCAGTGATCAGAGTAGTGATTTTGACATATTCGGAGGGGGGCACTTTTCATCCGATGGTCACCCTCAGTTTTCCCCAGACGGCAATCGGGTAATCACAGACACCTACCCTAACCATCGGAGGGTTCAATATCTAATTTTGTACGATCTACAAAAGAATAAGCGCTGGGACCTGGCAGCACTGAGATCGCCCTGGAAGTACCGACACGATGTGCGGTGCGATCTTCATCCTCGCTGGGACCGGAGCGGTGAGCAGGTTTGTTTTGACTCGGCTCACACAGGGATTCGTGCCCTTTGTACTATGAAGCTGGATTAGGGGTAGCGGGTAAACCAGGAAATCGAAAGGTCAATTAGAAAATGTATTGTAGATTTGCCGCCGGTTGATTGCAAATTGAGCTTTAACGTTGGAAATGGACAGGTCTGCAGAAGAGAAGCAAAAAAATTTGAGTATCCTACTTTTGACGCACTTTTATCCTCCTGAAATGGGGGCAGCTGCGGCCAGGGGGCACGGCCTGGCCCGCTGGTTGGTTCAGTTGGGGCACCAAGTGACAACACTTACGGGATTTCCCAACTACCCTTCAGGTAATATTCCTAGTGAGTACCGGCGTAAATTCCGGATCTCCGAAAACCGGGACGGTGTAAAAGTCGTACGGACTTGGGTGTTCGCTACTTCTCACCGCTCCAGTATTCGTCGGCTATTGAATTACTTGTCGTTCTTGATTTCTGCGATTATTACTGGCATTTCATTGAGAAGCAGTTTCGATGTCATACTGGTATCATCTCCGCCTCTTTTCATAGGCGTTGC
>JBHHUM010000015.1:0-40257 GCA_046861645.1 Fidelibacterota bacterium | reverse complement strand
TCAACCACCGATCAACTTATCAGCAACGATGTTTGATTTACCTTTTATTTCAGTATGGAGGGATTGTCCATGACTGTCCATCGTTACTACTGTGGGGAAATCTTTTACTTCAATCACCCACATCGCTTCCGGAATACCAAACTCTTCCAGTTTCAGCACATCATGGACTTTCACGACGGATTTCGCCAACAGAGCGGCGGTACCTCCTATAGCGTGCAGATAGACAGCACCGTGTTCTTTCAGTGCAGCCAATGTTTTTTCTCCCATCCCCCCTTTGCCTATCACACCACGAAGACCATATTCCTTAAGTACATCTCCCTGATACGGCTCTTCACGGATTGAGGTCGTTGGACCTGCTGCTACAAAGACCCATTCATCATCCACTTTCTTCACCACCGGTCCGCAATGATAAATCACCGTACCCTTCAGAAGGTCTCGAATCTCGTCCGGCTTCTCTTTGTGCATCCAAGCATGGGCGTTATCGCGCCCAAGAACCATGATCCCATTCAGGCTGACTTCATCGCCCACCTTCAGTTTACGTACTTCTTCTTCGCTGACAGGAAGCTGAAGCTTAATCATAGCTTACCTCCTCTTCACTGATATTCATGGCAGCATGGCGATCTGCCCAGCACATGTAGGCGATAGAAACAAAGAATGATGCCGGCAGTCGATGAGCAGCACCAACCTTTACCCCAAGTACGGTAGTATTTCCTCCAAATCCCATGGGGCCGATCCCCAGTTTATTCAGATCATCGTATAGCCTTTCCTCAAGTTTCGCCAACTCAGGATCAGGATTAGTATCATCAATTTTCCGGAAGATCTGTTTCTTGGCAATAATCATCCCGGTTGCTCGATCACCTCCAATGCCTAAACCGATCATTCCGGGAGCACATCCCAACCCTTGAGCCTCATTGACAGCATCAATCACACATTTATAGACACCGTCCAGATCACGACCCGCTTTTAACCTGTTGTCGGGTAGTTTGTACTGGGCCGATACATTTTCACTGCCTCCACCCTTCAAAGCCAGTTGAATCCTTATTTTCGGCTCATCCCACTCTTCGAAATGAATGAAGGGTGACATGATTCCAGTATTGTCACCGGTGTTCTCACCCGTTATCGAGTCGACCATGTTGGGGCGCAGATAAGCCTTTTCGGTAGCTGTTTTTGAAGCTTCAATAATAGCCCTCTCCACTTTCCTCAGAGAAACACCCTCCGGAACTGTGACATAGTAGATGTTTGTTCCCGTGTCCTGGCAGATGGGAGTTTCATCCTCCCGAGCCATCTGGACATTTTCCAGCATGAGCTTAAGGACCGACTGAGCCGGACTCCCTTCCTCCTCACTGTCACGACCCATTTCCATAGCCGTAATTACATCTGATGGTAACTGGGTTGATGCACGCCGGATCAACTCCACTACAGCATCCTGAAGCATTTTCTCGTTAAGCTGGAACTCCATCATCACCTCCAATCAGGATAAGTTCCGGTACATCAGTTTATTCGACCTCCCATGTGTCCACTCCTCTAATGAGTTCCTCCAGGTTGCCCTCTCCTAATTGCTCCTTGGCAACCTTAATCTGCTGATCGAGTTTTTCTTCATACGTGGAACGATCTTCAACATATAAAACACCTATGGGAGTGGGAAACTTGGTATCATAGGTAAAATTAGTCAGGATATCGGCACTGTTCTTATCCGTTTCATCGTGAACCAGGATATCATCCACAGAATAATCGCCATTAATATTGACTACCTCAGGTTTAAAACCATCAAGACGGATCCCTTTATCCTTCTCTTTACCGAAAATCATCGGTTTGCCATCCTCCAGTTCTAAAACATGATCACCTTTCGTCTCTCTATCAGTAAGGCTTAAGAAAGCGCCATCGTTGAAAATAAGACAGTTCTGATAAACCTCCAGAAACGACGCTCCCTTATGCCCATGGGCTCGTTCCAGCAACTTTTGCATGTGACTCGGATAGCGGTCAATAGATCGGGCAACAAATGAGGCCTGAGCTCCCAGTGCCACTGCAGGAGGATTAAATGGTGTGTCCAGTGAGCCAAAGGGTGTGGACTTGGTTACTTTCCCCAGTTCAGATGTGGGGGAATATTGCCCTTTTGTTAATCCATAGATGCGGTTGTTAAAAAGAACAATATTCAGATCAATATTCCGCCTTAAAACATGGATGAAATGGTTACCGCCTATGCTGAGAGAATCACCATCACCAGTAATTACCCACACAGACAGGTCGGGTCTAGCCAATTTTACACCTGAGGCGATGGTAGGTGCTCTTCCGTGAATGGTATGGAATCCAAAAGTATTTATATAATAGGGAAACCGACTGGAACAACCAATGCCTGAGATAAAAACAAAGTTTTCCTTGGGAATTCCCAGATCCGGCAGACTTTTCTGTGTCTGGGCTAAAATGGAATAATCACCACATCCCGGACACCAGCGAACATCCTGATCCGATATAAAATTCTGACGTTTCAGCTTCGGTTCTGTCTCTCTACTCATCTGCTTGACTCCAACATTTCGTTGGCAGCATCTTCGATACGATACGCACGAATAGGCTTCCCGCGGATTACGTTCATACCTTTAGCATCTACAAGATACTCAGCTCTGATTAGTTTCAGGAACTGCCCACGATTGAGCTCTGGAATAAGCACCTGCTGATAGCGAAGCACCATTTCACCTAAATCCAAAGGTAGCGGATTTACCCATCTGACATGAGCATGTGATACTGATTTACCTTCTTCCTGTAAACGCTTTACGGCAGTTCGTATGGAACCATAAGTACTACCCCAACCCAAAATAAGCAGATCCCCCGTGGTGTCTCCATAGAGTTCGGTAGGAGTCATCTCACGTGTTATTCCTGAAATCTTTGCCTCTCGCAACTCTACCATTTTCTGATGATTTTCCGGATCATAACTAACGTTACCTGTAAAATCCTCTTTCTCCAACCCTCCTATCCTATGCTCCAAGCCGGGAGTACCGGGAATTGCCCAGGGACGAGCTAGAGTCTTATTATTACGTAAATAGGGATGAAAAGAGTTATTATCACTCCGGGCAAATTCCACCTCAATACTATCAAGTTCTGATAGGTTTGGTAGAAGCCAGGGCTCTGAACCACTGGCCAGATAAGCATCGGAAAGTACAATAATAGGAGTCATATATTTTAAAGCCACCCGGCAGGCTTCGTAAGCAACATAAAAACAGTCACTAGGAGAAATGGCTGAAATAACTGGAATAGGAGATTCACCATTTCGACCGAAAATAACCTGGAATAGATCGCCCTGTTCAGTTTTCGTCGGCATTCCAGTACTGGGCCCAGCTCGTTGAATATTGATGATCACCAGTGGTAACTCTGTGATAACCGCCAAGCCCATAGCTTCACTTTTCAGGGCAATTCCCGGTCCTGAGGAAGCAGTAACAGCCAGACTCCCGGCAAAAGCTGCGCCAATACTAGCTCCAATGCTGGCTATCTCATCCTCTGCCTGGAATGTGCGCACACCAAAATTTCTATAGAGTGAGAGTTGATGTAGGATTTCACTGGCTGGTGTAATGGGATATCCCCCAAAGAAAAGGGGCAATCCGGACTTTTCGGCGGCAGTCAACAGTCCAAGACCCAGGGCATGGTTACCAGTGATATTACGATACGTTCCTTTGGCCATGGGAGCAGGAGCCACCCGATAGCTATCGGGGAATACTTCTGAGATGTCTCCAAAATGAAAACCGGCTTTAAGAGCCCGGACGTTTGCTTCCACTAATTCAGGCCTTTTTTTGAATTTAATACCCAACCACTTAATCGTCGGTTCTAGAGGGCGTCCGTACATCCAGAATGTTAAACCTAAAGCAAACATATTTTTTGTTCGTTCCACTGTTTTTGAGGGGAGTCTCATGTCCTCAAGAGCTTTAAATACCAAGCCCGTAATTTCAATATCCAAGACCTTGTAACCACTCAAGGAACTGTCAGTCAGGGGGTCAGATTTATAACCGGCCAGTTTGAGGTTTTTCGGTTGAAAATTAGATTTGTTGGCTATTAGAGTTCCTCCCGGGCGGAGATCCTGAATATGCATTTTGAGGGCTGCGGGATTCATTGCAACCAGGACGTCCACCCAATCACCAGGAGTAAAAATATCCTGGCTGGAAAACTGAATTTGAAAGGCGCTGACACCAGCCAAAGAGCCAGCAGGTGCACGAATTTCCGCCGGGTAATCGGGAAATGTCCCCAGATCATTTCCTACCATGGCAGTAGTGGCGGTAAAACGATCACCCATAAGTTGCATCCCATCACCAGAATCACCAGCAAAGCGGATTACAACGTTTACTACAGGCTTGGACTTATTGGACATGCATCTCTTATTATGATAGGATAAGAACCGTCAACGTCGACAGATGGAAGCGGTTCCCTTTCTTATTTTCTCTGTTTCAATTTACCATCATTTCTGGGCTAAGACAATTGAAACGAGTGTCGACAAATGAGATATATAGAGGTGAATAGTAAATTGACAGTCTACCCCTCATAGACTAACATGAGCATATCGCATAAGTTAAATTGCAGGGGAGCTGGGAGACATAGTACCTCCCGTAGACAGACCGAGATATCAAACTCAAGTTACCATTCACCACTTACTAATCAGTAATCTAGTATACTTGCATTTTGTGGCTATGCACCTTAAACTACAACCGCAATGTCCAGTTTAGAACCCAGAGGCCAACTGGCACTTTTTCCTGAATTAGCTAATCGGCCTTCACTACCCTCAATTACAACTCTGCCAGAGTTCGATCGGGCGATGGATAATCTCATCAAAATGAGTGATCTGGGAGCCTTTATCTCCGTGAACGTCCATGGTGTAGAGAAGTCATTCTCCATCCATACCCGGGAGTTAGAAATTCCAGATGATTTCCTCAAAGAGGAATATATTAACGGTGTTTCTCCAACCTTCTACCTTTTCCCTCCGGAAATTCGGAATCAACTGAAAAAACTATTGTATGAGATCACTGCTTTCTTCAACCAGAAAAATTCCTTCAAATCCCCATTCGGCTTTTTCCTCTTCCGCCCATACTTTCGCATTTGGACCAAGTTTGCTGAAGAACGGAAGGAGCACGTAGAGGCGTTCCTGGAGGACTCTCAGCGAGGCTGGACTTACGGACAGCACTTCCGCCATATGTTTGAGCAGGGCTACAGTTATTTGCAGGAAGCGGCAGACAACACTGCCCCGTGGGAATTTCTGGAGTCCGCTCTTCTTCAGGACATCCGTGAGACCCGCCGCTGGCTGAAAGAGAATCACAAGACACACCACACCTTGGACAAGACCACTCCCGATTATCCCATGAAGGCGGTCTGCCTGAAGACCCTCCGCATCCCGACTGAGCTGGAAGGATATATGCGACAGCTCAGCATCCACTTCGCCTTCAAGTCCATCCACCTGGATTACCTGAAGGATGTGGAGATCCGAACCGTGGAGGATGTGAAGCGGCTAAGTGAGCGGATGGGAGAAGAGGTATAAGCTCAACCCACTACATCCTTATGATAGATTTTATTTTTCTGTTATGTGGCAAAATAATGTGTAAAGATTACAGTGGGTTTGAGATTGGTCGTCAAGTCAAATAGCTTCATAAAAACTATGTTCTTTAGTGGCTTGGCATTGACTGCCTTCGCTGCAAATTCTGTGTTATGTCGTTTAGCGTTGGGTGACGAAATGATCGACGCTTCTAGTTTTACAATTGTCCGGTTATTATCTGGTACAATTGTTCTTGTAACCCTGACAAGAATTCGTAAAAGCGGACCAATATTAACCCCTAAGAGAGATTGGTCAGCCAGTTTCATGCTCTTTCTTTATGCCATTTCCTTCTCCTTCGCTTATGTCACACTGGACACAGCTACGGGTGCCCTGATACTGTTTGGTGCAGTACAAATAACCATAATTCTTTTATCAGTCATTTCAGGAAATCGATTACATTTAACAGAATGGCTGGGTGTTATTATAGCTTTTACCGGGTTTGTCTATCTACTTCTTCCAGGAGTCTCTACCCCTTCGCTGATTGGATTTTTACTTATGACTATAGCCGGGATAGCATGGGGTATCTATACCCTTAAAGGAAGACATTCAAAGAACCCCCTTGAAGAAACTGCCAACAATTTCTTAAAAACTCTTCCTATCGTTATTATAGTGATTATCGTTACAATACAAAATGTTAGTTACACAACTCAAGGGGTTGTGTTGGCAGCATTATCAGGTGGCTTAGCTTCTGGAATAGGATATTCGATCTGGTACTTGGCTTTGGGAGGTCTTTCCACAACTTTAGCAGCTGCTCTCCAATTGACAGTACCTGTCATCGCTGCCTGGGGAGGTGTCATCTTTGTCTCTGAAGAAATTACTCTCCGGTTAACTATCTCGGCATCAATGATTCTGGGGGGAATTCTAACCGTAGTTTTAGGAAGATATTATTTTGTTGAGCTACGAAATAATAATCAAAAGCGATAAATTTCTCCAGCCAACTGCTCTGACTTCGGTTTATTTCAGCTTATAAGAAAGGAGATGATTAATATGAACCGATTTACTTTCTGGCTAAAGTGGCTAGAAGTTATGGCCATAATAGTGATTATTTATGGTTTGACGATAGCCTTCTTTAGCCAGTCTTTTGTTTTTGATTTTCTCCTGAATAATCAAATCAATAAAACATTCTGGGAAACAACTCAGGTTTCAGATTCAGTGATTATGTTTCAGAAATTTGTGTACGGTGTTATTGGAGCCACCGCTGCTGGTTGGGGTACTGTTTTAGCCTTTATGGTATTTTATCCTTACAGGAACAAAGAAAAATGGGTGTGGAAAGCTTTAGTTTCTGGAATCTGTATCTGGTACTTTACTGATACCGGAATATCTCTCTATTATTACGTGTACAGCAATGCATTAATCAACACCATGTTGCTTTTTGCCTTTGGAATACCTTTAGTGCAAACACGGCATGAATTTATTAGTTAAGAATGACCAACAAGTCTCTTCCACGGTACAGGTCTATCTTTGTGTTTTTACAAACCATTAACCTTGAATAGGAATTGATGACTCTGGGAAGTACAATACTTATTATTGGGGGTATATTAAGCCTGGCACTATCCCTTCTGCACGTGGGCATGGTATTTAAAGGTGCTCCTGCATACCGTTATTTCAACGCTGGTGAACGAATGGTAAATCTGGCAGAAAGGGGTTCCCCCCTTCCAGCATTAATAACTCTTTTTATCGCCACCTTATTTGCTGCATTCGGATTCTATGCTTTGTCGGGTAGTGGCTTAATTCCCCCCCTACCCTTACAGCACCAGGCTTTAATTATTATCAGTAGCATTTACTGCCTACGGGGGCTGGCTGTAATTTTCGAGCTGGGAAATTACTTTAAGACTCCTACCAATTCCTCCATCCGGATGATTATCTTCAGCCTAGTATCCTTGAGTATAGGCATTATATACCTTATGGGTACTTTAGCAAGTTGAAATACAATGACAGCAAACACACAATAGGAAGCGGGTCAAGTATTGAGGAAGGTTGTACATCAGACGTCTGTATTCTAATCGATTAGCATTAAACCTCTTTAGCTTTTGCAAATACAGCACAGTTTTTCCCCTCCCGACTCTCCCTCACTCACCCTAAATTAGGTCTATGTCTAGTAAAGTAGAAAAGAGACTGACACAATACAGTCACGGTTCTGGTTGAGCCTGCAAGTTAGGTCCTAAGGACCTGGCTCAGGTTCTGAGCCTGCTGCCTGCATCAGATGATGAAAACGTGATTGTTGGCTTCCACGGAGTTGACTATGCCGCCTCTATTTTTCCATATCGGCACAGCTCTTAACCTACCTTTGAGAATATCGACACAACATTTTTTTTATGTTTTGCTCATTCTGTTTCTTTCATGTTCCGAACAAAGAAAAAAAGACAGCACTACAAGCGTTTTCCGGGTGGCTATTCCGGTGAATCCGGTCAGTCTTGATCCGCAACAAATATGGGATGCAGTATCTCACAAGGTGGCATCGCAAATATTGGAAGGACTTGTCACATTCTCACCCGACAGCCTGAAGTTGCTACCGCTCATAGCAGAAAGTTGGGAGATTTCAGATGATGGCAGAACATTTATTTTCAAAATAAGACGTGGTATCAGATTTCATGATGATCCCTGTTTTCCTGGAGGCAAAGGGAGAGAGTTAACAGCTGAGGATGTAAGATATTCGTGGAGCCGAATATTAAGTTCTGAAAATGGCCCTCCATCCGTATGGAGAGCAATGAAAGACCTTGAAGGCTATAATCCTGAACTGAGGAAAAAAAGAAAAGTTTCAGGATTAAAAACGGTGAGTGAATATCAACTGGAAGTTCGGTTTATTAGAGCCAATGTAAATTTTCCAATGACTACGTTTCTGAACTTTGCATATGTTGTTCCCAAAGAGGCAGTGGAATATTACGGAGAAAATTTTAGATATCACCCCGTTGGGACGGGACCTTTTAGATTTGAATCCTGGGAGCGTAATAAGCAGATCGTTTTAACAAAAAATTCCCATTATTGGCAAACAGATAAAAAAAGAAGACGATTACCCTATTTAGACAAATTGGTTTTCCGAATTCAGTCCAATCTACTTATTAATTGGGCGGAATTCAAAGCGGGACGCTTAGATGCTGTGACTATCCCCATCACTGTTCTCAGGAATCTGTTTAAAAATGGAGTTGTCGATGAAAACGTATTGGAGGAAAAGGGATTCAAGATTTCAAGACAACCCATTTCATTTAGAAGCCGGTTCATAGAGTTTGAATTTCCTACGGATACCTTATTGATGAGTCATGAAATCATTTTGAATAATAAATATTTTAGACAGGCTTTGAACTATGCTGTGAATCGTGAAAAGATAGTCAATCGATTTTTCCCTGGCGGTCAGGCTTTCCCAGCTAAAAGTAGACTTCCCCCTCTCTATCCCCGACACGGTGTTACATACGAAGGATATGGTTATGATCCCGAGAGAGCAAAGCTACTTCTGAAAAAAGCCGGCTATCCTAATGGAGAAGGTCTTCCAGAGTTATTCCTGAGAGTACCGACACCGGACAGGAATTTAGGAATTGCAGAGCAGATTACTTCAGACTGGGAGAGGATAGGAATCCATGTGCAACTTTTGTTATATCCTGAATATATGGAGCCGAGTGAAGAGGATATGAGGCTATCAAATATGAGAATAGCCGGGTGGAATGCCGATTTTCCGGATCTGTCCAATTTTATGTTCGGTATTTATCGGTCCAGAATATTCCAGGGAGATGCCAAAGAATATTGTCGTTTCCTGGAGAATCAAATTGCAACGGAGTTAGACGATTCTACCCGTATTGCATTATGCTATCAACTGGATGAATTTGCTACCGAAATGGCTTATGAAATATTTCTTTATCACCCAACTCCGCCAATAGTAGCTGTGAGGCAAAACATTGAAGGTTTTGTCATTTCTCCCATCGGTAATGCGTTGCTGTCTGGAATAAGGTTAACCAAATAAGATAATTTGTGATCTTATATCTTCCCATTCGCGCAAAACTTCTCATTCTTCTCATGGTAGTAGTTTTCCTTCCCCTTTTTATCGCATCATTGGTTGCCTATCAGCATTCTATTACAATGGTAGAGAGAGATACACTACAAAAAACAATAACTACTCTGGAAAAATCAGCTGAGTTTGTGGAGCAAATACTTGCGGAAAGAAAAAACAATCTCCAATTGATTCAGCAATTTTCCTCAATTTCGGATGTGGATATTACAGAACAAGGTTACAGAGAAATACAAAAAAAAATCCAGTCTCATGCATCCGGTTTGTTATTAGCTTATAGAGATTACTTTTCAAAATTCGTTTTTATTGACTCCTCCGGTAATTCGATGTTTAAGCTGAGAACTATATATTATGATGGTTTCACGGAGAAAGTATATCCGGAAAATCGATTTTTCACACTGGGGGATACGCTTCTGTTCGCATCAGTAGTAAAGGCAAAAACAGATGGAGTGTTTTCTTCAAAACCGTACAGGCACGATGGTGGCTATATTCAAAGGATAGGGTTGTCTTTAGTAGATCAGAGAAAAACAGTTGGTGTAATTCTGGCTGATATTAAATTGGAATCTATCCTGAGTTATGCCAATAAATCAACATTGTTGAGGGGATACAACCGGCTTGTTGCTTTTAATACGAATGATGAACTTGTCTATACCTCGGACTCTGATTTATCCGAAAAAAGCAAATCGATAATTAAAGCAACGTTAAGGGAGGACAAAGCGGGACCCCATCTGTTTAAAGATGCGGAGGGTCAGGAATGGGTTTTTGCATCGATGCCGCTTACCTCGTTTAAATGGGTATTGGCTATGATCGTGCCGGTAGAACCGTTTTTATCGGGACCTCAGAAGATTGCGTATCAAACCTTTTTACTCTTGCTGACTGTTCTGATTGTGACAGGAGTGATTACCTATTTTGCTACCGGAACCATTTCAAAGTCGATACGGACGGTTACAAAGGGCGCTGTTGAAATATCACAGGGGAACTTGGATTATAAAATCGATGTGAACACCGGAGATGAAGTGAGTACTCTGGCACAGACTTTCAATCAGATGACAGACAGCTTAAATGAGAAAATTGAAGAGGTCAGGAAGATAACATTGGAAATGTCGAAAAAGGAATTGGAGATAGAAACCGAGCGACGCCACATCTCAAGAGAGATGCATGATAATATCGGCACCAGCCTAACCAGCATTCTGTACAAAGCAGAGCTGATTAAGCGTTATCTGCCGAAAGACCGTGAGAAAGCGGTTAAAATCCTATCCATTTTGATTGATAACGCTCAGGAAAGCATCGAAGAAGTCAGGGAGGTGATTTGGGCGGTAGATAAAATTGATATCAATTGGTCGGATTTCGCAGCTTTCTTAAAACAGTGGGGGACTTCATTCTTTCAATCAACCGAGGATATCTCGTTCCGTTTTTCCAGTTCCTACGATATTGATTTTATCGTTAATCCAAAGATCAAACTGAATCTTCTCCGAATATTCCAAGAGGCATGCTCTAACATTTTAAAATATGCTGGTGCCGAATCCGTTCGTGCAGATCTATCCGTTCATGCCGGTGTCATCTCTATAGTAATAGAGGATGACGGAAAAGGATTCGAGATTGGGAAATGGGAAGAAGTTAAAATCCATCATCTCGGTCTGAAGAACATGGAGACCAGAGCACAGGAGATTAACGGCCAATTCTCTATTCGTACTCAATCGGGTGCAGGTACGCGTATTAACGTCGAGATACCTCTCAATTAATATTAAAACATTACTCTTCAAAATCAGAAAAATACCGCTTTTGCGGTATTGATTCCCAATCCATATATCCGTATTCTCGAAGGAGGAGAATGAAATGATTAACATCGCAATAGTGGAAGACGACAAAAAACTCCGTCGTGACCTCGGAGAATTGTTGAGTTTTGATGATGGTTTAACCGTAACGGGTTCTTTCAGTTGTGGTGAAGATGCGATTCAAGACCTTTCAAGTCAAGTCAAGGACGATATTCCTGATGTTTACCTTATGGATATTGAGCTTCCTGGGATGTCGGGGATTGAAGCCACACGCCGGATAAAGTCATATACACCGGCAACACAAGTAATCATCTTGACGGTTTATGATGATGACGAGAAAGTCTTTAGCTCCATTCAAGCAGGAGCCAGCGGTTACGTGCTGAAAGGGACTTCCCCAGATCACATTGCGCAAGCGGTAAAGGATGTAATTGATGGAGGCTCTCCCATCTCCCAGAAGATAGCCCGAAAAGTACTCAACTATATTAAGTCAGGGGGGACATCCGCAGACGAGATAGAAGTGGACAGCCTCGGTATCACCAGGCGAGAAAAGGAAATCTTGACTGGAATGGCCGCCGGAGAAACCTATCTTTCTCTATCAAAGAAACTGTTTATCAGTCCCCATACGGTGAGAACACACATCAAGAACATTTATGAGAAGCTCCATGTACATACGAGTGCCTCGGCCGTCAAAAAAGCGATTGAGCATAAAATCATATAAAACACCTAAGATGATCAACAACGGAAAAAAATAGTAACAATGGAGCAAATTATGAAACCTGAAAACAAGTTACAAATTAGTTGGATAACCAACTTGTTGATTTTTTTGATTTCAAACATCTGGACACAGACAATTGACTATGAGATCATCGAGAATGATGTCTATGATAGAAATATTTTCATCCGTGCCGTTGGTCTGGGGGATATCATTGGAGAAAACCCTGATAGAAATTTCTATGGTTCTTGGGGTTATGAAGGAGAGGCTCACTTTATCAAGCTGGTAACTGCTCGCTATAAAGGCTGGTTCGGGCTTACGGATTCCTTGTCCGGAAGCTTTTCCGGTTATGATTTGGGGGGCGACTTTCACATAAGCGATAAAGAAGTTGACGCCACACGCCGGCTGTTCTTGGATAGAGCCGGGGATATGGTCTATTATATAGATGCTGAAGTAAAGAAACGGAGGATTCTATCTGTCAGGGGAGGAATATATTCCGTTTCCGTCGGTAATTACTACAGCGGAGAATTCGACGGGGAGGAGCATTCCCTAGGGTCTGTTGAAGATACAACAATTACAACCACGATGGCTGAAGGGTTATCGTATGCACTGAACGGATTATATATCGGTATCTCTTACAAAACGTTTTTCGGAGCTCGGGTGAGTACAAGTTATGACGAATATATCCGCAGGATACCGAGGCAAACCAACCACATTTATCTGGATATTCTGCTGGGTGGCGGTGAATTGGAAGGAAGTTGGGTGGTTACTAGTACAGACGCTACTTATCCCTATGATGCGATTGTAAACAATTACGTACTGGGTATCTCAGACTCAGAAAAATATTACAGTTGGAAATCCATGGGATGGAGGGTTGGCTTTGATATCAATCGTTACCAAGCCTTTGGAAGGTGGGTCGGTATATCCTATTTCGGTGAAATCGGAATGCGCCCTGGACTGGAAAAAGATGCCTTGTACGGTACTTTAGGAATTGGATTAGGGTTTGCTCTGTGATTCGGAAAACATATGAAATCTATTCCCCTTCTTCATATTAATGATACTGCAATCAAAAATAATCTTGATGGTTTTCTGCTTGGATATGATTCAGAAGCAATAGTACTGCACGTGGCTGGTAAAACCAAAAATGGGACACATTTGAGACTGACGGGGAAATATTCCTTAGACCATAACCAAAACAGGTAAGGAGAAATAATCATGAAAAGGTTAATAATAGCAGTAATCATATCAGGGTTTGGATTTGTGTTTTCTCAAAGAGGTGGGACTGATATTGGTATAATTAATGTTAATTCCCTTCCTACGAAATCAAAGGCACTGTTTGAAGACATTAAAACAAAATATGTCAAAAAGGAGAAAGCTTTTGCACCGGCATTTATCCAGGTGAACTTTGCCACCAGGGCTACTTACAAAGCCCGATATGAAAAGGCTGCAATTCATGGCGGCCCGAAAGCAGAAGTTTCTGTCGTTTTAAAGGGTGTAAGTGATGATGTTATGCAGGAAATTGCCGATCAAGTCGGTGTGATTTATGAGACCATGTTAAAGACAGCAGGATTTACAGTAGTCCCGTTCAGCGATTTACAGGGAAATAAAGGTTTTCAAAAAATGATTGAGATTTCTGAACCCAGAAAAGTTGAGACAAAGATTCCAGCTTTGCTTAGATCAACCGGAACTACACATATGAAAACATTCACAGCTCATGACGGACCTATTTATTCAGCAAAATCAGGAATGTATCTTTATAAGATGCAATCCAAACTAAAGAAAGGGTCAATCGCGCACACTTTTACTATAAACTTTTCAACGTATAAAACTGAAAAAGAAAAAGAATCTTCCCTGGATAAAGTCATCACTTCAGTAAAAGTTGAAGCGTTGCCTTTGATTTCACTCGGTTCCGAATCTTCATGGATTTCGTCCAAATCAAAATTCGGGATGCTGAGAAACAAAAATGTTTGGACAGTTGACAAAGACTTCGTGATCGGAAGTGAACAAATTGATGATAAAACCTTCGCAATTGTCGTGGATCCGAACTCATTCAAAGAAGCATGCCTTGAGCTAATCGGGAAAAATATTGAATTGACTGTTGCACACATAAGGAGTCTATCAAAAAAGTAAATTCATACAAAAATAACCCCATTCCCTTGAGATTTGATTGATCGTTAGATCCTACGTTAGGATTTAGACTCCCGCACATTCATTTTCCCCTCCCGACTCTCCCTCACTCACCCTAAATTTGACCCATGGCCAGCGCAGAAGCCAAGCGACTGACACAGTTCAGCCACGGCTCCGGTTGAGCCTGCAAGTTAGGTCCTAAGGACCTGGCTCAGGTTCTGAGCCTGCTGCCTGCATCAGATGATGAAAACGTGATTGTTGACTTCCACGGAGTTGACGATGCCGCCGTAGTACGTATTGACGATGAGAGTACTATTGTTCAGACAGTGGACTTCTTCACTCCTATTGTGGATGATCCTTATGCTTTTGGACAAATCGCTGCTGCTAACTCCCTCTCAGATATCTATGCCATGGGTGCTAAACCGCTCTTCGCCCTGAATATTGTGGCTTTCCCCAGCAAAGATCTTTCTATGGATATACTTGCACAGATTCTACGGGGAGGGAGTGACAAAGCCAGGGAAGCCGGCATCAGTATAGTCGGAGGACACAGCATTGATGACAAAGAACCCAAATATGGACTGGTGATCACCGGAAGTGGAAAAGTGAGAGACTTGGTCAGAAATTCAACTGCTCAACCAGGTGATGCCTTGGTTCTTACCAAACCTCTGGGAACCGGTATAATTGCCACCGCTATTAAAAGAGGTATTGCCTCGGATGGGATGATAACAGAAGCTACTACAATCATGAGCACTTTGAACCGCACGGCTGCTGATTTAATGCTCAAGTACAAAGCACATGCAGCTACAGACGTCACCGGTTACGGATTGTTAGGTCATCTTCTGGAAATGTCTCAGGCAAGTAGTGTTTCGGCAGAGGTGAAGTACAGCAGCATACAATTTATTCCTGGAGTAGAGGAGCTGGCACATAACAATGTCATCCCCGGAGGTAGCAAACGAAATCTGGACTTCGTAAAGACTCATGTTGTTTTCTCAGCTGACTTTCCTTACCATAATAAAATAATGTTAAGTGATGCACAAACCTCCGGGGGATTATTGATCGCCATTTCTGAAGAGCAGCAACAGGACTTTTTAAAAGAGTTCAACAACCTTTCTCCCACTCCTGCTTTCAAGATTGGAACCATCTTGGAAGAAGAAAAAAGCACTATCACTATCTCCTGAGTTTCGTCAGATAGACGACTTATTTTTACCTGACTAATATCATATATTAATCCGGAAATCAGACAAATTTTATCGTATTTCTATTGACATTAACAGAATGTTTACGTAATATACGATAAAATATGTCGTATTACTTAAGTTACAAAAAAAAGGAGTAGTATCATGGGTGAAATCACAACCGCCCGCCGACCGAAGAAATGTCCTGAATGTCATATTGTATGGGAAGACTGGCAGAGCAGTACTGTTCATCGCTGGGGGGATAAAACTGGTGTATGGGTTTGGCGTGAGCTTCAGGATTTCCCGGCTATTGGCTGTGATGTGGAAATCTGCCCTGTTTGTAAGGGGGATTCACATCAGATTATTAAAGTGGCCAGCGGTGTTTCTGATTGATCTACCAGGAGTTCAACAGATTTTACAGCCTCACAAAATAGGCGATAGAATTAGTCGTATATTTATTGTTCACTTTTCCATTACGTCGTAGCTTCCAGCCAATAAAAGAGGACTTTAAGATACTGTTATGACCAGCAAACTGGATACCATCGAGTCTTTCACCGGGCAGGACTATAAGTACGGATTTGTCACAGATATTGAACAGGATACTTTCTCTCCCGGACTAAATGAGGACGTCATACGCTCACTTTCCGCTAAGAAGCAGGAACCGGAATGGTTGACTGACTGGCGCTTGAAGGCTTTTCAGCACTGGCTTAAGATGGTAGAACCTACCTGGTCCAAGGTTAAGTACGACCCCATTGATTATCAGGCAATCAGTTACTATGCTGCCCCCAAGAGTAAGACAGAAGGACCTCAAAGCCTGGAAGATGTGGATGCCGAAATTCTGGATACTTACAACAAGCTGGGTATCCCGCTGGAAGAGCAGAAAGTTCTGGCTGGTGTCGCTGTAGATGCAGTTTTTGATTCAGTATCAGTGGCAACTACCTTCAAAAAAGAGTTAAAAAAATATGACATCATATTCTGTTCATTTTCGGAAGCAGTCTTTAATCATCCTGAGTTAGTGCGAAAATATCTCGGCACTGTAGTACCTTATACCGATAACTATTTTGCCGCCTTGAACTCTGCCGTTTTCAGTGATGGTAGCTTCGTTTACATTCCCAAGGGTGTCCGTTGTCCCATGGAATTATCAACTTATTTTCGTATCAATGCTTCTAACACTGGACAGTTTGAGCGGACGCTTATTATAGCCGAAGAGGGAAGTTATGTCAGTTATCTTGAAGGGTGCACAGCCCCCATGAGAGACGAGAACCAGCTACATGCTGCCGTTGTGGAACTAATCACACTTGATAATGCTGAGATCAAGTATTCTACCGTGCAGAATTGGTATCCCGGAGATAAGGAAGGCAAGGGAGGTATCTACAATTTTGTTACCAAGCGGGGCGCCTGCCGTGGTAAAAATTCCAAGATATCCTGGACCCAGGTGGAAACTGGTTCAGCCATCACCTGGAAATATCCCAGTTGTATCCTGCAAGGCGATAATTCTGTTGGTCAATTCTACTCTGTAGCTCTTACAAACAACTATCAGCAAGCCGATACTGGAACTAAAATGATACACATTGGAAAAAATACCCGCAGTACCATTATCTCCAAAGGAGTAAGCGCTGGCTACGGGCAGAATACCTATCGCGGTATGGTTAAGATTATGAAAGGTGCCCATAATGCTCGTAATTATTCCCAGTGTGATTCACTACTTATTGGTGAAAGATGTGGCGCTCACACATTTCCCTATATTGACGTCCGGAATCCGTCCGCTCAGATGGAACACGAAGCATCCACATCCACAATAGGTGAGGATCAAATCTTCTATTGCAACCAACGGGGCATCTCCACAGAAGATACAGTATCAATGATTGTAAACGGCTTCTGCAAGGAGGTTTTCCGAGAGCTGCCTATGGAATTTGCCGTGGAAGCACAAAAACTGCTGGAAGTTAGTCTGGAAGGGAGCGTTGGATAGGACTCCCTTCCGACTAAACTGGAAATGGAGACTCTATGTTAGAAATCAATGACGTACATGTTCAAGTAGAAGGAAAAGAAATCCTGAAAGGACTCAACCTTTCCGTTGGAACAGGAGAACTCCATGCTATCATGGGACGGAATGGTTCTGGTAAGAGCACCCTCGCCAATGTCATCGTAGGACGAGAACAATATCAAATCACTCAAGGAGAAATTCTTTTCAATGGACAGGACTTAACTGAAATGAGCCCTGAAAAGCGAGCTCTGGAGGGCATTTTTATGTCTTTTCAGTACCCTGTAACCATCCCGGGTGTCAATAATACTTACTTTCTTAAGGCTGCGGTAAATGCCCTCAGGAAATACCGTGGTGAAGAAGAGATGGATGCTATGGACTTCCTTACCTTCATTAAAGAAAAAATGAAGAAAGTAGCCATGGATGAAAGTTATCTGCGACGAGCTGTAAATGAAGGTTTCTCTGGCGGTGAAAAAAAACGTAACGAAATACTGCAACTACTAACACTTGAACCCCGTTTAGCTATTCTGGACGAAACCGATTCTGGACTTGATATTGATGCCCTACAAATCATCGCCCGTGGGATAGATAATTATCGAAGGGAAGATCGGGCTATAGTAGTTATCACTCATTACCAGCGAATCCTGCAGTATATGGAACCAGACGTGATTCATGTTCTTCTGGATGGTCGTATCGTTCGTACAGGAGATAAAGAGCTGGCTCATGAACTTGAGGATAAAGGGTACTCTTGGCTCGAGGAAGATGTAGTTCCTACCTAAAAATATGACTGAAACATTTGAAAACTTCAGACAACAGTTTCAACTGCTAACAGAGTCACAGGATGGTCAAAAATCTTCACTTCTTGAACTAAGATACCAAGCTATGGAACGATTCTGCGAGCTGGGGTTTCCCACTACTAACATGGAAGACTGGCGGGAAACAGATGTTTCCCGACTGGCTAAAAGTGAATACGCTCTTGCCCCGACCTTGTATCCCAAGCTTACTAAGAAAGACCTTCAGTATTTCTTGATCGATCCCCAGCATGTTTCTACAATTGTAATCGTAGATGGTAATTACTCAACCGAACTATCTTTCATTCAAAAGGCAGCAGCGCAGGCAAGTGTGATAAACCTATTTTCTGAGGCTTCGATTCAGGAAAGAAAAATGATTGACTCCTTACTGGGCAACCTGGCAACCTTTTACGATGAAACCTTTGTGGCTCTTAATACTGCCTTTATGAGTGACGGTGTCTTAATTCACGTTCCCAAAGGAGAGGTAATCCCCCGACCCATTCATATTCTATATCTTACCACTACCCACGAAAAGGAAGTCATGTATAACTATCGCAATATAATCTTCCTCGAAGAAGGTAGTGAAGCCACAATCATTGAGCATTATGCCAGCTGGGATGGTAGTCCATCATTGACCAATGTTGTCACAGAAATAAAGATCGATCACAATGCAGTTCTCCACCATGTAAAAATTCAAGAAGAAGCAACTATCGTCGACCACTTGGCGGTAACTCAGGCAGAAGTTCATACAAATGCCGTGCTGACTTCTGCGATATTTACCGTTGGTGCCCGGTTGAGTCGTAATGATCTTCGCGTCAGGTTAGTCGGCGAAGGAGCAGAGTGTAACCTCTCCGGTCTGGTATTAGCTTCTGGAGAACAACATCAGGACAATCATACACTTATTGACCATCAAGCACCTCACGGAAGTAGTCGCGAAATCTTCAAAGGAATCCACACTGATTCATCCCGGGGTGTTTTCAATGGGCGTATAATCGTCAGAGAGGAAGCACAAATTACTAATGCTGAACAGTCTAATAAGAATCTGCTTTTATCAGAAAAAGCACTGGTTAACTCCAATCCACAATTGGAGATCTACGCTGACAATGTACGCTGTACACATGGTTCCACTACAGGTCAGTTAGATGAGGACGCAATATTTTATCTCCGATCCCGTGGCTTAGACGTACTCACCGCCCAGAGTTTATTAATAAATGGCTTTGCCAATGAAATTATTGATGAGGTCCAAATTGGAGCCGTAAATATCTACCTCTACCGAATCCTCTCCAACTGGCTGTTGACATTAATGAGTCATAAATCGTAATGGACGATCTAAGGGAACTCTACCGGGAGTTAATCCTGGACCACAACCAAAACCCTCACAATTTTGGAGAGTTGGTTGATGCCACAGCTAAAGCTGACGGGTTCAACCCCCTCTGCGGCGACCGGTTAACACTCTACCTGAAGATGACAGATGAATTAGTCGAGGACGTAAAGTTTGTTGGTTCAGGCTGTGCCATTTCTAAAGCATCCGCATCTATAATGACTACTGTTCTCAAGGGAAAAACCAGAACAGAGGTCATAGCTCTCTTCCAAACATTTCAACGAATGGCTACTACAGGAGAAATCCCAGATAGTGACTTGGGCAAATTAGCCGTGCTCTCTGGTATTCATAAGTATCCAGCACGGGTAAAATGTGCCATGTTAGCCTGGCATACCGCTAAAAATGCGTTAGTAGGATCAAAAGCTATCGCGAAGACAGAGTAAACTATGGAGAATAATAAGCAGGTTACGTTTACCAGAGATTGTCAGGCTATCCTCATACCCTATGGTGAATCTGTAACCCTCCGGAAAGGTGATGAAGCCACCATCACGCAAGCCCTGGGAGGAAGCTATACCCTCTTCATCCGGGGAAGTCTGGTTCGTATTGATGGCAAAGATGCCGATGCCATCGGTATGGAGTCTATCCCGGATAGTACAATTGGAGAAAAGATCACGGCTCTCTCAACTACTCAAGACGGTGATAATACTCAAAAAGTGACCAGTAAACTTGTCTGGGATGCTCTGAGGACCTGTTACGATCCAGAAATCCCCATAAACATAGTAGATTTGGGACTTATATATTCTTGCGAACTGAAACCTCAGACAAATGGAAGCACAAATATTGAAATCAAGATGACTCTAACAGCTCCTGGTTGCGGTTTAGGTGAACTGATTGCTGACGATGCCCGACAGAAGATCAGTCATATCCCCGGTGTAGGAGAAGTAACCGTAGAACTGGTATGGGATCCACCTTGGGATCGGAGTATGATGACTGAAGCCGCACAGTTAAAGCTAGGAATGATGTAGGGATGATGATACCTACTGAAAAATTGAGAACCACTATTCCCGAACTGAACGTGGAAGCTCTTCGCCAGGATTTCCCGATTTTACAGTCTAAAGATGGTGGCACTGTACCCGTTTATCTCGATAACGCTTCTACTACCTTGAAACCATACTCTGTCATTGCCGCAGTTAAAGAATATTATGAAGAATACAGTGCCAATGTACACCGTGCTATCTATTCCCTGGGAGAAAGAGCCACTGAAGAATATGAAGGAGCCCGCCAGAAAGTAGCACAGTTCATTAATGCTCCAGACAGCAGTCATATCGTCTTTACAGGAGGGGCAACAGAATCTATAAATCTGGTCGCTTATGCCTGGGGACGACATAACCTTCGTCCTGGAGACGAGATTCTCATCACCGAAATGGAACACCACAGTAATATCGTCCCGTGGCAGCTTGCTTCCCGGGATACTGGAGCTTCTCTCCGCTACATCCCTATACTGGAAAATGGCAACTTGGATTTTTCCAAGATTGATGAATTGCTCAATCCAAAGACAAAGATCGTAGCTATGATTCACCAGTCAAATGTTCTAGGAACTATAAATCCTGTAGCCCAACTCATTGCCCGAGCCAAAGATATAGGGGCTTTATCATTGGTTGATGCTGCCCAAAGCGTACCCCATTCCCCGGTAGATGTCACAGCACTCGACTGCGACTTCCTAGTCTTCTCTGGACACAAGATGCTTGGGCCTACAGGTATAGGTGTACTTTACTCAAGACAAGAACTGTTGGAAATAATGGACCCATTTCTTGGTGGTGGAGAGATGATTGAACAGGTTACCATGGATAATTCAACCTGGAATGAAGTACCCTGGAAATTCGAAGCAGGCACACCAAAAATTGCCCAGGCAATAGGATTAGGGGCAGCCATTGATTATTTAAAACCCCTAAATCGGAAGGCACTCATCAATCATGAAAGAGAATTGATTCAATACGCATTGTCTACCCTAAGTAACATCCCAGGATTGACGATTTATGGTAATGCTAATCCACGTGGACCGGTTATCAGCTTTAATGTCGACAACATTCATCCACATGATTTGGCTCAGATACTTGATCAACGACATATTGCCATAAGAGCCGGTCACCACTGTGCTCAACCAATTATGGACAGGTTAGGTGTACCAGCAACCACACGAGCCAGCTTCCATTTCTACAACACCAAGGAAGAAATCGACTTTCTTAGCACCGCCATCGAAAAAGCCAGAGAATTTATGGGTACAAGTTGATGGATGTACCTTGCCTAAAAATTAACCTGCACTTAATTTGGCAACCTAGCATGGGATCTAAATAGATATGCTGAAATTCACCAAGAAAACCGAATACGCACTCATTGCCCTCAGGCATCTACAACTTACAGGAAATGATGTGCTAACGAATGCCCGGGAGATAGCTGAGGAATACAGCATCCCGCTGCCTCTGCTGGCAAAAATCTTACAGGAGCTGGCAAAAAAGGAGATTCTTCGCCCAGTTCAGGGGGCACGGGGGGGCTATAAGTTGGCCGTAAATCTTTCTGATATTTCAATGACCGATTTTATTGAAATGCTGGAGGGACCGATAGGAATGGTTGATTGCTCTGTTGATCTAGATTGCGACCTTTTAAAAACTTGCTGCATCAAATTACCCATCCAGCGCATCAACGAGAATATCCGTGGTTTATTCGATAAAATGACCCTCTATGACGTCACCCATTGAAGGAGAAGATCATGTCAGTCACCGAAGCCCAAGTAGTGGAAATTCTAAAACAGTGTTATGATCCTGAAATTCCTATCGATCTGTGGAATCTCGGTCTTATTTATGAGATCCAGATACAGGATCAAAATGACAACTGTTATGTAAATATCGTTATGTCCTTAACCACCCCAGGATGTGCCATGGGCAACCATATGGCTCAGGATATCAAATCTAAACTTGAAGCCGTACCCGACATTTCTGAAGCCAGTGTGCGAGTAGTATTCGATCCACCGTGGAATCCGGAAATGATGAGTGAAGAAGCTAAATCAAAATTAGGATTTGCACCTCAAGCTAAAAGGAACCCAGAAGTAAGTTCAAAACAGTGGGAGTAATAAATGACAAATTTGGATGAACAAATTCTTCAAGATGTAACGATTACCAAAGTTGCGGCAGAGCGATTACTTAAGATACGTACGAGTGATGAAGGTACTTACCTCCGGGCTTCCGTTAAGGGTGGTGGCTGCTCTGGAATGAGCTATCAATTGGAATGGGACAACGAGAAAGGTGAGTTCGATAAAGTTTATCATCATCACGGTATTGAGCTAATTGTAGATATGAAGTCTTTACTCTATCTGCAGGGAATGGAAATAGACTTTTCCACTGATCTTCTTTCAGGAGGATTCAGGTTCAATAATCCCAATGCCCAGCGTACCTGTGGCTGTGGAACATCCTTTTCGGTTTAATGGAAACTATCTACCTCGACGATTTCCTCGACAACGGTATCCTGAAAGAACAACCCTTCCGTCAAGCAGTGAATGCTATAGACTGGTCTCAGTATTACGGTAAGAAAGTCTTAATTAAAGGATGTAGTGATGTCCCAGTTCCTACCTGGTCTTATCTGATCATCACGGCCCACTTGGCTCAACATGCCGATCATATCCTCTATGGTGAACCTTGCTCGACAATTACAGTGTTTAAGCAAAATTCGCATTAGCAATCTTTCTTAAACGAATGTACTGACTATTAACAACAGGTAAACTCAGTATAGGTAAGATAACCGATAAGTGATTTTTTCTTCTGTATTTTTTTCGCTTCAGTTTTATTACAAACGGTATATATGGCAGCATCATTTGCATCCATACCTATTAACCAGGTGGCTGGAGGGTCTGTCTCAATTACATAAGATATTCCCATTCCGATTATTCTAAACATAAAACCAGTACCATATTACTGGGTTCCATTTACATCTGCTGCTGCATTCACAGCAGCTTGAGTACATGGATCTGTCCTTGCACTAGGGTATTTACCTCAGCATTGTTTGACTATCCTAAACATATGGAATCAGATAATTTAACTGATAAAGGCAGGAAGGATTTCATTTCTTATTCCTCCCTTGATAAGTTTAATTTTATTTGATTATAATTAACTTGATTCAATATAACTTTTGTGAAATAAATTTAGTACATTTTTCGACTCTAATTATGCAGGTTCATCCATTATCCTGGTTCAGCAAAAACCACAACCTATGAATAACTCTCAGAAAAGGATCAGTTGGCAAGAATATTTCATGAATATTGCTCAAGAAGTGGCTACACGTTCAACTTGTGATAGAAAACATGTCGGAGCTGTAATAGTACGTGACAAAACTATTCTATCTACTGGTTATAACGGTAGCCTCCGTGGACTTCAACATTGTGATGATGTAGGCCATGAAATGGAGAATGGTCATTGTCTTAGAACCATTCATGCGGAAGCAAACGCAATCGTTCAGGCTGCCCGCAACGGAGTAGCAATAGATCGATCTGAGATTTACGTTACTGCCAGCCCTTGTTATAATTGCTTTAAAATGATTGCTAATTCTGGAATATTATGTATTTACTATGGAGAGTTTTACAGAGATAAGCGTATTTCAAAACATGCAGCTGAACTTAACATAGAACTGGTACACCTTATTGCTCCACCAATGCCATAAAATTGTATCACATTTGTAACCAATAATTCAGTTTGATAAACAGAGCATTTTCTTTGGTTTTGCTCCACTCTGACAGGTCCGCTGAATAATATCCTCTTTCACTTAAGTTATAAACAACGAAAAGTGTACTTCCTGGGGAATATTCCCACCTGAATACAAAGGTACCAATTATATCTTGCAATTTAAAATCTGGATCACTTCCGTAAGGGTACTCCTCGAAGATAAGTGACTTAGGTGCCATCAATCGCTTAAAATTATAGTAATTCACGTCTGCATTGAAGGGTTGTAAAAACAACTGAATCGTAATATCATTTGTAAACGTCCAGTTTATATGTAGCTGTATATCATCCATAAATTGTGTAGAATTACTGTATATGATATTTGTGTCACCAGAAACATAATTTGTAGTAATGTACTCCTTTCTTGTTTTTAGAATACTATGCACAGCATTTATTGAAATATCGAGATAATCAGTCGGCTTTAGAATGACATCTAGGGATGTTCTATAGCCTGAACCTCCTAAAATATCTGCTCCAAAGCCATATGATCCCTGAAGAATAGTAGGTTTACGAGAGTCACTCCTAAACCAACCCCATAAAGAATTTGCTTTGGGAGAGCCAATCACCCAGGGAGAACCTTTGAAAATATCAGCATCATCAAAAGATGAGAAATTGTACTCACCGCCTATACCAAAAGCCCAATAGTACTTGGTCAAATTGGACTGCTCCCAACCTAAGGTTCCAGGCAAAGACAATCCATCTGTTCTTGCTTTATAGAAGTAAAAGGAATGTAGATCATTTCTAAGAAACAGACCCCAAGGATCCTGTTTGCGAATATTTATGAAGGTCATCAGATTCCACACTCCACTTCTATCCAGAAATCCGAGATCATTGGGATCAAAGGTATCCTCGTACCAGGAAACTGCACTTCCTATACCCCACCAAACAGGATCATCATAACCTATGAAAAATCTGCCTGCATGTCCCTTGATACTGTTGGTTCGGGACAGGAGTAGCTGACCGGTTAAATCAAGTTTGTTGTCTAGAAAGCTCAGATCCCAATTTACTCCACCAGTGCTGGAAGAATGACTACCTTGTCGACGAACATCAGTGATCATCATACCCACCGTAGAAACGCTATTAAATACAGGTCTGTCTATACGACCAACCAGATAATTGGTGTAGGGCTCCAGAAGGAAGTTTTCGGTAACAGTATTGGAATCACTATCTAAGTATTGCCAGATTCCATATTCTTCGTCAGTGATACTCTCAATTATGCCAAATCCTAAACCAGACGAAGTCTTACCAGTAACCTTAGCGGCGGTTAAAATAGTAGTCATATCTGGCTTATTAATAATAGAACCGGTGTCAGGAAAGTAGTGGTTAGGTTCTCTCCCAATTCTACGGGAATGAAATTGCTGAATTCTTTGCTTAAAGAAAGAACCCCCTTCTATGAAGAAGGGACGCTTCTCTTCATAAAAAGTCTCAAACGCTGTCAAATTTAGGATAGACGGATCGGCTTCAACCTGTCCAAAATCAGGATTGAAGGTGATATTTAGAGTAGCATTGCTCCCCAAACCGTATTCCACATCAAGCCCCATATTCCACGCCAGGGGATCATCATTTTCGGCCTGGCGACCTCCTAATACATAAGGAAGAATCTCAATCTGTTTCGGTGCAGGAATGTCTTCAATTCCTTTGAGAATACCAAATCTTGACACTAAACCTTCTACTCCGCGCTTTTTACCAGGCCATCGTTGATATTCTTGCTTGCGCTGAATACCCCGATCTACAAGAAATCCCCAGTCATGATCTTCTCCTGCATTAAACCTGAAAAGCGAAAACGGTATTTCAAACTCTGCTGACCACCCTTCATCATCAATTTTTACTTCCACATCCCATACCCCATCCCAAGAGAGATCGAAATTGTCATCATTGTAAACATAACTGTCTATCATAACACCAGCAGCATTCACCGCGAACACAAAAGCAGTGCGATCATCATTGCGGCTATCAAACATTACACCCACCCAATCAGCACTATTCTCTGCAGCTTCCATCCAAGCATCACGGCGAGCCAGACGAGCTACTATTTTGTCAGGCTCTGAGTCGTATGCTCTAATGGCAACATATATATTCTCATCATCGAAAAGTATGCGCGCCTCAGTCGCTTCTGTAGCAGGAGCAAGATTATCCGGCTCTAACTGTAAGAAGGAACTAATAGGAATTGCCGAACCCCACTCTGGATCCACAAGACGTCCATCTATAGTGGGAGCAGTTGCTGTTCTCATCGCATAAGCGATGCGTAGATGCAACTGCGATGGATCAAACTCCAGACTATTTGTGGAGGCTGTTAACGAAATAGTGCAAAAGGATATAAATATGGGCAGTAGGAGATTTCTCATCAGGTTCTCGTCAATGTCCTATTAAAAGCCGTCGAATATAAATGAGCTATCTACTCAGTACAAGTGCAATGAATAGATGGATATTATTCCTCCATGAGTTGCTATAATTAAAAAATTTATCTTTCATTTGTTTGATAATCCTGCTATTAATTCAATGGACTACGATTGTATGCTAATCTATCCCCCTTAAGTTTCCCTGTTTTCGTCCTACCTGAATCAACTTCTTAGCTACTCTTACTGTATGATTTTTTAGCGTAGTCAGGACAATGAAAATCTATTAACTACTTCTAAACTAATCCTCAGGAAAAAGAAACTTTGGTTCTGGGAAATTCTTCTGCTTACTTGTTTCTTGCTATGATGAGATGTAATTTTCGATCCATTCTTATTAAACATACCGGTTAGATTGTCGAAGGAATTGCTCCCGTGAAAACAGGCGTCTTATTAAAGCAAGTACCCAGTCCAGATTCCTCATTACGTCTTAATCCAGACAACAATTGGATACAGGAAAATAATGTTACTTTTACAGCTAACGAGAGCGACTCCTACGCCCTTGAAGAAGCACTTCAAATCCGGGAAAAACTCGGAGAAGGTGAAGTAGCAGTAATCAGTCTGGGGCCGGAACGAGTATCCCGCACAATTCGTGAGGGTCTATCAAAAGGAGCCGATCGGGGGATACATATTGTGGAATCATTCCCCTATACTACCGATCCCTTCACTATTGCTACCCTCATAGCAACCGCTGTTAAGGATGAAAATTTTGATTTGATTCTTACTGGCTTGCAATCTGATGACATTGGAACTGGTCAGACAGGAGTCATCTTGGGAGAAATGCTGGGAATGTCGACAGCTACGCTCGTTATGGAAACCGAATTGGAAGGGACTAACTTACGTATAAAGCGGGAACTTGAATCAGGGTGGGTTCAGTGGCTCAACATGGAGTTACCGGCATGTATCACTATCCAATCCGGTATTAACACTCCTCGCTACCCATCGTTAAAAGGAATCATGGGAGCCAAAAAGAAGGAAATTAATACTATCTCAAAAGAAAAACTTAGTTCTGCTGACACCCTGCAGTCGATAACGAAGGTTTACGTCCCTCAGAAAACTAAAAGAACAGAAATGATAGAAGGAGACGCCGAGCAGGTAGCTGGAAAACTGGTAGAAATCTTGAAGCGTGAGATAAGGGTCCTATAGCCGTGGATATACTTATCATTCTCGAACACCACAACGGAAAAATCCACCGCATGAGCTGGGAAGCAATCGCAGCTGGACAGGCTTTGGCAAAGGATATAAAGGGATCAGCAGCAGCTTTAGTCCTGGGCGAAGGCATCGATCAACTTGCTCAAGAAACAGCCAGCAAAGATTTACAGGAAGTTCTGAAAGTAAATCATATTCAACTGAAAAGTTACAGTGCGGAAGGATATGCCTATGCTGTCAGTCAGATTATTAAAGCAGAACAACCCCGGTATGTAATCTCTGGACACACTTATCAGGCTCGTGATTTTCTCCCCAAGGTCAGCACAATTTTAGCTAAGCCACTTATAGCTGACAATATAGGTTACCACATAGAGAACAGCGAACCGGTATTCACTCGGCAAGTATTTCAAGGCAAAATGTCAGCAGATACGACTCCTACCAGTACAGCACCGTGGCTCGTTACTTTCCAGTCTGCAGCTTTTCAGGACGACATGGTGGAAAGTGGCTCAGCAAAGATTCGAACTATCGACATTTCCTTTGATGAAAGTATTATAAAAACTAAATATGAAGAACCAGTTCAGGAAGTGAGAGGAGAAGTGGACCTTTCTACTGCTGAACTCATTGTTGCTATTGGCCGGGGCATCGGCAAGGAGGAAAACCTGTCCAAGGTACGCGAATTGGCCAATGCTTTAGGTGCTCAGATTGGATCTTCCCGCCCTGTCGTCGATGCTGGTTGGCTACCTCCTTATCATCAGATCGGAAGCTCGGGACAGACCGTAACCCCTCAACTTTATCTCGCCCTTGGTATCTCCGGAGCCATCCAGCATGTGGTGGGAATGAAGGGTGCCCGTAACGTGGTCGTCATTAATAAAGATCCCGATGCTCCTATGTTCGAGCTGGCCGATTATGGTATCGTTGGAGACATTATTGAAATTATCCCTAAGCTTACGAAAGCTATTAAAGAAGCAAAAAATTAACCTCTTCAACTATTAAGCTGACACACTCGTGACTTTCTCTTCCACAGAACAGATCATCCTTATCTTGTTGATCTTTCTGACTATTTCTCAGTTCATCAATGAAATCAGCCGACGGCTTATAATTGTCGGTACTGGAAGTGGACGACTGCACGGGGATCATTTCCTTTTCAGATTGAAAAGAACTGTCTTGGAAGTATTATTCCATAAAAGAGTGATTGGAGGAAGATTCTGGCCTGGACTAATGCACGGTCTGGTCTTTTGGGGATTTCTGGTTTTCCTTATCATCACACTGGATCATTTCGCCCTCGGTTTCAATCAGCGCATTTTATCTACAGAACTCCGACACACCTATACTCTCATTGCTCTCCCCTTTGCTATCCTAGTCAATATCGGGATTGTATTTCTTTTTATTCGCCGCTTCCTCTTACGCCCTGAATTCCTGGGGAAACTATCCCTTTCCTCCGGTATGGTGGCTGCCTTCATTTTCCTACTTATGGTCACCTTCATCTACGGTGAAATGGCTCCCACTGAACTGGCCGAAAAGGTAAACTGGTGGTGCCACGCAATTCTCATTTTAGCTTTTCTCATATTGATACCACGTTCAAAACATCTGCACTTGATCTTCGCCCCTTTTAATATTTTTTTAAGGCCTTTGGAAACACCCTATCATACTCCTGTAATTATCGATATGGATTCTTCTGAAGAAGAGCTCGATAATCTTTTAGCAGAACTTCCCAGAATGACTAAAAACCAAGCTCTTGATATTTTCGCCTGTGTAGAATGCGGCCGTTGTACTGAAGTCTGTCCTGCCAGCCGGGGTGGAGCTCTGTTAAGCCCAAAAGAGCATTTCATCCTGGATCTCCGCGAACCTCTTTTGGACAATGGAGATACCAGTGTATTGAACCAGATCAATCCTGAAGCGGGTTGGGAATGTACTACCTGTCAAGCATGTACCTTTGCCTGCCCAGTCGGTAACCAGGTTGAAAAAGCCGATGAAATCAGGCGCTTACAGGTTCTCGTTGAAGGTCAAGTACCCCAAGAGTACCAGAGATTGTTTATGAACCTCCAGGAAACCGGGAATAGTGAAGGACTTTTTGGAAGCCCTCTGGATGAACGTTTCCCCGCTTGGACACCTGATAAGGAATACGTCCTATGGTTGGGCTGCTTTGCCAGATACAATCTCGACTCTGACTTCCTCCAATCTGTAGAAAATTTTACCAAGATTCTCGACGCTGCCGGGGTTACCTATGGAATTCTAAAGGACGAGTGGTGTTCAGGTGATCCAGCCAATCGCCTGGGCGATAAAATGACCTTCCAACTTTTAAGAGAGCACAACCTGAAGTTACTTACTTCAGCCAAAAAAGTTACCTCCCTCTGCCCGCACTGTCTGATTACACTCTCCAATGAGTATAGCAAATATGGAGATGTCCCCTACGAGATTGAGCATCACACGCAAGTCATTTCCCGACTCATGGAGGAAGGAAAGATCGTAGTAAATCCAGGTCTGGATGGTGAAGTCTCATTCCATGATCCTTGTAATCTGGCACGTATAATGAAGGAAGTAGATGCTCCTCGAAAAGCTATACAGGCAGTTGCACCTAATTTCCAAGAGCTACCTGAATCTGGTGTAAAGACTCTTTGTTGTGGTGCGGGAGGTGGCCTCTGGTGGAAAAAAGAAACCACCGGTCGCACCCATCTCGTCCGGGCACAACAAGTGGTTGACTCACGTGTAGGAACAATTGTTACGGCCTGCAATTTTTGTTTTGGTATGATGAATCAGGGTCTGGCTCCGTTATCACCTGAAGGTCAAGAACCGATACAGGTTAAAGATGTAGCAGATATTATCGCTGAGAACTTGGACTGAAGTTCAATAATTTAAGGAATTGATCCCAGACACTACATCGATATACAACTATAAAAAAGTGTTGCGCTCTACCATAAACTTTGTCTACCTTAGCTGAAAAGTAAGTATTGACCTTTTGTTTACTCATCATAAGTGGAGGACCCTTAAATGAAAGCTAAATGGCTATTGGTGACTTTTGCCTTGTGCCTAATCTGTGGAAGTCTACCAGCTCAAGGCCTGAGTGGAACTTTCCACCTAGAAGGTGTACAAATACAGTATTATGATGTAGCCCGGGATTCAGGTGATGCCGAAGCCGATATTGATGGCAGCCCCGCTTTAGTACTCTCCTGGCCCAGCGCTGTGACATCCATGTTTGATTATCCGGTGTCTGAATACGCTCCGGGCGATACGATTGCCGCTCCCATTACACCTGACGAACTATTGACTCCCGAAGGACTGGCAGCTTACGGCATCGACTTAACGATCACACTCAACAGCGATGGCACTTTTCAGATCCCAACCAGCACATACCCCACTACTACTACCGAGAACTGCTCTACCTATGCCTACATCCCCACAATCCAGGATGCAGGTACATATGAGTGGGATGGAGTCGATAATGGTGGAGGATTTGGTGTCGTAGAATCGAATATCTTCGACCTGTACAGTATGGATCAGAGTCAGGAGAACCACGGCTGGGTTACCGTAGTAAGAGACGGTGACGGCGCTATTACAACCATCACCATCGAATGGGACGCAACTGATGGCCCAGATTCTGACAGTGGAGTAGATACTGAAGGCAATCTCAATAGAATCATGGGTGTCGCTCAATTACCTGCTGATCAGGATTTCGTAGCTGGTTTGAACTCTACATATGGTCTTGATCTTCCCGTAGGAGATTTCCCTACTGCCGGCGAAAACTGGCCTTTTGACGAAGAACTCGATGCCAACTGGATGTATCTCTTTGATCCTGCCGGAGATGATGGCGATCTTTTCAGTGGCGATGAACTACTGCAATTCACCAGCTACTACTTCACCTACAACGATATGACCGCTATTGCAACATTCACGGGGACTTTCAGCGCTCTATACGACGGCACGAATTTACAGGCTGCGATTGAGTCCGCTGCAGATCAAACGCTGACAACATTTGGAGTCTCTTCAGAGGTTATAGCTGCTATCCTTACAGCCGTATACGATTATGTTTATAGCCTGATCGTAAGCGGAATGGATATCGAAGACGCTCTGGTTGCTGGAGTAGTTTATGCCATTGGTGCCGCTACTGAAGCAAGTGCTGGTGCATGGACATTCCCGGATGATTCCGATCATGACTATGATCCTATAACTGGTGACGGTCGGCTAGTTTTTGAAATGGGTAATCAATGCACCTGGGATAAACAGACCCGTGTAGTTTATGCATACTTCGAGTCTGTAGAGGGAAGCGTAGAACATGACAGCGAGACGATTCCAGAGACATTTGCCCTTCAGGGCAACTATCCTAACCCGTTCAACCCCACTACCAATATCGTTTTTGATCTGGATAAGAACGCGGATGTGAAAGTGATTGTTTATTCCGTACTCGGTCAGGAAATTAACACGATTTACCAAAGCTACAGTAAGCCAGGCCGTTATACTATCACCTGGCGCGGTAAAGATGCCCTTGGTAACCCAGTTCCTTCCGGTGTCTACCTCTACAAGGTACAGGCAGACCATCGTGAGCTGATGGGCAAGATGTTGCTAATTAAATAATCCGGTCTCTTACCGGATAATTTTGGAAAACCAATCAACCCCGCTTATCTTAAAGCGGGGTTGATTGCTAACTTGGGGGAATTTTCAGAAATATGATGAAACAGAGATTTGTTCTGTTTCTTATAATATCTGGTATTGTACCTATATACCTCTTGGCAGGTGGAGCCATCAAAGGTCGCATTATTGATGCTGACAATGGGGAACCCTTGATGGGGGCTAATGTAATTATTACCAGTGAAACACTACCTTTGCCAACTGGTTCTGCTACGGATTTTAATGGAGCTTACAGTGTAGAAAACCTACCTGCTGGACTCTACCTGGTTAAAGCCAGCTATATCGGTTATAATAGTGCTTCCCAGAGTGTCCAGTTAGAAGAGGATGCTGTGGAGATAGTCGATATTGAACTTACTTCATCCGCTATCAAGTTTCAGACCTACGTGGTTACTGCTTCCCGGCGCAAGGAACGTATTGAAGACGCTCCGGCTGCTATATCCGTGATTACCGAACGCAATATCAGGCGTGAAAGCAACACCAACCTTGGGGATTATATGAAAGCCATCAAGGGAGTTGATTTTACTCAGTCTGGAGTGGACAGTTACAATCTGAGTGCCCGGGGGTTCAATTCCAGTTTCAGTTCCCGCTTGCTTACTCTTACTGATGGACGAATGGCAAATGTCCCCTCCCTCAGACTGATAGCCTATAATGTAATCCCAGTGACGTCTGACGACGTACAACAAATTGAAGTAGTACTGGGACCATCCTCCGCCACTTACGGCCCAAATGCGCATAGTGGTGTGCTGAATATAGTAACCAAACCTCCCCGATTCTCTGATCCATTAGTGCTCAACTTCCAGGCTGGGGATCGCAACCTTAAGAAGTTTTCAGCTCGTGCTGCCAAGGCATGGAAATATTGGGGCATAAAAGTTTCCGGTGCTTACCTCGAGGCAGATGACTGGCGCCATTTCAACAAAGGTGAGTGGGAAGGACATCATTTTGCTCTCATCGGTAACTGGGACCTCACTAGAGATGGACTCGATGCGGTTTGGCAGACAAACTATCTAGAATCAGGTAATCCTTTTACCGCCGTACCTATCGCTGACCCCTGGCCAAATGATGATAGAGAATTAACTGCAGAATATCTTGATAGTTTGGGTATTGACTGGTATATGGAAAACGGGGTTTTCTATGCCTGGGTAGCACAGGCTGATGGACTGGACAATGATGGTAACAGTTCCGATTTTACCGACTTAGATGGCGACGGTATCCCTGATCCGGGTGAACCAGGAGTAAATAATAATGGGATTATTTACGCCGATGGGATTGACAATAATGGCAACGGCTACATTGACGAAGGAATCGATGACGGCATTGATGACTTGAATGAAAAGTGGTACGACGGTATTGATAATGACGGTGATGGTGAAATTGACGAGTCCGATGAAAAGGGAAGTAAGTTTCAAAACCGAAGTGGAGAATATGGCAATAACAAGTTTGGAGATTATCAGTTTGATCATGAAGGAAACATGCTTTTCGATACAAATCAGGATGGTTGTTTCGGATGTGAAGGTGACTCCAGTGTAGTGTCTTACCGCGTCTTTGATTCCAATGGTGATGGTATAGATGACTTTCTAGATTTCAATGTCCGAAACATTCGTACAGATATAAGAATTGATTATGATCCCAATGAAGATTTCAAGATGAGCATTGCCACCGGTTATGCCTGGGCTAAAAACATTAACATTACCGGCATAGCCCGGTACCTTGCCGATGGATGGATCTATCGTTACGGTCAACTGCGTATGACTTACAAGAACTGGTTCGCCCAGACTTACATGAATTCAAGTTATGCTGGTGAAACCAGAAACATGGCCACTGGGGGGCTGATTAAAGACACATCCAAGAAGTTCAGCGCACAAGTTCAATACAACAAGACATTCTGGAATGAACGACAGCGGTTTGTGTGGGGTGTCGACTATTTCCGTACCATGCCTCAGACTTACGGCACGATTCTTCACGACAATAATCTATGGGATAAGATCGACAACGATGGTGATGGTGAAGACGGCTCTCCCACTGAGTGGGTCGAAACGATCGACAACGAATGGTACGATCCCGGAGAAGGATTTATTCCCACTTCCTACGATTCCTTGGATGGTTCTGATAATGCCCAGGGAGCCATTGCCGACGGTATCGATAATGATGGTGATGGATTGATTGATGAAGGCATTGACGAAAAGAATGAAGATAATCGAAACTTTACCAATGAGCTAGGCTTTTATGTTCAATCGAATACGAAGCTGACCGACAAATGGGAACTAATCCTGGCAAATCGTTTTGACGTCCATGAGCAGCTTACCCATTTCATCGATTTTGACAGCAAAAATCACTCACCGAACCCTATTAAATGGTCATTCGATCTCAGTAAAACAAGTGGTTTGCAGATTTCTCCTAAAATTGGGCTCATGTACCGACCCAGCGATAACCAGAATTTCAGATTGACCTGGGCAAAGGCATTTAATACTCCTTCATCACAGGCACTTTTTCTGGATATCTTCGTGCAGCGCTTTTCGGTATTTAAGGTGTATGCCAAAGGTGCAGCAAATGGATACTTCTATCCCCGTGATGAGAATGGTTATCTCACTTTCTGGGATATCAGTGGTGACGAAAAAGAATACTGGTTCTATAATAACGTCGGAATGGAGAATTTCGAAGATAACGATGGCGATGGTGATTGGAGTTTCTTGGATGGCTCTACAGATACCGTTTACGACTATTGGGGTAACGTTGTGGATGTCTATGAATTTGATAATAATGGCTCGTTTGACTATCATGATTATGGGACGGATGGTATCCAAGGAGAACCCTATACTGACACCAACGGCAACGGTCACTGGGATTTTGGTGAACCCTGGGATGATCTAGATGGCAATTATCAATGTACCGGCTGCGACTTAAATGGGACCGAAGGTAATGGGGTATTTGACGAGGGCGAACCTGCTGAAGGACACGAACTATGGACTGACGCTAATAGTAATGGAATTTGGGATGGTCTTTATAAACTCCTATTTCCTTCCGTTGATCCACGTATTAAAGGTACCTTCCAAGACGATATCCCTATTGATCCTAAACCTATTAAACCGGAGATTGTACAAACCCTGGAATTTGGTTACAAAGGTCGGTTGACTCCCCAAATTTACGGGACACTGGATATATTTTACAGTAGGTATAACAGCTTTGTTAGCCCCATTCTGTTTGTAACCCCTCTTGTAGTAGCAAATGATCCCGATCTGACAATTGATAAATTCTTCGATGCCCCTTCAGACTACATTAAAGGTGTTGTTGTAGTTGGGGATACTAATCAATACGTCGGCAACCCACCCGTAGTGGTAGGCTATCTTAACTATGGAAAAGTCTTTATGTGGGGTTCTGACATGAGTATGACCTACTTTTTCAGTCGTAATCTCATCTTGGATGCCAACTACTCTTTCCTGAGTATCTCAGAATTTTCAAATCCACTCACAGGAACCAAGGAACCTATCAATGCCCCGAGGAACAAATGGTCAATCAAGGCTACATATGAATCACCAAAAGGATTTTCTATCGCTTCTTATTTACGTCATGTGGATCAATTCGCCTGGAAATCAGGGATTTACTACGGCACCATAAAAGCATACAATATTCTTGACCTTCACTTAGGTTATAAGATAAATGATCATTTTAAGCTTTGGGCTTCAATCAATAACTTACTTGATAATCGACATACAGAGATAATCGGAGGACCGAGGCTAGGCCGAATGATTGTACTCCGTCTGCAGGGGCAACTATAATTATTTTACGGAAAATCTTTCTAAACTACTTGTTTCTTGTTTGAACCCGACAGACTCAAGTACCAGACAATATCCACTACTAAAAATAATCCAAACGTCACAATTATAGCTGCTCCAGTAGGAATATCAAACATTAGGGACGACAATATTCCAATAAGGCTTCCTAAAACTCCAAAAATCCAACCAAAAATCAAGCGGCTTCGAATTGAATTCATAAAAAGTAATGCCCCTACTGCAGGGATAACCAGGTAAGAAAATACAAGTAGTACTCCAGCAATCTTTACTGAACTGGTAACGACAAAACCGAATGTCATGTAAAAAAGGAAATCCCATAGACGAGTATTCACATCCCCACTGACATTTCCCCTGGAGGCAGCCATGAACTGTGATCTATAGCGCCAATGGAATAAACCAATGGCTGAATAAAGGACAAAAGTTGCGGCCACTCTCCCTGGGGTCACAAAAAGAATAGATCCTATCAATAAATGATTAATATGTTCAGCACCTTCTACTGATTTGCTGAAAAGTAGAATCATCAAGGCAGTACAAACCACATAGGTAATTCCAATAATAGCCTCCTGAGGTATACGTTCGTCCAGAGATCGTGTTATTGAAAAAAGTGTGGCTCCTAAAAATGTGAATCCTAAAGCAAGTAAATAGGTGGCACCAGAGTTAATCTCCCAACCTAAAAGAATACCAACCGCAGTTCCCAGAGCCGCTACCTGAGCTAATGCTAAATCAACAAAAATTACACCTCTTGTCACTACATGAAGCCCCAAGTAAACATGAATGCCAGTCAACACAAGAGCAGCTAGTAGCGGCCAGATAATCATATCTAAATACTCAAATATCATTTCCCCAATACCTCCATTAGCGTGGCCAGATTCAGCTCTATCATTTGCAGGTAAGAATCTGCCCCTGACAGAGCGCCTACCGATTGAGCGAGCGTTACGACCTGGATCCCTGTTTTTTGCGCCAAGAATTGGGGCGCTCTGTCACTAAAGTAAGGCTCCATAGCTACCACTTTGATGTTTTCAGCTTCAATCACTTCTATCAGCTTTTGCAGATGAGTAGGAGACGGCATGATCCCCGGTTTGGGTTCTATAAAGGCGACCACTTTTAGTCCAAATCGTTTTGAAAAGTACGGCCAGGAGTTATGGTAGAAGATCACTTTCTCTCTCTGCAGGCTGGAATATTCCTCCAACCACTCTGCTACTTTAGAATCAATCTTATTAGTCAATGTCCTTAGATTCTCTTCGTAAATCATCCGTCCCGCAGGATCTACTGCTGACAACGCTTTTGTAATATCTTCAGCAATGATCTTACCGTTTAAAGGATCAAGCCAGTAATGAGGATTTCCATAACGGTGGATATCCCCCCTACTCGCGTCAATCTTGCCAGTTGGTACCTCCAGCTTAGGAATGTTTACCGAACAGTCAATTACTTTGATATGTTTGTTACGGGAGCCATCTACGATCCGTCGAGCCCACAAATCAAGTTCCACTCCCACCTCCAAATAGATATCCGCCTTTCGTACCTTCATCATATAAGAAGGAAGAATTTCTACATAATGGGGATCCTGGTTGCCCCTTGCTATACTTGTTACACTCACCCTGTCACCACCAACTTGAGCAGCAATATCGGCTAAATCTGTAATAGATGCCACTATGTTTACTTTACCCCAGGAAAATGAACTAATGATCAGTAGTAGTATTGTGGTTTGTCTCACAACTTTATCCTAAAACCGATGTGGTTTATGAGGTCCTAACGACCAGATCATTTGCAGTACTAGTGACAGTTCAGGATCTTCTGCACCATGATGTGACCGGTGAAAGCGTACCCGCAGTACAGATGATTCCTCTACTGGACTGAACCCGACAAACAAGCCATACGACTGGTAAAACTTTGAGTCGAGGTTACTAGAGAAGTCGAGAATTACTCCCGTATTCCAGATACGATTGAACTGGTAGTTAACCCAAATATATCCAGCCCTAACAGTCTCTCGAGTTCCGTTTTGTACTTCTAACTCAGCAGATTCCACCTTTTGGAACCATTCTGCCTGCCAGGTCAGGGAACGATAAATGTCAGGACGCCACTTCACTTTAATATCTCCTGCAAGCACAGTAACCGGGTCCTTTTTCCCCAGCTCTCGAAAGTGACTTATACCTACTTCAACATGGGTCACTTGATTTAAGTCAAGGAACTGTGACCAGCGACCCGTAAATCCTGGAGGTATCATTGATTCTTCTAATAAACTGGTATCTACATTAGCATTTTTATCTATATGTTGATGAGCATGTGAACTAATACCTTCCTGGTAATAACCGACAGAAAGATTACTGTACCACGGCAGTGGTAACAATACATCAGCTTCCATCCCTGGGCTTGACCACATCTCTTCACCTAAAATTTGCTGAGCGGGAACAGAAGGTAAAATGTAATAGTAGGTATGGGCGTGCTCTCGATTGATTTTTCCAAAATTAGGTCGAAATTTTCCCATTTTTAGACCCAACCCCAGTGGAAGACCCCTCTCAACTGATAAGAAAGCTTCCTCTAACTCAATCGGACTCTCTTCATCATGAACATGTAGAAAAATATCAGCACGAGCAAAGGGGTTAACATATCCTTGAATGGCTAATTCAACTCCAGAAGTTGAAAACGCTACATCACCACTATTTCTCTCTATGAGAAGATCACCTAAAATACTGATATCAGGGTTCACCGTTGTTTGAGACCGTCCTCCTATGACAATTAGCAGACACGCAATTATTGATCGCTTCATCATCCTTCCAAGTAAAAGATTTACTGTTTTCTACACTACTCTGAGTCACACTCCAGGAGTGTCTACATCAGAGTGTTAAGCTTCAATAAAGTGAAGATTAAGAAGCGGGAGGGGCTCTGGGTGAAGCTATAAAAGAGGTTACAGAAAACAGTAACTGCCCTGTATGTGAACAGTCGAGTGAGACAATGTTATCTTTTAATAAAATATAAGGTAATTCATCGATATACTTTGCTAAACGTACCTGGCACCACTTATGATGGATATGTCCCCTGCGGTGAGCAGGGTTTTCACATTCTTCCTTACAGAGACCTTTCTGTTCGAGATTATACCGGTTTTGAAAAGTAGTATAGTGGTGTGTCTCCAACCATGGAGAAAGAGAAAGCCATAAGGTTAGAAAACTGGTAAGCAGTGTTTTGAAGAGAAATTTCATCACTGTTGCCTAACTACTGAAAAGTTTCCCCACCTCGCTGAGTTTTGACACTATAGAGCGTCAGCAGGAAGCTTGGGACAGCAAAGACAGAGAAATCAGTTGGGTAGTACATCTGGGGGCGGCTTAATACCTATGTCCCCAAATCCACCCTTTTCCTGAAGTTTTATTTCACCATGCTTATTCTCATAACGAGAAATGTTTTCCTTTAGTGCATTCAAGAATGCTTTAGCATGAGGAGGAGCCATTATTATCCTGGAGTTCACCTTTGCCTTTTTCATCCCCGGAAGAATCCGTGTGAAATCCAATACAAATTCTGCTGGAGAATGGGTAATGACCACAAAATTAGCGTATTCACCACCACCGACATCACTGTCAAGTTGAATATCTATACGCTGGACTTTTTCTTTTTCCTTCATAATTACTACTCACTTTCTTCATCTCGCCTGTTGAACTCTTCCCAGTCCTCTTCAAGTCCTTCCCATTCATCCATTTCTTCAATTTCATCTGATTCCTGCTGGACAATTTTCTCAATTTCATCTTCGAACAAGGAAAAAGATTCTTTTTTCTTCTCGTAATCCTGGGGGTCAACTTCTTCTTGATCAGAAGGATCCAAGCGTTCGATCTCATCACTGTAAAGGGCTGTATCAAAGAAGTCAATATTACTAACTATTCCATTGGCGATCAGATACTCGATGAAGTCCAAAAACTTAGGCTGCTTCAAATCTGTCTTACAAGATGGACAAACAAGGGATTCCTGAAGTTGCTCATCGTGCAAGGGAACACTGCACTCGGGACAAACAATGCCCTCGAGGATCGTCTTTTTAGTATCTTTTGCCATTATAACGGGCGTAAATATAGTTGACGGTTTTACCGTCGTCAACAACTATTTTCTCAGAAAT
>JBHHUM010000153.1:0-2926 GCA_046861645.1 Fidelibacterota bacterium | reverse complement strand
TCGAAGTGTACGTAAGCGATATGACGGGCACGCTGACGGCGATCAAGCTGGAGCGCCTCTAGGAAATAGATACCCCCGGCTAAACTAAAGCCGGGGTTCTTTGGTTTCGCCGCGTTTCGTGCAATAGCCGTGGTGTTCTGTCTTCGACCACATAAATCGCTCGCCGTGATACACCCGCGCGGTATCCTGGGTACCATGAACGAGTTAAATTTCGCGATGATTGAATTGATGTTCCTATTATACGCTCACTGGTTGAAAGGAAACGAGCATAGCGTTTTAAACCGCAAGCAAAACTTGCCACTTCCCGAGCCGGCGTTTCCTTGTAACATCCCTGCTGTATAGCAAGAAAACCAGATTATTGTTCAATTGGTTTTCGTTCCATCGTGAAGTTCCTAAAAGCGCGTATCCTCCAGTATCTCGATCAAATCAACCAAGATCCCGTTGTATATCACTGGAAGTTTAAGGTGGATGAAATCTCAGTTTCGTAATGTTGTAATGTTATTATGGAACCGATCTACTAGTTCACGTCCTTGCCGAACCGGCCAATCAGCCTTCTTCGCTGGATAACTGGTCATATACAACCTTCATTTGGTGGGTCATCTCACCATTTCCTTCTGCTTCCTTGATCTCAGAAAGCAACTTATCCCTGTACTCCAGATAGCCATCCAAGCCAATACCTTTCAATCGTTCAAGTTCATACAGATGCGCATAATATCCTCTGCCATTTTCCTGGAAACTTATATCCATATCGCCATCAGCAGCACCTGCGCAATCTCTAACGAATGACTCAACCTGTTCCCGCAAACCATTTGGCTGATCAATCTTCTTTTCAGGGTTCAATATTTCGCTAATCTCATATTTGAAAAATGCGGATTTATCCATGTTTATAGCTGATAGTTCTGAATTCATTACTTATTCTCCATTGGCGTCCATATAAGCTGTATAAAAGGCCATCTTTTTACTGCAATAGCTCAACATACTCATCTTCACTCATCATCCGTACACCATTTTCTATTGCCTTACTTATTTTCGCAGTTCCTGTATTTTCTCCACATACCAACAAGTCCGTCCTGGCTGAAACTGCACTCTGCACTTTTGCTCCCAGTTGCATTGCATGCTTCTTCATTTGATCACGTGATGCTCGCAGCATTTTACCGGTAAAAACAATCTTCATACCTACTATAGGTGAATCAATGGAATGTGATTCTGAAATCTGCAAAGTCTCTTCGAGATTAAACCCAATTTCCATCATATGCTCAATCGTCGGCCACATCTCTTTTAGCTCAGCTACAATGATTGCCGCAGAAAGTTGCCCGAAACCATCGATTTGCATAATTTCTTCCTCAGTTGCCCTGGAGAGATGTTCAAGCCGTATATGCTGAAGTAGTCGCCTGCTATCGCCCTTACCCAGTTTTGCAACTCCAAATGAAGCCAGAAAACGCCAATCCTCAACCTGAACGGACTGTGATCGATTCAATTCCATTTTTAGGTTTCTGGACTGACCATCTCCAAATCCTGCCTCTTTGAACTGTTTTTCACTGGAAGCGTATATCTTTTCCAGAGTATCTATTCCTGCATCTACCAGCTTCTCGATACTTTTTGGGCCAAACCCGTCAACTTGCCCATGCGTTCGAAAGAAGTGCCCCAGCGTATTTTTTATCTGCGCTGGACATTTCATGTGATTTGCACATGTGAGGAAGTCTCCCTCCCACACCAAACCATGCCCACAGGAGTCACACTTCTTCGGAATTATCGTTTCACCAGCAGGCTTAGTCACACCCACAATCTTTGGGATGACCTCCCCTGAGCGTTCTGCAGTAATGACAGCCCCTTTACCCAGACAAAGTTCTTTTACATTTCCTGCATGATGCGCAGTGATGCGCGAAACAATGGCACCGGACAACTCGATTGGTTCCACATCCAATACCGGGGTTACTCTGCCGGTTCTTCCTGTTTGCCAGATTATTGTTTTTACAGTTGCCTGCTTTGAAGCTGCACGCTGTTTGATCGCAATCTGCCAACGGTAGTGATGTGACGTACTACCAAGGATCTTTTTCAGTTTTTCATGTGTAATCTCGGCAACAACACCATCAACGGGGTATTCAGAAGATTCTCTGATCTGCTGTTGAATCTCTTCATGCTTCTCAAGCAACTCCTGGAGTGGCCCTTCCCACCGCGCCAAAGTAAAATAGGGGACATAGCGAATCACCCCTTCCTTTAATGCCCGCATGAAATCTTCATTAATCTCATCAGAATTAACGATCCCAACACAGATGCTTCTAGGATGTGAGTAACCCAGAGGTTTCAAATGAGTTTCGAAATAGGCCTGCTCCATAACCAGCTCACCAACACCAGGCATACCTTCACCCGTATCAACGACACCCTTATCAAATGCAGATGAAATACTATTTCCATATGCACCATCCCCGCGAGTGACCAGCAATCCATCCTCACGAAGCATCGCTGCAAGCCCATCCAGTTTTGCAGTCACGATCACTTTAATCTCCGACTCGTCAATATGACTATTTTTTGCTTCTGCCAGGATTCTATTCACCCATTTTCTGGTCTCATCAATTGAATAGGATTTTTCCGTGCTGAGCATGGGCTCAGGATGCTTAAGCCGTCCTAAACCATACTCTGGCTCAGCCTCTACCTGATGTAAAAATGGATGTTCCGGCGCGCGTTGCTGTAGCTCCGACAGATAAACATGATCATAGGTATCATCATCTATCAATGGAGTCCCTTGACGATAGGCCAGAACTGCTTGCTCCAGGAAGGCCACCAACTCAGTGGTTTCCCAGGATTTTGGATCTTCATTATTCATTAATGATGCCAGGGGTTTTTGCGAGACGGTCACTCTGGGTGGATTTTTTGCCGAACCTGCAAGCCTGCGCTTAGGCTACCTGCAGCATATCCATGCCCTGTT
>JBHHUM010000152.1:0-2991 GCA_046861645.1 Fidelibacterota bacterium | reverse complement strand
GTTGAAAAATATCTCCAGTATTTTTCATCTCCCCGATAAGGCGGGATATAAGGACTTACTAGGAGACTAAATACAATTGAAGAGAAAATTCTGCTTCTTGGTAATGAGAGAATTCCACTTTAGTATTCAACCCATAACAGGGTTGGACTGACGTGTTTCTTTGTGGTCTATAAATATTAAACTCCTGACGGAGTTTTATCCAACTGTGAACAAAAAACCGCTTGCAACATATTATTGTCCAACCATCGTTAGAAAACCACTGCCGTCAAAGTATTGTTCACTCGTGGTAACGAAACCCGCTTGCGGGTTTAATATTTATAGTGCAATTGTATGAGTTACCAGAACTCCATCGGAGTTCAACTATCTGACTATACTATTAGGTTTGGTGTTGGACAGGATAATATCGAACTTGTGCAAAGAGGCTTCATTTGGATTTTGCTCTGTGTTAACTAAATTCTTCTATATAGTATGGAGATAAGCATGTTGAGACAATATCGTATTGCGTGGACTGTTGTAACCGTTCTGCTAACTGCTGCCACTCTGTTTCCTGCTACGTGGGGTACCATTGCTGGTCGGGTAACCGATGCGGTTACCGGGGAACCGCTGGTCGGAGTAAATATCATTATCGCAGGGATGGGGCTTTCTGCTGGATACACTGGTGGTGCTGCTTCTGGTGACGATGGTCGTTACCTGATTGTCCGGGTAGCACCGGGGAAATATCGTGTAGAGGCCTCAATGATCGGCTTCCAGAGGCAGGTTCAGGAAAACATCGTGGTGCATGTAGATCTCCGGGCTACAGTGGACTTCCAATTAGTGCAGGGTACTGTGCAGGGTGATCCCGTAGTGGTGGAGGGGAGGCGTGTTCTCCAGAAAGATATCACGGCTACCACACGGTTTGTCAATGCAGAGCAAATGGAAGTACTCCCCATCCAGTCATTTTTAGATGTGGTTGAACTGCAGCCGGGAATACATGAAGGTCATGTCCGGGGTGGCCGGAAGACTGAACTCCTCTATCTGGTCGATGGGATGCCTCTGCAGGATGCTATCCAAGGAGAGGTAAGCGCCCAGCTGCCCAATCAGGTCATTGCTGATATCTCCGTACAGACGGGTGGTTTTGCGGCAGAATACGGGAACGCCATGTCCGGTGTGGTTAATGTTCTAACCCGGGAAGGGAACGACGCCTTCTCCGCCAGCCTGGAACTGCAAAATGAAAGTCTTTTAGACAATCTAACTCCCTTTGAGGGGCAACCCCCGCACAATCAGCGTATGGAGGCGACTCTGGAGGGGCGGATTTTCTCATCGGGAACTTTCCTGTTCGGATCGGTCAATATGAATGCTCCCCTTTCTCCGTGGAAGTACGAAGAATTTGGTGAGCGTCGAACAGTCTTTCCGGATGGTGAAAGCTGGGAGCTGAATTCGGTGGTGAAACTGCACAACCGGATAGATTCACCATTTCGTATAGTGTTAACAGAACTGGTATCTCTACGGGAGTGGACCGAGTACGAGCATCGGTGGAAGTACAATACGGTGGGATTGCCACCCCGCCGGAGACAAAGCTACCGTACGACCCTGGCCATTACTCATACGTTGTCATCGGAATCTTTTTATCACTTGAATTTTGGACACTATTTTGTGCTGAAATCAGTCCTCGGTCAAGCAACTGATCTGTTGGAGTTTTATCGTATTGACGAAGATCAGGGCGATTATGTCCTCTCGGGAGACTACCCGTGGTGGATGGATCATGAGGAAGTCCAAGAGATTCTCAAGTTTGGTTATGTGAATCAACTGACCCACTATCATCAGCTTAAAACTGGGGTGGAGTTTACCCAGTACGACCTTTACAAAAAGAACCTCCTCATCCGGGAACTACCCGCCATTGATCCTGATTTTCGCCGTTATGTCACTTACAACTCGGAATACGATTATGATCCCTGGATGGGGGCACTTTATGTACAGGATAAAATGGACTATGACCAATTGGTGATTAATACGGGTTTACGATATGACTATTTTGAACCCAAGGCTTCCCGTCCCGCGGTGGAACAGCAGATCTCCGAAGATATGACCCAATGGGTGATTGATCATGACAGTACCGTGGCGGCGACTCCTAAGAGCCAATTCAGTCCCCGCATTGGTGTAGCGTTTCTTATTGGTCCTGATAGTGAAATGCGAGTGAACTATGGCCATTTCTTCCAGATTCCGGCTTTTGAGTATCTCTATACCAATTCTAATTTGAATACGGCTGCTGGTTTTTCTCCAGTGACGTTAGGTAATCCCGATTTGTCGCCCTCCCGTACCGTGGCTTACGAGTGGGGTGTACGTGCCCACATAGGAGAACATACTATGATCGATGCTACGGTCTTTAATAAGGATGTAGTGAACCTCATCGATGTAGGGACCTATTTGGATCCTTCTGCCGCTGCGGGAGATATACCGGTCTCTGGGTTTGTGGAATATCGCAATTTGGCCTATGCCAATATCCGAGGTGCGGAATTTGTTTTCAGTCGGGAACTATCGGAAGGTATCGGCGGTGAAGTAAGCTATACCTTCATGTCAGCATTAGGAACCGGCTCCAGTGAACTGACTTCTCTACAGCAATTAAGTGAAGAGTTTCAGACGTCCAGTTCCGCCTTCCCCCTGAGCTGGGATCAGCGTCATGGTGTAGTGGCGGTATTGGAGCTGGATCGGAAGGGGCTGGGGCACCTCACCCTGCTATGGCAATGGAATAGTGGCTTTCCCTACACAAAGTATGTGGGTTACGGTACACATCCCAACAATTATCGTCTCTATGCCACCAATAGCCTTGATATCCACTTTAGCCGAAGGTACACCTTTTGGAACAGCACACTGAATATCTTTATCGAGGTTATCAACGCCTTCAATAATGACAACAACCTGTGGGCGGATTATGATGGAGCGGTGGGTGGACGGTTGCATGACCCTACGGCGTGGGACCTGGGCCGGGTGGTATGGCTGGGTTTCTCATGGGAG
>JBHHUM010000014.1:0-41263 GCA_046861645.1 Fidelibacterota bacterium | reverse complement strand
CGATCGTCATCACAGAAGGCGTTGGGTCCAGGGTCAAGGATCTCGAAGGAAACAGCTATCTGGACTTCTTCGGCGGCATTCTCACTATTTCTGTCGGGCACGCCAACAAGGATGTCAATGAGAGAGTCCTGTCCCAAGTAAAGCGGTTAACCCATATTTCGACCCTCTACCCCACTCTACCCATAGTAGAACTGGCAGAGAAGCTATCCAATATGGCGCCAGATCAACTCAATAAGTGTTTTTTCACCGCCTCAGGAACTGAGGCTGATGAGACCGCAGTCATGTTGGCACAGCTCTACACTGGAAACTCAGAACTGATTGCCTTACGTCATGGTTACTCAGGGAGATCACTTCTTGCTCAGTCTCTGACAGCCCATTCCTCATGGCGAGCACTCCCGACGCAGGTCTCTGCTGTCAAACACGCCCTCTCGCCCTACTGCTACCGCTGTCCTCTTAAACTGACCTATCCAGACTGTAAGGTTGCCTGTGCCACAGACGTGGAAGAGCTGATTCAAACCACCACTACCGGAGCTGTTGCCGGGCTGCTTATCGAGCCTATTCAGGGGGTCGGAGGATTCATTACTCCCCCGAAAGAATATTTTCAGATTGTGGCAGAAGTCATACGGAAATATGGTGGTATTTTTATTTCTGACGAAGTACAGACTGGTATGGGTCGCACCGGCAAGAGATGGGGGATCGAACAATACGATGTGGAGCCAGATATCATAACCATGGCCAAAGGCATTGCTAATGGTCTACCATTGGGTGCAATAATAACCACAACTCCCATTGCAGAATCTCTCACTAAGAATACCATCTCCACCTTTGGAGGCAACCCTGTAAGCTGCACAGCCGCCAATGCGACCATCGATATCATTGCACGGGACGACCTGACCACCAACGCTTATCACATGGGAGGCATCCTTCGTTACGGCTTGGATCGCCTGAAGGAGACCTATCCACAGATTATTGGTGACGTGAGAGGCATGGGATTAATGCAAGCAATCGAACTCGTCATAGACGAGACGATTCAGGACCGCACACCGAATCCCGCAGCAACTGACCAGCTGATGGAAGAAACTAAGAAACGAGGTCTACTTATCGGCCGGGGAGGTCTCTATGGAAACACCATTCGACTCGGCCCGCCCCTTAATATAACTGAGAATGAAGTGAATGAAGCCATTCAAATTCTCGATGAGTCTTTTGGAGTTTTAGAAGCTTAGGCAGTGCATTGCTGTGACAGACAATATACCTTTCAAAAGCGTCCTGCCAGACAATCGACTCGAGAGAGTATTCAGAGATGCCAAACCACTCTATACTCACGCAGAAGCACTGCTCGAGGCCAGTCGTTGTCTCTACTGTTATGACGCCCCCTGCATCAAGGCGTGCCCGACAGGAATCGATATTCCCTCTTTTATTAAGAAGATCACCGACGATAATTTACTGGGCAGCGCCAGAACCATTCTCGTTTCGAACATGCTGGGACTGTCTACTGGGCGGGTCTGTCCTGTGGAGGAACTGTGTTCTGGTGCTTGCGTCTATAATGATCTGAATCACAAGCCTATTCAAATAGGACGTCTTCAACGCTACGTTGTTCAGAGAGCTTTGGAATACGAACAGAGCAGTACCCGACAACTGTTCGTGCCTAAGGAAAGATGTGGAAAAATGGTCGCACTTATCGGTGCCGGACCAGCATCTCTAGCTTGTGCATCCTATTTGAGTCTAGAAGGAATCAAACCCGTCATCTTCGAGAAAAATGATCTTCCTGGCGGTCTCAATACTACTGGTGTAGCGCCGTATAAACTCCAGACTGAAGAGTGGCTTCAAGAGGTTACCTGGCTTTTGGGGCACGGCATAGAACTTAAAACCGGTGTTGCAGTCGGTCGAGACATCCCATTAGATGACCTATTTGAGGAATACGATGCCATCTTCATTGGGGTGGGTCTTGGAAGTGACCGGCGGTTGAGCATTCCCGGAGAAGAGGGAGAGAATGTCTGGGGAGCTACTGAACTGATAAAGAGAATCAAGAACGAATCGGGTTTCAAGATTCCAAAGGACATTAGGTCTGTGGTAATTATAGGAGGGGGGAACACTGCCATTGACATTGCTCGTGAATTGGCCATGTTAGGTGTGGAAGAGTCCAGGATTATCTATCGTCGGACAGAAGAGGAGATGCGCGGGTACCGGCACGAAATGACCGGTGCCAGGGAACACGGTGTGCGCCTGTTAGAGAATCTCCGGCCAGTGGAAATCATTCTTGACGATAATAGAGTAGCTGCACTGAGAGCCATATCAACCACATCGGATCAAGTCCAGGAGTTTCCCTGTGATTGGGTGGTGATAGCCATCGGTCAAGAGGAACATGCCTCTTATCTTTCCACAGATATCACAGTGGACGAAAGCGGAAGAGTAGTGGTTGATCCTGTTACACGGGAAACCACCCTTCCTAACGTCTATGCAGGAGGCGACTGTATCAACGGCGGTAAAGAAGTCATAAACGCCGTGGAAGACGGGCGGAAAGCAGCTTTCGCCATGCTCAGGGGTTGGGGCATGGTGTCAGAACTATATTTTAGAACTCAATACAAGAAAGATACTTCAGGAGGTCGATAATGGCAGATCTAGCCATCAATTTATGCGGAATCAAAAGTCTTAATCCATTTTGGCTGGCTTCTGGTCCTCCATCCAACAGTGGCGAACAGGTGATGCGTGCGTTCGATAGCGGCTGGGGTGGAGCTGTTTGGAAAACAATTGGTAAACCCATTGTTAACGTCTCTTCACGCTTGGGAGCAGTGGACTATTCCAGCTTACCGATTATGGGACTCAACAATATCGAACTGATCACTGACCGACCACTAGAAGTTAACCTCAAGGAAATCTATGAAGTTAAGAAGCTGTACCCTGCTAATGCCGTAGTGGTCTCTCTTATGGTGGAATCCAAAGAAGAATGGAAGGATATCATCAGACGTACTGAGGATACTGGTGCAGACGGATTGGAACTCAACTTTGGATGCCCACACGGAATGTGTGAGCGAGGCATGGGCAGTGCGGTGGGCCAAGAGCCTGACGTTCTAAGAGAAATCACGTCTTGGGCTAAAGAATTCGCAACTACTCCAGTCATAGTTAAACTGACACCTAACGTAACAAATATCCTGGATCCGGGCATAGCCGCTGTCGAGGGAGGAGCTGATGCCATTTCACTTATTAACACAATCAAGTCTATCATCGGTGTCGATCTGGAGAACCTTGTCGTGCAACCAACTGTCGGGATGGAAGGGACCCAAGGTGGCTATTGTGGTCCCGCTGTGAAACCTATTGCTCTGCATATGGCCGGGGCTTTAGCACGAGATAAGAGGATAACTGTCCCTATTTCCGGTATTGGTGGTATTTCCAACTGGCGCGATGCTGCTGAATTCCTTGCCCTCGGTAGCACATCTGTCCAAGTGTGTACCGCCGTCATGCACTATGGCTACCGCATCGTTGAGGATATGATCGACGGGTTAAACAACTACTTAGATGAGATGAAAATGAAGTCAGTCAACAACCTGATCGGAAGAGCTGTGCCAACTTTTGTGGAGTGGGGAGATCTCGATCTCAACTTCGGTGTCACCGCCAAGATCAACTCCAAGACCTGCATCGGTTGCCAGCTTTGCTACATCGCTTGTCTGGATGGCGGCCACCAATGCATACACACCCGTCAAGGATCATGTTCTGCTTACCACGGAGAATCTGATCATGGTGTAAACTCCCGCACAAGTATAAAGCCACCTGTTCTGCATATTGAAGAACATGAATCAGAAGTTCATGTCCCCTTTGTCGATAGCAGTGAATGCATTGGTTGTAATCTTTGCAAGCTTGTCTGTCCGGTCCCAGAATGCGTTACCATGGAGGAAGTCCCGAGCACTGCTGGCAAAGAGTCATGGAACGACCGTATAGCTAAAGGATTAACCTGATCCCCAATAACATGCTTCTTGCTTCAAATATGGTATGAGAGCGTTTAGTATATTGTAAGATGTTATGCTGATTCCGCCCGAGGTTGACTATAGACTCCACTTAAAGAGCAATAGTACAGTTCTGTCGGACCTAAGTAGCCAACCCATCTACTCAGTCAGATGGTTGCTTTACAGTTTCATCTGCCTTAGCACTTGCATTCTTCCCCAGACATTAGATGACGTACTAGCATCTGTAATGGTGGAAGAAGACGGTACTGTATTCACCGATGATGAACTTTTTTTGCTAGAAGAACTGGTTCAGAATCCCCTTGATATCAACATGGTAACCAGACAGGAGTTGGAAGCCCTGCCCCTGCTGACATCGCTGGATATTGCTCTAATAATAAGTCGGCGTAATCACACCAGCAGACTTTCGTCACTGAACGAGTTAATGAACCCAGGAGGATTTTCTGAGTTAGCCACTAAACTACTACCTCTAATTACCACCGTTACGCCCCGTAATAAACTAAGCGGAATGCTACGTAACCGCTGGATCGTTAACCGCAAGGATCAAAGAGTGTTGACACAACTTAGTTTTCAACAGCTTCTCCTCAAGGGGGGACTATTATGGGAGCGTGATCCAGGTGAACCCAGCCTTTCAGACTTCTTTTCCGGTTACATTGCCCTCAACCTGTTCCCAAACTTTACTCTCATCACAGGGGATTACCGCATCCACGCCGGTTACGGACTTCTATTAGGCCGATCGGCACGTCCAATTAAATCGGTGGGAAGTATCACCAATGTTGCCCGCATTGGCTCTGGTCTTCGACCCTATCGCTCCGCCACAGAATATTGGGGGCTGAGGGGAATTGCTTTACAGACAGAAACTGGTATAGGTAACTTTTCAATAGCTTTCTCGACCACACCACAGGATGCCGTCTATGATTCCAGCGGAATAACCAGTACAAGCACTACTGGTATCCACGACAGTCCATCTTCTCTAACCCGCAAACATAACGTACTGGAACAGCTCTTTGCTGGAACCTGGCAGATAAAAACAGGTGAACGGGGAATCATCGGAGTAGCTACTACAGCCCAACGTTGGACTGGCATGGGCACTCATCAAGAATTGGAACCGATAGTCACAGCCTCATCTATTTTCAGTCGTTGGACAGTTGGCCCAGCTTTGTTATTCGGTGAACTGGCCGGTATATCTACTTCACCACTAGCCTATCTGGCCGGTATTCTTTTAAGTAACAAAAATACTCGCTGGGTTGGCTCAGTACGAAGTTTCCCGGCTAATTTTCAGGGTCCGCGCTCGCAACCTTTCCGAGAGTGGAGTAGCTCTAACCTGAATGAATTGGGACTTTATCAGGCAGTACGTATTCGTATGGGCCAGATAACCATTTCAGCATACGGAGACCTCTACCGCCAACATAAACCCAACAATGAGGGAGTTGTACCGGTTAATGGATACGAAGCTAGTGCTTCAGCCGATTTCCATAAAGGTGGAAATCTCTACTCATGTAGATGGAAAGAAGAGCAAAAGTCCAATGGAGAAACAACTGTCTTTAAAGGTAATCATATTCCAACAGGGAGCCAGAGGGAATCTTGGCGTTTTAAATCCACTTTAATATTCAGTAAGAAAACTAAGATTCAATTACAGGTCGACCAATCGACAGTTAGGGTGGAAAACATTTCGCATTACGGTTTTGGCCTGTCCTGCAAGCTGGAACAGGATTGGAACATATATAAAATGCTTTTACATTGGACAGGATATGTTGTAGACGACTATCAAGCACGACTGTACGTTTGGGATATTAACCTCCCGGGGGAAATGCGCAACCAGATGTTAACAGGTACAGGACAATCGGTTGGCATTCTATTTAAAGTAAGTACTCCATCAAGGGCCATTATTTCCTTGCGCATCAGGAGTACATGGGGATTTTCCCGATACACTGGTCAATGGACTCCACCTGTGGTTAATAGTGGTTTTCAGATGGATATTGCTTTCTGACAGCCACACTGAATAAATTAGGTGACATGCATCGGTTGATTTCGTATATCTTACCCATCTACATCCTCACCTCTATCGGTATTAAAGCCGATACGATAACCGTTACGTATCCCAACGACCCGGAGAAAAAGATGCTAGTAGAATCCGTTATTCTGGGACGGATGGTCTATATTTCCGCTAAAGATTTCGCCCAAGCCTTGACCGCCAAAATATATGAAAACATTGATAGAGGAAAGATTGTGATTTATTTTGGTGGTCACCGGATCAAAGTTTCCGTTAATTGCAGTTTTGTGCTGGTAGACGATAAAGTGTATCAAATACCGGCTTATCCATTACAGGGACAAGAAGATATTTATCTCCCCATGCGTATGTTTCTCGAAGTGTTTCATCGTCATGCTGCACCAGGAGTTGCTTTCGATGAATTACGAAATTCGATCGTGGTAGAAATACTCACCTATAATATCACGGGCATTAAAATCGAAGAAAAATCCAACGGTACAATTATTCGCATACAGACAACACGCTACTTTGACGAAGGGAAATTGACTGCCTGGTCAGCTCAGAACAACTGGTTTTATCTTACAGTCGTGGGTGGTATTGGAGATTCTGTAAATATCCAGAGTACGCTACCAACTGGTATCGTCCGGGAAATACATATGGATCAAACCGGACTGACCACTCAGCTAGCTTTTCGACTACGGTCCAATATCGAATCACATGATCTGTACCAGAACACCGCTCCCAATGAAATTGTCCTCACCCTGCGTTTACCCTTAGCTTTGAGTTCCGAAAAGATAAAGCGAACCCGGGATTACTGGTACATCGATGGTATTATAATTGATGCTGGACATGGAGGGAAAGACAGTGGGACTACAGGAAAATATGGCTTGAAGGAGAAATTTGTTACCTTGGATATAGCTAAACGTCTTGGCAAACTTTTAGAGAAACATACTAATATAAAAGTAATCTATACTCGCGACGAAGACGTTTTTGTCCCCTTGTGGCAGCGCTCCAAGACAGCGAATGAAAGTAACGGGAAGCTGTTCGTAAGCATCCATGCTAACGCCCACAAGAGTCGCCGCATAAAGGGCTTCGAAACCTATATTCTGAATCCCGGTAAAACTGGAGAAGCCGTGGCCGTGGCAGAGAGAGAAAACGCAGTAATAAAGCTGGAAGAAGAAGAGAGTCGATACGATTATCTGACGGAGGATAATTTCATTATCGCTTCACTTATGCAGAATGCTTTTATGAAGGAGAGCGAAGAACTAGCCAATTTCGTACAGACACAATTACGACAGAGTATCCCTTCACCAGACAGGGGTATTAAGCAGGCTGGATTTTACGTTTTGGTAGGTGCTTCTATGCCCAACATACTGGTGGAAGTTGGGTATCTCTCCAACCCCCAGGAAGAAAAGCAGCTCCGCAAACCGGGATATCGACAAAGCATTGCTGAAGCAATCTACCAGGGCATCCGCAGGTTCAAGGATAAATCCGAACGCGTGCTGCAGGCTGAGGGATAGGTGCTGTTGTGCCCAGTTCACTCCCTATCGGTGTATTCGATTCAGGCCTTGGTGGATTAACCGTAGTACATGCCCTCAGTAAAAAACTACCTGGAGAAAATATCATCTATTTTGGTGATACTGCCCATATTCCCTACGGAACCAAAAGCACCGAAACTGTTACACACTTTTCTCGACAAATCACAGATTTCTTATCTAGAAGAGAAGTAAAACTTATCGTGGTAGCGTGCAATACGGCTTCTGCTGTAGCTCTATCAATGATTCAAAAAGACTATACCATTCCAATGATCGGCGTCATTGCTCCCGGAGCAGCCGCTGCGGCAGCAACAACTCAATCCGGTCATGTGGGTATTATCGGCACGAGTTCAACTGTGGCTTCTAAAGCCTACACCACAGAACTCCATGCTATTAATAAGCATTTGAAAGTTACCGGCATTGCCTGTCCCCTGTTTGTTCCGCTGGTGGAAGAAGGATGGACAACGGGTGAAATTCCCCTTAAGGTGGCTCAGATTTATCTTGCTCCTTTCTCCCAAAATGCCGTGGATACTGTTATATTGGGCTGTACCCACTATCCACTGTTGAAAGAAACCATCCAATCCATTCTCCCTCCCAGAGTCCGGTTGATTGACTCCTCGGAAGCTGTTTCTGAAACCGTCGTTAAATTGTTAACAAAAAATAACGAAATGACCAGCAAGGACAGTGGAGGTACACTTACCTGTTACGTTACTGACATGCCTCAAAAATTCGAGGAACTCGGACGCCGCTTTTTAGGTTCCAATCTGAACGACGTATCGCTCGTCCATCTGGACTGGTAATAACCGTCTAAACCCTTCAATCGTGCTCGATCCTGTTATTAGTAAATATCTATTTAATCTCCACCGCAGAGGTATAAAGGTAGGTTTGCACCGAACCGAGGCACTCCTCGAAAAGTGTGGTAATCCTCATGACAACATCCCGGTTATACATATCGCCGGAACAAATGGTAAAGGGTCCACATCCGCCATGATTGCCTCCATCCTGCGACAGACAGGGAAAAGTGTTGGACTCTACACATCACCTCATCTGGTCAATTTCAATGAACGTATTCGTATTAATGGTAGACCAATCAGAAATGACGACATTGCCACTTTTCTCGCCCGTCATCGGCCAAGTATTGATCTGCTGGAGTCAACCTTTTTTGAGACTACCACGGCTATGACATTTTCTTATTTTGCTCAAAATAAGGTTGATATTGCCGTTATTGAAGTAGGCTTAGGGGGGCGTCTTGACTCTACTAACGTCTCAAAAAGTATTCTATCGGTGCTGACTCCTATACACTTCGACCACATGGAATTCTTGGGACATGACTTAGACTCAATTACTCATGAGAAGTGTGGTATCATAAAGAGAAACACACCGGTGGTTATGGCCACACAATTACCGGAGGTAGAAAACATTATATTTTCCGTTGCTTCCCATAAAAAAGCGCCCTTTATCAAATCATCAGCAACAGTGCGTTTGAAAAAAATCGAGTTGAAGGATAAGGGGACTTCCTTCATTTATGACGGTCAGCAGATGCGCATGCCCCTAATGGGTGGGCATCAGATCACCAATGCCCAGACAGCTATTGCCGTCATCAAAACACTTGATCATGAGATATCTAAAGAAGAAATCAGCAATGCCCTGGCAAAATTAAACTGGCCGGGGCGTCTGCAAAAAATCAATGAAAGACCTCCTGTATTTTATGATGTTGCTCACAATGCACACGGCCTGAAAGCTACCCTCCAAACCTTGAGAGAGCTATTCCCTCAAAGCGATATTAATGCCATTTGTGCGATAAAAAAATCAAAGGGATTGGGCGATATTGCCAGACTCTTAAAACTCCATTGTCAGGACATCATTACCACTTCTCCAGATGAAGTGGGTTTTTGGACAGCTAATAATCTTGCTTTAGAAATGGGTAAATATGGCATCAACACCACACCGGTAAGATCCGTTAGCAGGGCCCTTAACTGCTGTTTCGCAAAACCTGATAGCAATATTCTCTGGTTAATATTCGGAACACATTTTATTGCCAAGCACGTTTACAATAAATTTGGTTTTCCCTTTGACAATGGAATAATATAATCTAAATTATAAACACATGCCCATAGCGGCAGCTGTAAAGATTGTTTTCTTCAACCAGTATTTTTTCACCCAAGCTCATTCCAAGATAGTGAGATAGCAAATGGATATTAATGAATTACAGGGGCAAAAAATCAGTGAACTGACCAAGTTAGCTCAGGAGATGTCTATTTCTGGTTATTCCGGATTAAAAAAACAAGATTTGATACTGAAGATATTGGAGGCCAGTGCAGAAGAAGAAGGAGTACTCTATACCAAAGGGATTCTGGAGGTGATGTCGGAAGGTTATGGTTTTCTACGATCATCTGATTACAACTATCTCCCAGGCCCGGATGATATTTATCTCTCTCCTTCTCAGATTAAACGCTTCAGGTTACGTACTGGCAATTTGATTTCTGGTCAAATCCGCCCACCCAAGTCTAATGAACGATTCTATGCCTTGCTGAAAGTTGAATCAGTCAATGGTGTTAGTGCCGAGCAGAGTAAAAATACGATTCTCTTCGACAATCTGACTCCTCTTTACCCGGAGGAAAAGATTAATCTGGAGATGGATACCAAAGGATATTCCATGCGTATCCTCGACCTTTTAGCTCCTATTGGAAAAGGACAGCGTGGCGTAATTGTAGCACAGCCAAAAACAGGAAAGACAATCCTGCTTCAGAAAATCGCCAATTCCATGACAACTAACCACCCCGAAATCAAACTAATCGTTTTGCTCATCGATGAAAGACCTGAAGAAGTCACTGACATGGAACGGCATGTTGAAGCTGAAGTCATCAGTTCTACGTTCGACGAACCTCCCGAACGTCACGTACAGGTAGCTAACATGGTATTGGAAAAAGCCAAAAGGATGGTCGAATACGGTGATGATGTTGTAATCCTTTTAGACAGTATTACTCGTCTGGCTCGGGCGCACAACACCATTGCTCCGCATAGTGGGAAAATCCTTTCAGGTGGTATTGACGCTAATGCATTACACAAACCAAAAAGATTCTTCGGTGCCGCCAGGAACATCGAGGAAGGGGGCAGCCTTACCATTATCGCCACTGCATTGATCGACACAGGTAGTCGCATGGATGATGTGATCTTCGAAGAATTTAAGGGTACCGGTAATATGGAGTTGGTGCTGGATCGGCGACTCAGTGATCGGCGCATCTTTCCTTCTTTCGATCTGATTCGCTCGGGCACCCGGAAAGAAGAATTGCTGTTAAAGAAAAAAGAACTTGCAAGAATCTGGATTCTGCGGAAAATTCTCAATGAAATGACTCCTATTGAAGCCATGGAGTTCCTACTCGATCGTATTAGAAGAACATCTAACAATAAGGAGTTCCTTGAAACAATGAGTCAATAGTTTTTGTTTTTGCTTGATTGTAGAAAAAAATGGGGGTACTGTTCTACGTGTCAGATAATAAATACAAAATAAAATCAGTGGTAGCAAGGCTCGTTACCGATAAGCCTGTTAGAAAAACTCCCTACCAGGTTAAGGGAGTCATTATTAAGGATTTTCCTGAGGAACCTATCGTTCCATTAATAGATGGCAGTTACCGGGACCAATTTCTCTATCCCCGAGTACAGGTAAAAATTCTTAACGAACAGATATACATGGTAGGAATAGCCGAGGGGGTAGATCCAATTTTATCCGTTGTGGATAAACTGGGTACGATGGACTTTGGTAATATTACTTTCGATGTATTAGGTGCAGACGTGGAAGTGGAAAGCGACCGGTTCATGCCTTCCAATCGCATGTTACGATACAAATTTCTGACACCATGGATTGCCCTGAACGAAGCCAATCTTATGAAATATAAACAACTTTTTGGCGATGATCGCCTCAAATTCCTCACTCGACTCTTAAGTCACAACATCGTGTTCCTTGCCAGAGAGATGGGTCTGGAATTAGAAACTAAAATTTACACTCAACTGAATTTGGATTCCCTTTATCCCAAGATCGTAGATGATGGCCAGATGGGAGCCTTTGAAGGTGATTTTCAAACTAACTTCATGCTCCCCAACTTCCTTGGTGTAGGTAATAGTATTACTAAGGGTTACGGCGTATTCTTCAGTCATTTTAATCCATCTGACTTCTCCTTTGATCTTGCTGAATTGCAACGCGATAGCAGATCGGCAATAGCCGAAAAACTCCCGGAAAACTGGGAGCTGGAAGGAGTGGAACCCAAAGACGTCCCCAATAGTCACCGCCGGAAACGTCAAACAAAAAAGAACTCTTCACCTAAAACTCCAGAGGAACCTAATTTTAATAAAAAAATGAAAAAGAAAACCGATTCTTTATCCTCTCCCCGAGTAGAAGAAGAGCCTAATTATAATAAACTTAAATACCACAGCCGGAAACGCTAACTGTAAAACTTCTAATTTGTTTTAATGTTATCCCGTCGAGTAGATAGGATTCAACCCTCCTTTACGCTCCAAATGACTGCACGTGCGGCTGATTTAAGAGCGAAAGGAATAGACGTCATTGACCTCGGAGTAGGAGAACCTGATTTTAATACTCCCCCTCACATCATAGCGGCTGCAAAACGCGCCATGGATGAGGGATGGACGAAATACACACCTGGCTCTGGATTGCTTGCCCTGAGAGAAGCTGTCTGCCAAAAGCTTTACCGAGATAACGACCTTTCCTTCACTCCCGACCAAATCATTGTTTCTAATGGTGCTAAACACTCACTGAGTACCTGCTGCCAGGCTATTTTGAATCCCGGTGATCAGGCTATCATCTTCGCCCCTTATTGGGTCTCCTTCCCGGAGTTTATTCGCCTGGCTGATGGAGAGCCTGTTATCGTCCCTACACTCGCTGACCATAATTTTACCCCAGATTTTGAGCAACTGGAGAAAATGATTAACCCCCGTATCAGGTTAATGATCATAAATATTCCATCTAATCCAACCGGTGCCGTATGGGACAAGCAAACTATATCACGGCTTCTCCATTATTCCGCTGAGAATAATTGGATTGTTATCTCTGATGAATGTTATGAGCAGTTAGTTTACGATGGTAATTTTCAGAGTACTGAAGCCCTCAACGACACTGATACCACAGTGATCACGGTGCAGAGCCTTTCTAAGACTTATGCCATGACCGGCTGGCGGATTGGTTATACCGCGGGAGACCAGGTCATAATTAAAGCTATGGGTAAAATCCAGGGACAGGCAACATCCTGTGCCAACTCGATTGGGCAGAGGGCAGCGATTGAGGCTTTGAGTGGTGATCAGACAGCAGTTCAAAATATGAAGGAAATTTTTCTGAAACGCAGGAATTTGATGCTTGACCGTATCCAACAAATTCCAGGAATAAAATGCCAAACTCCTGGCGGTGCATTTTACACTTTCCCCGATATCAGCCATTATCTCGGGAAGAAAACTAAAGATAAGAAAATCGACACGTCTTTTGATCTAAGTGATTATATTTTGGACTCGGCTAATACTACAACCATTGCCGGTGCCGGGTTCGGAGTAGAAGGTCACATTAGACTTTCATATGCTACCGATGAGGAAACATTTTTAACAGGACTCGATAAAATAGAGGAAAGTTTAGTAAAACTAGAGGAATCATAATGAAGAAAGACATCCATCCAGAATACAAACTGGGTACCGTAACCTGTGCCTGCGGAAACAGCTTCCAAGTAAGAAACACCGTAGGCGACCTTCGGGTAGAAATATGCTCGGCATGCCATCCGTTTTTCACAGGAAAGCAGAAATTAGTCGATACTGCCGGACGAATAGAAAAATTCCGGAAAAAGTACAAACTGGAAGCAACCGAAGACCAGTAACACTAAAAACATCGTTTAGGCGGCTTCTCCTACGCTGTATAGTAGGCGGAGCCGCTTTTCTATACGATAAGATTATGCAGAAAAAAATCAAAGAGATTATCCGGAAATATGATAAGCTGACTAATCAGCTTTCCGATCCTGCAATTATTGCCAACCCTACGCATTACCGGGAACTCGCCAAGCAACATCACGATATGGAACCGGTCGTGACAAAGGGACGACAATACATCAAATTAATGGAACAGATTGATGAAGATTACTCCATTCTAGATGGTGATGATCCTGATCTCAAAACAATTGTCAGAGAAGAATTGGACACTCTCCTTTCTGGAAAAGAGGAACTGGAGAACGAGTTAAAATACCTTCTTTTACCTAAAGATAGACGCGACAGCAAGAATACTATCGTGGAAATACGTGCTGGTACAGGTGGAGAAGAAGCAGCTCTCTTCTCTGCAGATCTTTTTCGCATGTATTCACGCTACGCCGAGAGAAAAGGGTGGACAACAGATGTGCTCAGCAGTAGCCCATCAGGTTCTGGCGGACTAAAAGAAATTATTTTCAGCGTAAAAGGTAATGGCGCCTTTGGTGAATTAAAATTTGAAGGTGGTGTGCATCGTGTGCAACGTGTCCCTGAAACTGAATCCAGCGGCAGGATCCACACCTCAGCTGCCACAGTGGCTATTCTTCCCGAAGCTGAAGAAATAGATCTAGAAATCAATCCTGATGATCTACGCATCGATACCTTTCGCGCCAGTGGCGCCGGTGGACAACATGTCAATAAAACCGAATCAGCTGTACGTATTACTCATATTCCAACCGGTCTCGTGGTCTCCTGCCAAGATGAGAAATCTCAACACAAAAACAGAACCGCCGCCATGAAGGTATTGCGCTCAAGACTTCTGGCTTTAGAAGAAGAGAAACAGCGGAGTGAGAGAGCGGAAGTACGTAAAAGTATGGTTTCCACTGGTGACAGAAGCGCTAAAATCCGTACCTATAATTTCCCTCAGGGACGTATCACGGACCATAGAATCGAGCTAACCCTCTACAAATTAGACAGCATCATGGATGGCGACATCGCTGAGCTGATTGAGCAACTTCGTATCGCCGATCAGATGGAACAACTTCAGCAAGAATTGTGACTACCTCCTCACCCAGTATAACCGCTAACCTGCGGATCGTGGACTTGATCAAGTGCGGGAGCGACTATCTTCAACAACAAGGTATCGAGAATCCCCAGTGGGAATTGGAGTGGCTGCTCTGCGACCTCCTGTCATGCTCCCGGATGGAGCTGTACGTCAACACCGAAAGTGAAATCTCGTCTGAACGGCTAATAACACTCGACAACTGGATGCAGCGCAGGCTTGCCGGTGAGCCGCTCCAGTATATTACGGGCAGAAGTGAGTTTTTCGGCCTCCCCTTTCACCTGAATCATAACGTCCTCATCCCCCGGCCTGAGACAGAGCGTCTTGTTGAGGTTGCTCTAAATATAGCACAAAGTAGCAATGTAGAAAATATTGTTGATGTGGGCACCGGCAGCGGCTGCATAGCAGTAAGTCTGGCGTCAAAACTCTCCTCAGCTAAAATTGTGGCTGTCGATATGGATAAACCGGCCCTGGAGCTGGCCCGGGAAAACGCAGCTTTGAACAGCCTAGCGGAGCAAATTGAGTTCCGACAACTGGACATCCTGAGCGAAGAAATAGACGGAAAGTTCGATTTACTGCTCAGCAATCCGCCGTACATTCCACAGAATGAAATAGCAGACTTGCCGGAAGAAATCCGCGATCACGAACCACGCATTGCTCTTACTGATGGTAATGATGGCCTTACATTCTATCACCGCTTTGCCTCTAAAGGGCGGGATTGGGTAAAGGAAGGTGGTCACATGGTTATGGAAGTAGGTAGAGGCAAACATCCCCAACAGGTGGAACAAATCTTCACGGGTGCCAGATATACAAATCGCAAGATGTACAAAGATTATAATGGGGACGACCGGGTGATCACTATAGAAGTTTAGTAAAGATGATATTGGAAATACTCAGTCTCACACGACCTTTGAATTTGCTGCTCGGTGCCATTAGCATTATCATTTCCGCTTCTATTCTCGATATAAGTGAGCCATTGCTCATCAGCCAAGTGATTCTTGTGGTAGTATTTCTCAACGCCGCTGCCAACGCCTTCAACGACTATATGGACTTCGAAACGGACAGGATCAACCGCCCCAACCGGCCTCTGCCCAAAGGCACAATATCAAAGACAACTGCTTTATCAGCGGCAATTCTCTTGTTCATTGCCGGGACAATGGTTTCGGCTTTCCTCAACCGTGAGGCTTTCATCATTGCCACTCTGATTGCAGTCCCCCTCATGATTGCCTACAGTCTGTGGCTCAAGGGGTGGCCATTGGTTGGTAATGTTGTTATCTCTCTTATCCTCGGGTTGACATTCATTTTTGCCGGGGCTGCTTTCGGCAACTTCTGGGGATTGCTGGTGCCGGCCCTGTTAGCTTTCGGTTTCACTTTCCTGCGGGAACTGGTGAAAGACATTGCCGATCTGGAAGGAGATCTCTCTGCAGGAATGCACACATTCCCAGTGGTGGCAGGGATGAAGAATGCAGTCACATTGGTGATGATTCTAACGATTATTATTGGTGGGGGAGTACTCGTTCCTTACTGGGTTGGTCTATACGGTATAAAATATCTCATAATTCTAATTTTCGGAATTGAATTTCCTCTCGTTTATGTGTTACTTACACTCGTGAAATCACCTACAATTACGAACTGTAAACGAATCTCTCAGGTTTTGAAAGCGTGTATCTTCGCGGGGCTTTTAGCCGTTTACCTTGGTTGATGACAGCAGCATTGATCGCAACTCGGTCTCGAAGCCCATATCGTTTATCGGCAATGCTAAACTGTAACAATGAACTCCTGCCTATCAAAATATTACACCGTATCCGTCGTACGTCTACTGAAACAGGTGTTGTGACCTTGACCAAATAACGAAAATCATGCAATCAGAATTCGTCCATCTGCACAATCACTCAGACTACAGTCTCCTCGATGGTGCCCAAACGGTACCAACACTGGTGGATACTATGACTGATCTCCAGATGGACACCGTAGCGCTAACAGAACATGGTAATCTTTTCTCAGCTATAGAATTCTACAAATCTGCCAGAAATGTCGGGATTAAACCCATTATTGGCTGTGAAGCTTACATCGCCCAGGGAAATCGTCAAGACAAGACACCCAAACGGGATGGTGGCTGGGGCAATAACCATCTCGTCCTCTTGGCACAGAACTATACCGGTTATCTCAATCTCATCAAACTGGTCACTACAGGTTATCTTGAAGGATTTTACTACCGTCCCCGTATGGACAAAGAGCTGCTGGAAACCTATAGTGAGGGACTTGTCTGCCTATCCGGTTGCCTGAAAGGTGAGATACAGGAAAACGCCGTTAGGGGAAATTATAAAGCCGCCAGAAAGGCTGCTCTCCAATTTGCTGAAATATTCCCGGGGAGGTTCTATCTGGAGTTACAAAGTCACGGTTTAGATGAAGAAGATCTTTCCCGGCAGGTTGTCACTAAGCTATCACAAGAATTGGATCTTCCCCTTGTGGCCACCAATGACTGCCACTACGCCCGTAAGGAACATTGGGAAGCGCACGATATCCTTTTCTGTCTGGGTACTGGAAAAGACCGTGATGATCCTAAACGGCAACGGTATGCCACCCCCGAGTTTTACTTCAAAAGTCAGGATGAAATGTGGAAGCTATTCAAGGATTATCCCCGAGCTATGGAGAATACTCGAGCCATTGCTGACTCCTGTGATTTAGAAATCCCCTTAGATAAAACATTGCTACCAAACTTCCCGCTCCCCCAGGGAGAAAAAACTGATAATCCCACTGACTATTTAATAAACCTTTGCCGCGCAGGTTTAAAGAAGCGGTATCGTCCCATCACACCTGAATTGGAACAGCGATTACAATATGAGTTGGATGTCATCAAAAAGATGGGTTTTGAAGGGTATTTTCTCATTGTAACTGATTTTGTTCAATACGCAAAAAAACAGGGTATCCCCGTTGGACCGGGTCGGGGTTCTGTGGCCGGAAGTCTGGCAGCTTACTGTCTTGGTATCACTACTATAGACCCCATTAAGCATAACCTTCTTTTCGAGCGGTTCCTTAATCCCGAGCGAATTTCGATGCCCGATATCGACATCGATTTTTGCTATGAAAGAAGACCCGAAATGATTGAGTATATACGTCAACGTTATGGAGAAAATTCCGTGACTCAGATTATTACTTTCGGCAAACTGAAAGCCAGACAGGTAGTACGTGATGTGGGTCGTGTACTGGGTATGAACTACAATGAAATGGATCGTATAGCAAAAATGATCCCCGGGGGTCCTGGCGTAACTTTAGATCACTCTCTGAAAATTAACCTGGATTTGCAACAGATAGCTAATCGAGACCGTGTTCATAAAGATTTGATAGAATTCTCAAAAGTTTTGGAGGGGATGAACCGCCATGCTTCTACACACGCCGCTGGAGTCGTAATCGCTCCTGGTGAACTGACCAATTATATCCCTCTCTACAAATCTACACAAGGCGATATCATGTCCCAATATGACATGAAATCCCTGGAATCTCTGGGTCTTCTGAAAATGGACTTCCTGGGATTGCGCAATCTGACGGTCATTGATCAGACGTTGGCTCTTCTGAAGGAAAAGGGCGTTAATCAAACTCTGCAGAAAATCCCTCTGGATGACCCATTAACCTTCAAAACATTCACCAAGGGAAACACAGTAGGTATTTTTCAGTTTGAATCAGCTGGCATGAGGGAATATCTGAAAAAGTTGAAACCGACCTGTATTGAGGACCTTATCGCCATGAATGCTCTTTACAGACCAGGGCCCATGGAAAACATCGATGAATTCATCAAGAGAAAACACGGTCGCAAGAAAATCAGCTATGTCCATCCCGAGTTGGAACCCATATTAAATGAGACCTATGGAATCATTGTCTATCAAGAGCAGGTTATGCAGATTGCCAATAAAATTGCTGGTTTCACCCTTGCCCAGGCGGATATTATGAGACGAGCGATGGGTAAGAAACAGAAAGCTCTTATGAAAGGACAGAAGAAGGAATTCATCCAAGGTGCTATCAAGAACAACATCAAAAAGAGAACTGCAGAATCCATCTATGATTTGATAGAGAAATTTGCTCAATATGGATTCAATAAAAGCCACAGTACTGCCTATGCCTATGTAGCTTATCAAACTGCCTATCTCAAAACCCACTATCCTGCGGAATTCATGGCCGCCAACTTGACCAGCGAGATGAATAGTACCTCCCGAATCGTTACACTAATTAACGAATGTAGAAAACTTAAATTAACCGTCCACCCCCCAGACGTTAATGAATCACATATTATTTTTAAACCGCTAGACAGCAAAACTATCTCCTTTGGTTTAAATGCTATTAAAAATGTCGGTACCAAAGCGTTAGAGAATATATTGGCTGCACGTAACAAGTATGGTCCATTCAAATCTCTTTTCGATTTCTGTGTACCTCTCAATCTCCGGCTGGTCAACCGAAAAGTACTGGAAAGCCTCGTGGCTGCTGGAGCAATGGATTCCCTGGAGGGAACCAGGAGCCAGAAGTTTAGAGCCGTAGAAGTAGCCCACAAATATGCTCAACAGGTCCAGTCTCAAATAGCTGACAATCAAGTCTCTCTCTTCGAGTCTGGAGTTTCAGGTATGTCCTCACTGCAGAAAACCCCTCCCCTTCCGGATGTCCCCGACTGGAACGAAACAGAGAAACTTAGACGCGAGAAAGAGCTAATGGGCTTTTATCTCTCCGGACATCCCCTGCTCAAATATGCTGATGAATTAGAACACTTTACTAACATCGATTTTACCGTACAGAGCGACTTTAATCATGATCAAATCTTGAAAATCGGGGGAATCGTGCAAGAAATTAAACATCATTTCGACAAGAAGAATCAGCAAATGGTTTTTTTCAGCCTTGATTGTTTGGGAGGTAAAGCTGATATACTTGTATTTCATGACACTTTTAAAAAACATCGTGATTTGATCGAAGAGGAAAAGCTGATTTTTGTTAAAGGACGCCCCACGACGCGCATGGACAATAACACCCCTAAGATCATCGCTGAAGAGATCTTTTCCTTTGATGAACTTCGGCAACATATTACGGATTCTGTCAATATTTTGATAGAGGTAGAGAAAATGAAGGTGGACGATGTGGATGCTCTTTATGCCCTGGCCAAGCAACACTCCGGTAATTCACCTCTATTTTTTCATATTCACGATGAAGCAGGTCATAACCACCGCATGCTTGCAAAACGGGTCAAAGTCGCTCCTGATAACAACTTCCTGGCCAAACTGAAGGACATCTATGGTAATGAAAATGTCTGGATCAACTGATGATTGCTCTCTTGCAACGTGTATCAGAAGCTTCTGTGACCATTGAGGGAGTCACGGTTGGCTCCATAAAGAATGGACTCCTGATTCTGTTAGGAGTCTTTCAAAATGATGATACATCAGATGCAGACTATTTGGCTCGTAAGTCAGTTGAGCTCCGCATCTTTAGTGATGACGAAAACAAAATGAATCTCTCACTTCAGGACATCGGAGGGACAGCTCTGGTCGTAAGTCAGTTTACTCTATGTGCAGATATCCGTAAAGGTCGGCGACCGAGTTTCACACATGCGGCGGCACCTGAAAAAGGGGAAAAGCTCTATAACTATTTTATGAAGCAAATTCAGAATAGAGGAATCCCCGTGGAATCAGGCCAATTCGGCGCTATGATGAACGTCCAGCTTATCAATGATGGACCTGTCACTTTCGTGTTGGACAGTAGGGATCAAACTCACTAATTTCCACTGCTTCCTAGGAGTATAACACTATTCAAGGAAAACAATGGATTTAAGTACTGCATTTGGTCTTATCATCGGTCTCGGTTTAATCATCCTATCAATCCTTGGAAAGCAGGGTGATCTTTCCTGGTTTCTTGATCCTAGTTCTATTGGGATTGTACTGGGAGGTACATTTGCGGCTACCCTGGTTAATTATCCTATTAAGAATGTGATGAGCATCTTTAAAGTCCTCGCCCAAGTGTTCCAAAAAAGTGATCTTAGCTACCAACAGGTCATCAATGAATTAGTGGATAAAGCAGAAAAAGCCAGAAAAACCGGCATCATGTCTCTAGAAGCTGACCTGAGCAACATTGATGATAAGTTCCTCCATAGCGGACTTGAACTGGCCATAAATGAACGTGACCAATCACGACTCCGTAACTACCTGGAACTGGAAATGTCAAACATCAATCGTCGGCACAGTTTGGGACAAGAGATATTCCTTTATATGGGGGCTTATTCTCCAGCCTTTGGTTTGTTAGGTACCGTTCTGGGACTCATAATCATGATGAGCAATTTTGCAGGCTCTGGTAATACAGGTATCGGCTCTATTGAGTTCGACGTAGCTAAGCGGTTCAGTGAGCTCTTGGGTGGAATGGGACTGGCCCTTATAACTACCTTTTATGGTGTACTTTTCTCAAACCTGATTTTCCTGCCTATGGCTGGTAAACTTAAACGCAAATCTGAAGAGGAATTAATGATGAAGGACATCATGGTGGAAGGCATTATTGGTATCCATGCCAAGGATCATCCCATTATCCTGCGGGAGAAGTTGATGACCTTTGTTCCTCAACGGGAGCGTTTAAGCGAGGAATAATCCATGGCCCGCGCGGTCGAAAAAATATCATTTACTGAAGCCAAAGCAAAAAGTACGGCCTGGGCTGTCACTTATGGAGATATGGTTACTCTTCTGCTGACATTCTTTATCATGCTGTTGGTAATTATGAATGATGCCGAGAAACATATTGACCGTATCATCAATTTACTCTTAGACCAAACCTATAAGGAACTCAATGATCAACTGCAGGGGAGTTCGTATGTTTCCGTCCAAAGAGTTACTAAAGGAGTGAAAATCACCATGGCCAGTATTGGCGGTGAATTGTTCAAGTCGGGCAGTGAAGAGCTAAAAACTGACTTCCACGCTCTCGTGGCACAAATAGGATTTATTGTCAAAATGTCCCCTATTGTCAATGTCCATAAAGATACAACCTACCAGAACTTTCTCTGGGCACTACACCGCCGCAACCAAGCGCTGGGGGTCGAGATTCGTTGTGAAGGACATACGGATAATATTCCCCTTCCCGAACAACTGCAAACGAAATACAAGGATAACTGGGAACTCTCGAGTGCTCGGGCATTGAATATCGTAAAGCTTTTAAGCCGTTTTGCAGGAATAACAGAGGATAAGTTTTCTGCCTTAGGCTATGGGGAATTCCGGCCGGTTGACACAAATGACACAGCTGAAGGCAGAGCAAACAACCGGCGTGTGGATATATATCTCGATGCATACCTGGTAAACATCAATGGCAATGCAACAATTTAAGCTGCTTCTCCCCTTGATATTGTCAGCTCTTTTTCAGCCAGTAATTTCACAAGTAACGGAAGTAGCTAAAAATACAGAAATCTTTGAAAAACCTGATGGCAAAACCATTGGCGATCTGGTTCCTGGAGCCAGTATAACAAAACTTTCCAAAGATAAAACGGGCCGGTTCATCAAGGCTACTACTGAGTTCTATATTCCTGTTGAAGCTCTCAGGGAAAGTCGTATTGCCCGAGGTGTGGGAGAGACCCAAACTACCGGTCAGGCTGCTATCCGTCTGTTGAGGGCTGAAAAAAATGCTAAAACGATTACTATCTCTGTAGAGATTGAAAACCGTGGTAAGTCAAACTTAGATATGAGTGCCTTAATGCTCCTCACTCTGATGGATCGTGACGGAAACCCTGGAAACCTGGAAATCATGCGCAGTAAAAATAGTGTCGGTATCATCAAACCAGGAGCTACATTAGTTTCTGAACTAATCTACACCTTCCCCCGTGATCCAAAAGATGTTGAGCTAGCTTTTCAATCTAAGCTAGGTAGTGAACAGGTTTATTTTATGCTAGGTTTTTAGTTTACGCTTCTGCTACTCTTCAGGCCTAGGCAACATTTTAAACACTTTTTCTTCTGGCAACGTCATCCTGTGAAGGTCACGAGCCAGCTTTTCAATATAGGGTAAATCTGTAGACAGCTTCTGTTGATCTTCTTCTAATTCTCCTTGCTGATTTTTCAAGTTCTCTATTTCAATTAACAATCTTTCCTTCTCTTTTTTCATCTCATAAAGACGATAAACACCATGATCACCAAAGAAAAATATAACGACCAGAACAAGCCCCGCTAGCAGTAAAAGACGGGGGACAATATTTCGCCTGGCAGGACTTCTCTGCACTTTTCGATAACGTCGTCTCCTGCGGCGATAGCTCATGATCTACCTAAAACCTCTATCCCGGGAAACCTGGCGGCTTTCCCCAGCTCTTCTTCGATACGCAGCAGTTGGTTATATTTGCAGATGCGGTCAGTCCTGGAAGCGGAGCCCGTCTTAATCTGACCAACTCCCATAGCCACACTAAAATCTGCAATGATGGTATCTTCCGTTTCGCCGGATCGATGAGAAACCACAGACGCCAGTCCGTTTTTACGGGCGAGTCGAATGGTATCAACAGTTTCAGATACCGTCCCCACCTGATTGAGCTTTATGAGAATGGCATTCATTACCTTTTCATCGATGGCTTTTTGAAGCCGGACACCATTAGTAACCGTCAGATCATCTCCTACGATCTGAATCTTACTGCCAAGTGCGGTATTCAGTTTTTGCCATCCACTCCAATCATCCTCGGCCAAGCCGTCTTCGATAGATACGATCGGGTATCTCTCCACCAGATCACTATAATAGCCGATTAATTCCTCTGCCGTGAGCACCCTCCCCTCGGATTTCAAATGATACAAATCATCTTTACAGATCTCACTCGCGGCAACATCCAGAGCCAGAAATAAATCCTGTCCAATTGAGTAGCCCGTTTTACCAGCAGCTTCCAGAATCACTTCCAGAGCTTCCTCGTTGGAGCTAAGGTCAGGAGCAAACCCGCCTTCATCACCAACGGATGTATTCAAACCTTTAGATTTCAGCACGGCTTTCAGATGATGAAACGTCTCCGTGCCCATCCTGAGAGCCTCAGAAAAATTTCGCGCTCCTATGGGAAAGATCATGAACTCCTGAATGTCCACATTGTTGTCGGCATGCTGACCTCCATTGAGGATATTCATCATGGGAATGGGCAGCAGAGTGGCTTCACCGCCGGAGAGATGTTGGAAAAGGGAAATGCCAGCACTGGCGGCTGCTGCGCGGCATGCAGCCATAGAGACACCAAGGAGGGCATTAGCCCCCAGGTTACTTTTATTCTCAGTACCATCCAGGTTGATGAGAGTCTCATCCAGTTTCCGCTGGTCGCCTGCATCCAACCCGGTAATAGCCGGCGAGATTACATCTTTTACATTTGTTGCGGCTCGCAGAACTCCCTTCCCCAAATACCGCCCTGTATCACCATCGCGGAGCTCCACAGCCTCGTGTGTACCAGTAGAAGCACCGGACGGAACAGCAGCCCGCCCCAGACTCCCGTCAGCAAGTAGAACATCCACTTCCACTGTTGGATTCCCTCGAGAATCAAGAATTTCACGGGCCGTAACCTTAGTAATTTCGCTCATTAGTCATCCTTTAAACTGATATAATATTTTATTCACGGTACTTCCAAATTAATGATTTTTACCGTTCCATCGCACCGAAAAACCTATTTCCATTTTATCAACTTAAATCATGCTCAATGTTTGTATCCCTCTTTCCACCCCGTTAAATTCTCCGGACGGAAACTTCCTGGCGGAGACTGACGTAACAGCTACAAACTACCATATCGTGACATATCAAGATAATTACCGACTTAGTGTTGGGCATCAAATATGACTTCTTCCCTTAAATCTTTTGGACGGCAGGCGATAATCTACGGTTCCGGCAACGTGTTGGCCCGCCTGGTGACATTTCTCCTACTCCCTTTGCTGACCAATATTCTTTCAGTTGAAGAGTACGGGATAGTCGCCCTCATATATGTTTTCCTCGGGTTTATGAACATAGTCTATCATTACGGACTCGATTCGGCGTTTCTTAGATTCGCCGGAGAGACCGATGACCCAATTGAACTACGGAAACGTTTTTCGACAGCTTTCTGGCTCTCCATAGTAACCAGCGCTGTCCTCTCATTGTTAATTGCTTCTCTCTCCCGCCCACTGGCGCAACTTATTACTGGCTCCTTAGAAAGCGAGAAATTGTTTGTTTACTGCGCTGGGATTCTCTTCCTGGACACCATAGCTATTGTTCCACTGGCATTCCTGCGCCTCAGCAACCGGGCTGTACAATTCACAACCATCCGGATGTTGAATGTCCTGACCACTCTGGGATTATCCATCTATCTTGTAGCTGTTATGAAGATGGGCATCAACGGCGTGTTCCTAAGCGTGCTCGCGGCATCAATGGTCACTGCCGTCGGCTCATTCCTAACTGCACTTCCTGAGATTCGACTCAGTTTCTCAACAATTGATGCGAAGAATCTCGTGAAGTTCGGGCTCCCCTTCATCCCAGCCGGTCTGGCCAGCATCGCCATGGAGATGATTGACCGCATCATTCTTCAGCACCTCAAGGATATGGCTACCGTGGGTATCTACAGCGCCGGTTATAAACTGGGTATTTTCATGCTGCTCATTACGACAGCATTCAACTATGCCTGGCAACCCTTTTTTCTCAAACAAGGTGACAAACCTGAATCGAAACCTCTCTTCTCTAGAATATTTACTCTGTATGTTACACTGTCCCTCTTTGTCTGGCTGGCGATTACACTGTTCATCCCGGAGATTATCCGTATCAACATTTCGGGCTACTCGCTAATTGGTTCAGACTATTACAGGGCTGAAACTATTGTTCCTTTTATTCTGATTGCTTATGTCCTGCAGGGAGCCTACTTCAACTTTCTACCCGGCATCTACTTTGCCAGGAAGACAGGTTATATCGCTCTGGTCACAGCAGCAGGAGCAGTTGTTAATATTATCCTCAATTTCGTTCTGATACCACCCTACGGAATCACTGGTGCGGCTTTAGCTACTATCGCCGGACATGGTACTATGGCAGTTTTAACTTTTTTGATATCGAACAGGCTGTTTACTGTCCCTTATCATTGGAAACGAGTCATAGGCATCATTATTTCTGCCGGTTTTTCTGTGTTTGTCGCTCAACTACTTGGGGGTACCATTTTGGCTCGTCTGGTGGCACTACTTCTGTTTATCCCGCTGGTAATTGGGATAAAAGTCACTCTACCAGATAGGCACGTTATCTCTTCAGGAAACAATCGGGTTTTCCTTTTTTCATCCCTGAATCTGCCATTCATCAGGCGCGATACTGAGGCCATCTCGTCGTTTGCTGATGTTCATTTTACGTCTGCATCGGGACTACGAGCTATACTCAAGATTATATCTGGAGTCATGTCCGCAAACGTAGCTATCTCCTGGTTTGCATCGACTTACAGCTCCTGGTTGATATTTCTTAGCCGAGTACTGGGAAAGCGTACTGTGTTGATCCTTGGTGGTGCTGATGTCGCCGCTGACGAAGAATTGAACTACGGGATCTGGTTAAGCCTCTGGCGGAGACCTCTCCTCCGTTATGCACTCCGTAAAGCTGACGTCGCTCTAGCTGTAGCGCCATCCATCATTGAGCAAGCTAAGGAAATGGCAAAGTACGGAGGTGATAATTTACACTATCTACCGACGGCAGTAGACACGAAATTCTGGACAACACCTACAAACGAGGGATACGGAATACTCACTGTAGCCGCTTGTAATAGCACAGCTCGCTTGGAAGTAAAAGGAATTGATATTCTTCTGAAGGCAGCAGCCAAAATACCTGATACAACCTTTACTCTAGTAGGAACTGAAGCATCTCTACTGGAAAAATCAGGATTCACCGTTCCGGACAATTTGCAGATTGTTTCCTACGTTTCCGAGACGGAACTTTTCTCTTACTACCAGAGTGCCAAAGTATATTGTCAACCAAGCCGGACGGAAGGAATGCCTAACACACTTATGGAAGCCATGTCCTGCGGATGTATCCCGGTGGGGACAAATGTGGGAGGTATTCCTACTCTTATCGATTACACTGGCTTTATCGTCCCACAGGGCGACATAGATGCTCTGGTAAATGCCCTCCAAGAAGCACTCCAGCAAGATAAAAGCACTGGCGAGGCAGCCCGGCAGAGGATTATTCAAGAATTCCCTGTAGAAAGGAGAATTGCCGGTTTACGTGAGGCGATTGAAGGAGACACTACTTCGTGAAACGTCTCTCCTCTGAATTAGCAGCATTATCATTCTCCGAAGTTGGCAGCAAATTACTGGGACTCATTGCCATCACCTATCTGGCCAGAATACTGGGTCCTGATGGAATGGGTATCATCGCTCTGGGAACTGCTATCTTGATGTATGGCAGCATCTGTTCTGATTGGGGACTCCCGATCCTCGGAACTCGTTTTGCTGCCGAGGGCAATGTCAGTTTGGTATCATTGAAGAACAAGATTAGTTTAGCCAGATTATACCTTTCTATTATGGTAGTCTTGCTGGGCGGTCTACTGATTTGGGCTGTTATTGAAGAACCTGTCACTCGTCAAGTGACCTTATTCTATCTACTCGGTCTTATTCCCGCCTCATTGACACTGGATTGGCTGTTCCAGGGCATCCGCTGGATCGCCACCTTGGCCACAGGTAGAATTTTAGGAATGACTGCCTACCTGCTGGTGGTAATAGTCCTCGTTGATACCAGTTCCGATATGATTTTCGTACCTGTTGCCTGGGGACTGGGAGTAATAGTGCAGGTACTATATCTATGGTTTCATTCCAAGAGTAACGACATCCTTAACACCCGTTTGAAACCCTTTCAGCCCAGCCTGACACAAATGATTAGAGGAGCAATTCCTCTCGGATTAGCCAACCTGATAGCCCAGGTAGTGCTACAATTCCCAATTATCTACCTGACAATATTTGAATCTGCTGCCGATGCTGGTCTTTTCAGCGTAGCTTTTCGAGTCATTATGGTATTCCTCATGTTAGACCGGGTCTATTATACCCTCTTCTTCCCTATCATCAGTGGCAGTGTTGAAGAGGGACGAGATGCTCTCAACCGACGCTTTCAGAGAGCCATCAAATTCATTGCCCTTAGTGGTTTCTTCCTTGGTACTCTGTTTGTAATCACTGGTGACACACTCTTTCCACTTCTCTTTGGGAAAGCATTCCGTGCCTCCGTGCCAATCTTTAACATTTTAGTGATCTACTTTATCATGACGTTGCTCAGCAGTACTCTTTCTTTCACCCTTATCGCTCTAAAAAAGGAGAAACTCTATACACAATCTCTCATCACCGGTGCGGTTGGTTTCACCGGAATATTGCTCCTACCTCTTCCCGGCGGGGCTCAGTTAGCAGCTCCTCTGGCATTAGTTGTATTTCAACTAATTACCTTTCTGGTTATGATACGTCATCTTCAGGATACAATTCCCTTAAGCATCGCCAGAATTGTTTTATCGCCCATGCTGGTAACTATGCTACTTATTACCATTGGTGCAATGATTAGACATCTAAACCCGCTAATCGTTTCTATTGTTGTTATTGTACTATCCCTACCTGCACTAGTATTGGCCATAGGATTCAGTCGAGATGATTGGATATTTATCCGGAAGTCAATCTTATGAAACTTACCATAGGTATAACCGCACTCCAACCCCAGTGGCAACTCCTCCTGAACCAGATCGGTGTTTCACATTCGCCCTTGGGAAATAGTGAAGAAATTTCTCCTGACAACTTCGGTGCCATTATTGTGACTGCCAGGGGAAATGCTAAAATGCGTAAACCGCTTTTGAGCTACCTGCACTCAGGAGGCTCTCTATTGATGGAAACTGCTGGGGCAGAATGGCTGTTAGACATTCCCTCCAAACGACGTTATATCGACTACATTCAACCCGCTAATAATTCCCTCTATCGTAATGTTTTGCCGGGTTTTGTAGACACTTCCCTATTAGTCCCTGAAGAAGCTAATGAACTCTTGGCTAATGATCACTTTAATCTCGTACAGATCATACATGAAGGAAAGGGCTCAGCAATCATTCTACCTGGAGGCTTGGCTTCTACAGTATTGAGCTATCAGATACGCCGACGACAGTTTCCCTCGGTTTCCCGATTCCTCCCGACAGAAAGAGTGGCACGATGCACCAAACACACTATTAGAGAAATCATTCAGCAGAGCCTAATTTATCTCTTTTCTCAGCGAGATCTTCCCTTCGCTTCGTTACATCCCTTTCCAAATGGTAAACCTGCACTATTCAATTTACGTATTGATACTGATTTTGCTGATCGGGCCCAGGTATCATCTGTTTACGATCTATGCCGAGAGCACAATATCCCTGCAACTTGGTTCGTGGAAACCGGAAGTAATAACAGTCAACTTTCCCCGTATGCAGCCATGAAAAATCAGGAAATAGGACTGCATTGTTATAAACATAAAGTTTTCAAAAAGTACCGTGAAAGCGAGATTGATACTAAGAAGGGTAAATTACTTCTTACCCAGGAGAAAATCGCCGCTTCAGGTTATGCGGCTCCCTTCGGAGCATGGAATCCTCAAGCAGCCAGAGCAGTAGAAAACATCGGTTTTCAATATTCCTCGGAATTTGGACTTGATTACGACGATCACCCTTTTTTCCCCTGGCTCGGCAATCGCTTCAGCTCAGTACTCCAACTACCAGTACATCCACTCAGTACTGCACGTCTAACTAATGCCTGGCACAATACTGAAGAAATGAAGAAGTATTACAGGTTAGTTATAGAAACTAATCTAACACACCACCTCCCCCTTTTCATCTACGATCATCCTTCCTCCGTCAACTTACATGTGCTAAATTGGGTTATCCAATGGATAAAGGAGCAACAAATCATCATAGTGACATTGGGTACTTATGCTGATTGGTGGCACCAGCGTGCTCAGTGCCGATGGCAGGCTGAATACTTTAATGGAGAGCTTCTAATAAATAGCAAAAGAGGTAAAAGAAATGTATGGCTATCGGTAGTTGAACCTCATGGAAGAATAGCTGCTACTCCCTTGTCCCCTGAAGTTCCATTGAATAAACTCACCTGGCAGGAACCTATCCAACCTCCTGCTTCCGTCCCCATGGCAGTTCGAAACACGATAAGTCGCAAAATGATCACCAATAGCCTGGACCACATTCTAGCTAAAATCAAACTATGAAAATTACACTTGCCTCCTATCACACTATCATGCTGCGACATGGTGGTCCCCAAACACAAATCCTGCAGTCTAAGAAACATTTGGAAGAGATGGGTCTTCAGGTTAAGCTGCTAAACATCTGGGATTCTCGCAATGAAATCCTAAGCACGGATCTCTTTCATCTCTTTGGAGCTAATCACGGTATGTACGACCTTGCTGGTTATCTTAACGACCACAACATCCCGTATGTGGTCACTCCCATATACTTTACTCGTAAATCTGCAGGAGCAGTTCGCAAAGCTGTTACTTTAACCAGGGCTGCGGGTAAAGCAGTGCGTGGTTTCCTATCGGTTTCCAGTATTATGAATGACATTTGCCGATGGGCCACACATATCCTGCCTAACACTTCGGCAGAAGCCGCACTTATCCGGGACAGCTTTGACATCTCTGAGGATCGAATTACAGTAATCCCTAATGGTGTAGAACCTCGTTTTTCTGAGGCAACCCCCCATCTTTTCGAAGAAAAGTACGACCTTAGAGATTTTGTTCTGAATGTGGGACATGTCGGTCCTGACCGAAAAAATATTCTAACTCTCATCCAAGCGCTAAAAGAAATTAACCGGCCAGCGGTTATTATAGGTCGCGTTCACCCCACCCCTGAGGCTAAGAAGTGTCTTGCTGAAGCAAAGAAAAATCCAAATATCACCATTATTGAAGGCCTCGATCATGACGATCCTACCCTGATGTCAGCTTACGCCGCTTGCGATGTGTTCGCCTTACCCTCAAAGTTTGAAACACCGGGTATCGCCGCCATGGAAGCCGCTCTGGCTGGCGCCAAGATTGTCATCACCCCTCACGGCGGAACAAAGGATTACTTTGATGACTTTGTCACTTATGTCGATCCCTACTCGAAAAAAGCAATTACCGCTGGTCTTAACACAGCATTGGAGAAATCAAAGGATAACACTCTCAGCCAGCATATCATGACTAACTTCCTCTGGGAGCACTCTGCGAGAAAAATGAAGGAAGCCTACACCAGAATTCTCCAACAGTTATAACCCCGATGAAAATAAGCTTCCTCCTCCCCGGCCTTATTAAAATTCCAGTGGGCGGAGTAAAAATTATTTACCGTTACGCTGGTGAACTGCAGAAGCTGGGGCACGAAATGGCTATTATCTCTCCTAAAAGCGAGGGTTACCACCTGCGCAATCTCCTGAAGGCGGGAGCCATTCACCTCCGGGATAAGTGGCACGGAGTAGAGGATAAACCATATTATCAAGCTCCTGAAGGTGTGAAACAACTCATTATTCCTGCACCTGATCCCAAGTTTATTCCTGACGGAGATGTTCTCATCGCTACCGCCTGGCAAACCGCTTTCTGGGTCGCTGACATGCCACCAGAAAAGGGTGAGAAATTCTACTATATCCAAAATCTAGAGACCTATCTGGGGAATGCTGAACTCATTCGTAGTACCTGGAAGTTACCGTTAAAAAAAATTGTAATTGCCCAATGGTTGTTGAAGACTGCTGAGGAAATGGACGAAAAGGCATACGGTCCTGTTCCTATCGCACTAGATCCTGAAGAATTCCCCCTGGAGAGGCCGATCAGTTCTCGACCTAAGAGGATAACTATGCTGTTTCACCGCCTGCCAATCAAAGGTGGCAATGAAGGTATTGAAGTATTAGAAAGGGTAAAGGAAACACATCCTCAACTGGAAGCGATAGTATTTGCGTCACGTAAACCCCGAGCTTCATTACCGGAATGGGTGGAACTGCGTATCCGTCCCGATATCACCCAACTGAAGGACATTTACAATAGCACGGCTATCTTTCTCCACACCAGTCATCAGGAAGGTTGGGGGATGCCACCTATGGAAGCAATGGCCTGTGGCTGTGCTGTGGTGGCCGCTGATAATAAGGGTGTTCAGGAGTTTATCACCGACGGTGAGACAGGACTCCTACGGCCAATAGGCGACACTGAGGCTCTAGTAAAAGCCGTGCAGGTACTATTAAACGATAACGAATTACGAATTAGATTAGCTGTGGCTGGTCACAAAACGGTGCAACAATTCACTTGGGGAAAAAGCGTCAAGTGGTTCAACCGTATTCTTATAGGTGAATAATGAAGGTTTCAATTATCGTGTCCATCTTTAATGGGGCGGATATCCTGCCCATCACCATACCACCCCTTTTATCACAGGATTACCCTGCAGAACAATTAGAGATAATCCTAGTAGACGATGCCTCGACAGATTCGACACCTCAGCTTCTGGACAACCCTAAATGGCAAAAGCAATGTCTTATCATCAGACATGAAAAAAACCGGGGACGACCTACAACCCGAAACTCGGGAATAAAAGCCGCTTCCGGTGAGCTACTTATTTTCATGGATTGTGATATAGAGGTATCTCCATCGTTTGTATCCAAACACGTGCGCTACTATAGGAATGAACAAATAGTAGGCGTGCTGTCCAACCTTCGTCCCAACACCAGAAACCTGCGGGATAAGTACCATCGCTACCTTTTTGAAGGAAAACGAGGAGCAAAACTTATCCCAAGGGAAAAACCACTACCCTTCAAATATTTTATCCTGACCTGTACTTCCATCAGAAAAGAAGCCGTGATAAAGACTGGATACTTTAATGAAAAACTACCGGGTTATGGTATTGATCTTGAATACGCCTATCGACTTTGGGAAAACTATCCGCAAGGTCTCTTCCATGCCCCTGAAATTGAAGTAAAAATGCACAAGCTTAAAACCCTGAATGAAGCAATGAAAAACTTCCATGAATTCGGTGAGAAAAATTTACCTGTCATCCTTGAGAAGTTTCCTGAGCTTGCTCCTTTTGTAGGCGCTGATTTCATAGTACCCGGGCGCTTATCCTGGAAACGGTTCGTGGGAATGATCCTGATGCATCCTTTCAACATCTATATTGCTAAGTTTAAACTCAAGTTAGTTCCCTTTCCCTTAAGTAATATTTTCGTCCGTTATTTACTCGTAGCTTCTACTGCTATAGGCTATAAGTTTTATCTCCGCCAACATGGATAATAACCCCTTCATTACCACTAAACTGCACCTAAAAGCCAGATATCTGTTACCCCCCATAACATTGGGACTGATTTTGATAATTACACATTGCGATTTACTCCTCCTACCTGCAGATGAAACGGAGAGTTCTTGGTTTACATTTTTCAATAAATCCACCGGTGAATCAGGTAACCAACGCTTAGATCTCAAACTGGTTGAGCAAATTTTCTCTGCAGAGGAAACCATTGACCTCTGCTTCTACAAGATTGACTGTGACACTGTCATCAACGCACTGCTGGCTGTCTTTCAAAATGGGACACAAGTCAGGTTGATAACTGATAACGAATATCTCCTAGAAATACAGGTTTTAATTGATGCTGGGGTACCAGTTCTCTCTGACTCCGCTGGAGGGAATTATATTTACAAAGATATGCACAACAAGTTTGCTGTGTTTGATGAGGAGTGGGTCTGGACTGGTTCCTATAATGCCACGAAGAATGGTACTTTCGGTAATGCTAATAATGTCATTCTCATCCGAAACACTGCTGTCGCCAACGCTTACACTGCGGAGTTCCAGGAAATGTGGGGATCCATTTCAGAAACTCCCCATCCTGAATCCTCTCGATTTCATAAGACAAAAGAGGATAATCATTTGCATTCCTTTACATTGGATAACTACCCGTTGGAATTATACATGTCCCCCAGTGACCTTACCAAAGAGGCTATAATAGCAGCTATAGCAACGGCAGACTACGAAATTAATTTCGCCATCTACTCATTCACAGATAACGACATTGCTGCTGCCATTCAAACCCGATTAGAACAAGTTTCAGGTCTTACTATCAGAGGCGTCTTCGATGAAACACAGGCTGGCTCTCAATACAGCCAAATTCATGAAATGAGCACATGGGGAAATCAAGTGGAAGTGCGGTTAGACGCTGTGATAGATTCCGCTGGCGGTGAGAGATTCTTACACCACAAATATCTGATCATCGATGCCGGCAACCCTGAAAGTGACCCCCTGACTATTACCGGTTCTTGTAATTGGTCCAGCAATGGGTTCAGTTACAACGATGAGAACACTATGATCATATATCACCCCCAAATTGCGGAAAAATACCAGAGTGAATTTGAAGAGCGCTTTGCGGAAGGCTTTGTCCAGAATAAGCTATTATTGGTTGGAAAAGAAATAAACTGCCCCTAATTAGTAAAGAGTACTGAGGTTTATATTTCCTCGAAGGTTCGTTAAAGCTAAAAGTAATCATACCTGAATAAAGAAAATTTATTGACCTTATCATCTATTTTTATTAACCTGTAGAAGTAACATATCATTTGTTTAACTAGACTAATAACAAATTAAAAGCTATGAAATACTCTTATACTCATTTTCTTGTTATACCGCTATTTTTTGTCCTGTTTGTAAACCTCCAGGCCCAAACCACTCTCGCCGCTGGCGATTTAATGATAGTTACTGTCAATGCCGATGGAAACGATAACTTTGACTTCGTACCCCTTGTAGATATGGAAGCAAACACGGTAATCAAATTTACAGACAACCCGTGGGATGGATCAGCCTTACTGACCAACGAAGGAACGTTGACCTATACCGCCTCAGCAAGCGTAACCGCTGGGTCGGTAGTCTCTTTTTCCGGATCCGCAGGAGGTGAATGGTCTTCTTCAGGTTCCTACAATGCCAGCAGTTCCGGTGATAATATTATTGTCTATCAGGGAAGTGCTGGATCTGAAACGTTCATATATGGAATCGGTTGGGCAAGGGGTACATCCTGGATTACCTCTGGCACAGTTACATCCAACTACTCCTACATACCCACTGGATTAAGTGAGAATGATAACACCATTGTCAATCTTTCTACCTCAGACAATTATCAATACGATACCTCCAACGGTATAACTGGGCCCAAATCGACTTTAAGATATCTAACGGCACAAAACGGCAATTATAATGGTAATAATACCTCAGCTTACGCGGCATTGAGCAATTCATTCACTGTCGGTCAAGGTATAAGTGGTAACTCTGGCTTCAGAATACTATCCAGTCCTGTATCTGGAACAGTTTACGACGACCTTTTGGCTCCCTTATGGACACAGGGTATGACCGGTGGAGATGTCACCGGTGGCGATGCTAATGTCTGGACATATGATGCTTCCAGCGCTTCCTGGTCAGCACTGACAAACCTGACTACAGCCTCATATACCGCTGGCACTGGAGTCCTTGTTTATGTTTTCAGCGATGTGGACAATGATGGTTACGATGACCTGCCTGTTTATTTATCTGTTACAGGCTCGGAGAACAGTGCAACCGTCTCTGTAACCACTACTGCCAGTGAGTGGAATCTGTTGGGCAATCCATTCGAAGCTACCATTGACGCTGATCAATTATTCACTGATAACAGTAATTATTCTTCAACAGTCTATGTCTGGGATGACGCCTCAGGTGCGTACAAGACGTGGAATGGATCGACTGGTGACCTTACCAATGGTCTAATCGCACCGTACCAGGGGTTCTGGATAGAATCAGGTGCCAGTGGTACCAGCTTTGACTTTACAGCAAACTGTAAATCCAGCACCGCCGGCACATTTTTCAAACAGATAAATAACTCCAGTGGTAGTGCTTACTTGACTTTTTCAACCGATGAACGACAAACTACCGTTTATTTGTCATTTAACCCGGACGGGCTGATCGGGATTGACCATGCTGATGCTTATCGTCTTTTACCCTTGGATTACGAGACTCATCTCACCAGTATGTTTTATGTGGAAGACAGCGCTTTGACTATAAACAATCTCCCCTCCACACTTACAGAAAAACCCAAAGTTATGCTTGATGTTATGATGCTCGAAGCTACTACTGACAGTTTTATTACCACAAATGCCGAGGTCGCCATGTCGTGGAATCTGTCCGATCTACCTTCCGATATAACCCTCATTTTAGAAGATACAGTAGTAGCTGAAACTATAAACCTGATGGAAATGAGTAGTTACAATTTTTCTACTAATGCCAAAGGGGGCTTTGCATATAATTCTAGTGAAGAAATGGCATCCTATCCCAAAGTGGGTGAGTCCAGGTTCAGTCTAACTATCAACTATGATAATACCGAAGTTGAAGATGAGATAATGCCCGTAGAATTCATGCTCTATCCTCCCTATCCGAATCCTTTTAACTCTTCTACTACAATTAGCTTTAATCTTCCAAATACAATTGATATGGAGTTAGCTATCTACGACATTCTTTGTCGGAAGATGGACACTTTAGTGAGTGGTGTAACTGTGAAAGGTGAATATAATATGGTGTGGGATGCACAAAATCTGGCATCTGGTATCTACTTAATAAAACTGTCTTATGGGGATAAGACTTTTTCTCGAAAAATAACGTTTCTTAAATAAGATTGGAGGTAAAGAGATTATGATATACAAGTTCTTTGTATTTGTTATGGTTCATTTGGGATTTTTAACAACTATAGCAGCGCAGCCGAATTTTCCTTCTTCACCCAACCAGGCACCTATCGGCGGACTGGGTTTACTGGCAGTGTTAGGAGGAAGCTTAGCGATCAAGAAACTCATTGACAGGCAAAGAAAATAAATCAATACCAAGTACCCTCTTCACTGTACTGATAAAAGCAGGAATTATTTACACAATCTGGCATCTACTTTACGATTATTTCCTGCTACCGGATGGCCGGCTAGACACATTCTTAAGCTTATGGGGAATAAGACTGGCGGCAGGAACTCTTTCAATCCTGGGATGGGAAGTAGAGACCGCCGGCCGCGTTATCGCAGTCTTTGGCACGAAAGGAGTTGAAATCCAGAACGGATGTAATGGCCTGGATTTGTTGGGTCTCTACTCTGGTTTTATTGTGGCTTTCCCAGGTCCTATGCACAAACGTTTACTCCTTCTGTTTGGTGGACTTGGAATTTTGTTCACTGCCAATGTCTTTCGCATCGGTATCTTTGCCCTCACCAATGTTTATTTTCCTGACCACTGGGAAAAGGTACATACCTACAGTTCCTATGTCATCTTCTATCCTCTGGTTTTAGCCCTGTGGTATCTATGGACAATCATCAGCGATCAGCAAATTCTCTTATCTGGAAAAAAGTTTTCCTCAGTCTGACTATCTGTGGGGTTCTATATATCAGTATCGTTAGACCCCTCCAGTCTCTGTTAATACATGAACTAATATACCCGGCTATCCAAAAAAGTTCGTTAGTTAACAAAAAAGTTAAAATCGAACCTGGGGAAGATGAGTTACAATTAATTACCCAACGCCCCCAATTAGATCAGCGGACTAAAGTAGAATTACCTTTCAACGGTTACTTCTGGCTAACCCTCGGCCTATTGGGAGGAGTAAAAAATAAAAAATTAGTCACACTCCTTTTACTCTACCAGATTGTGCTATTTATAGTAATGCCTCTATTTCTTCTGTTAATATTGAAGGGACATGGCTGGATAGTGATCATCACGAATCTTCACGAAAGACTTTATAAGGTATTGTTCTTAATAGTAGGATTGTTAGCTGTACGTGATTCTGTCCTTACCCAATCAGGGCAAGAAGTTCCCTGATCAGTTCTTTTCTTCGTCTTTAGCGAGCTTCCTGCTCGCCTTAAATAGAAAATCCCGTTCAGCTTGAGAAAGACCATCATAGCCAACCTCATTAATCTTGTCAAGAAGGGCATCTACCTCAACTCTTAACGCATCACGCTTCTCATGCTTCCGTTCCTCGTATCGTCGCTTTATTTCTTCCTTCTGATACATTACAAAATGATTAATCGTACTCCAGCTAAAGTTAGAACGGAGGTAAACAAAGCCAATGATCATCCCCGATAGATGGGTTAGGTGACTGATACTCGAATAGCCCGGATTAATACTGGAAAAGAAAGCAATAGTACCAATAAGAATCACCAGATATTTCACTTTTATGGGAATCAAAAAGTAGATATAGACCAGTTTATTGGGAAACATGAGTCCATACGCCAGCAACACCCCATAGATGGCTCCACTGGCTCCTACCACTGGGGTGGATGATCCCAAATTGAAAAGGACCGTCACGATGCCGGAGCCAACCCCTGTGAAAAAAAAGAATCTCAAAAACTCTCTTTTCCCCCAGTATTTCTCCAGTTCTGAGCCAAACATCCAGAGTACAAACATGTTGATAAGGACATGCCAAATGCCACCATGGAAAAATAGATAAGTAAAGGGTTGCCAGAGCATCAATTCACCAAATGTTCTTTTAGGCACTATTCCGAATAATTGAAAAAGGACTCCCTCCAAACCAGAAAGTGTTTGCAGTATGAAAATCAGGAAATTAACGGAAACAATGAGTTTTATGGCATCCGTAAAGAGAGTAGGACGCAGAGGACTCTGCTGCCAACGTTGGTTTTGGTAATTAAACCTCACTAAAGACTACTCCAGAACGACTTTTTACAAACTTAGTGGTTGCTTTCCAGACAGCTTCCCGTTCACAGTCAGCCATAAGGGCATGAGCGGAATGATTAAATGTTATTAACTGTTTATCCTGGGAAGAAATCCAATTATAGACATACTGACCATTTTCAAAGGGCACAGTAATGTCGACCTTAGAATGCATAATGAGTGCTGGACAAGTCACTTTCTCTAATTTCATCCGTACACGCCAGGTCAGTTTAATCACTTCTGCAGCTGCTTTCATGGGATAAACAGAATAGCCGTAGTAGGTCTGTCGACCACCGTCTTTACGATAGAACTGGTTCTTATCTTCAAATTCTTTGAAAGGGGCAACGAGAGGGGTAAGATGAATTGTCCATCTTTTATGCTTGATAACCGGGGCGTACAACACTATCCCGGGCAGCTCTTTTTCAGCAGCCATATATAATGCCAAAGTAGCACCCATGCTGAACCCTAATATGAATACTTCCTTTTTCTCTGTAGATAGACGATCATAACCACTCCGGATGGTGTCAATCCAATCTTGGTAGACCTTTGTATTACAGTCCTCAGGAGATGTTCCGTGGCCGGGAAGTACCTCAGCTACAGCCGTAATACCTTGGGATGCTATATATTTCCCTAAATCTCTCATCTCATAAGGACTACCGGTGAAACCATGAATAATGTAACAAGCCAAAGGGCCTTCAGCATCGAACCGAAATCCCTCTGAACTAATCAACGGGGCAGGATTATTCACACCAACACCTTACCCATTACTCGGAGTGATTGGACGTTCTGCACAGCATCAATATGATGCCTGAGATATCTATCAAGAAAACCTCCCACCTCGCTACGATCACCGACTTTCAATTGCAGACTTATCGCCTCCCTCAGTGAACCTTGTTTCAAATTCCTCAGCAGCCCAAGGGCTCTGGGAGAAATCGTATACGTTCCATTCTCAAGACAATCACCACAAACCACCTCTCCCCGTTCAATAGAAAAGATACCACCATCAAGACGTTTATTGCAATCGGGACAGGTGGTTAAGTTTGGACGAAAACCAAATAACGAGAGAAAATTCATTTCGAAATACCAGAAAATCACATTGACATTACCTTTGGTGTAATCCACAGCATTGAGCGTTTCCACCAGTAACTCAAAAAGTTCTTCATGAGGTTCTTCACCAGTTACTGCTTTGTCAACTAACTCCACAATGGCAAAACCATAGGATATTTTCTTTACGTCACTTTTCAAGGCAGACCAAAGGTTTATGAATTCTGCTTTGGAAAATATCTGTAGTTCACGTCTTGGATTCTGGTAAAACGATAAGGACAGATGACTAAGAGGTTCCAAATAACTACTGCGGAGAGTTTTCCCTTTTCGAATGCCTTTACCAATCAGAGATACCTTCCCGAAATCACGGGTATAACAACGGGCTATCTTGCTGGTATCTCCATAGGGGAAACTCTTTAGAATAATGGTATCGGTAATTTCCAGAGCCATGTCAATTAAAAAACTGGTACCGTATCAGTAAGTAGGCAACCTGTTTTTTAATATGCCTTAGCAAAGATAACTTCACATTCTGCAGGCCTTCCTGAATAAACACAAGTTTTACCCCTTGGATTTCCGTCAAAAGGAATAACACGTATGGTGGCTTTGGTTTCTTCTTTTATAGCCGCCTCAGTTGCCGGATCACCATCCCAACCACAGCGGATAAACCCGCCATTACTTGACATCTGTTCCTTAAACTCAGTAAAGTTACTCACTTCAATTGTGTTCTCATCCCTAAAAGTTAGTGCCTGTTTAAATAATCCTGACTGGATTTCATCCAACAGTTCAGGAATCTTAACCACAAGATTATCCCTCTCCATCGACCTCTTCTTGCCCGTATCCCGTCGTACAATAACAGCACTATTCTTCTCCATGTCCCTCGCCCCAACTTCAATGCGCAGGGGGACGCCTTTCATCTCCCACTCGTTGAATTTGTAACCAGGAGAAACAGTCAAACGGTCATCAATATGAATACGCACTCCTTTATCGTTCAAAGCGGTTATGGACATCTCCATAAAATCTCTAATGGCCGTCAAATCTTCCTCACTTTTCCCGATAGGTACTACTACAACCTGATAAGGAGCCACTGCAGGAGGCAGTCGCAGACCTTTTTCATCGCCATGTACCATGATGAGGGCTCCTATAAGGCGAGTACTGACTCCCCAGCTGGTGGCATAAACATGCTTAAGTCGATTGTCTTCGGTCTGATAAGTTACATCAAACGCCCTGGCAAAATTTTGGCCGAGATTATGGCTAGTACCAACCTGTAAAGCCCTTTTGTCACCCATCATCGCTTCAATACAATAAGTGTGTTTAGCGCCTGCGAACTTCTCTGCTTCTGACTTCAGTCCGGTCAGAACTGGAATAGCCATCACTCCTTCCACAACCTCCTGGTAAATATCGAGGATTAAACGAGCTTCTTTTTCAGCCTCTTCCGGAGTAGCATGGGCAGTGTGTCCTTCCTGCCATAAAAATTCAGTAGTCCTGAGAAACAACCTGGTACGCATTTCCCAGCGTACTACATTCGCCCATTGATTGATAAGGATGGGAAGATCCCGGTATGACTGAATCCACTTCTTGTACATGGCCCAAATAACAGTTTCCGAGGTCGGACGTACTATTACTTCCTCCTCCAATTTCGATTCCGGATCTACGACGAGTCCATCACCACGTGGATTAGCCATCAGACGATGATGGGTTACTACGGCACACTCCTTGGCAAAACCTGCTACGTGTTCAGCCTCACGACTGAGGAATGATTTAGGTATAAAAAGGGGGAAATACGCGTTAACATGCCCAGTCTCTTTAAAACGGCGATCGAAAGCCTCCTTCACACTGGTCCAAATGGAATAACCGTAGGGACGAATTACCATCGTCCCCTTGACCGGACCATAATCTGCCATCTCCGCCTTGGTAATCACATCAGTGTACCAGCGGGTAAAATCTCTTTTCCTGGATGTAACGCCTTTAGACATAATCAGGGATTATTACGATTTGGAATTTAGGAGGAGGCATCAGGGCATTCAACGAATTATTTCTCAAGGCTATGTTCCATAAACTTACTGAATTAGACATAATAAAAACATTCAACGCCTGTCCCGTACAGTCACCAGCTCCTTACCCTGATACACTCCCCGATACAGTCAC
>JBHHUM010000151.1:0-3022 GCA_046861645.1 Fidelibacterota bacterium | reverse complement strand
GTTCGGATAAATCTTAGGATCAAATGAATTGAAAACGGTTTCCTGCACTTTGCGATAGGTAACGTCTGTGATGGTCATTCCGTTAGGTTTCCCATTGTCATCAACACCAAAATACACCGTTCCCAAATCCGTATTGGCAAAGGCACAGAGCGATTCCATTGCTCGGCTTAATTGACTCAATGAACTTTTAAGTTCCACCGTTTGGGATTCATTATATTTCATTTATTTTTCTCTAGAATCAGAACGATCGTATTGTTTTTAACCATCTATCAACTTTTTTAAGTTATTTATCATCAAAAGCCTCGTCGGTCAGAAGTAGTGTCAGGTTAAGAACATAATAGACATAAATATTATTACATCACAAGAATTTACCAAACGTCAGAAAATATAAAAGTACAAAAAGTAAATCCGTTTATAGTGGTTAAAGATCAAGGCGGATTTTCTTCGTTAAGACAGGCTGGAATTGACGATTGATTATTTTCTATTGATGATTGATGGAGGTGAAAAGAGTTTGATTTACCAGTGACGTATGGCTATTATCCTTATGGGATAACCCTTGATAAATATCTCATGATGAGATATATTTTATGCGTGTCATCTCAAGAAAAAGACTAAATGATTTTGGCAAAAAACATCCTGACTGCCGGTCAGCCCTGGATAACTGGTATAGAATTATGAAACATTCAGAGTACAAATCTTTCAGTGACCTGCGGGAAACCTTTCCCAGTGCTGATAAGGTTGGCAGCCTGACGGTATTCAATATAGGCGGAAACAAGGCGCGGCTTATTGCGGCTGTGCATTACAACACGGGGTTTCTTTACGTTCGCCATGTTCTCACCCACGCCGAATATGATAAAGGCGGCTGGAGAAAGGATTTAATATGAGCATAAAACAGTCAGAAGTGAGAGAGATTACACAAGCGTGGACGAAAGTAAAAAGCGTTGTTTCTATTCCCCACACGAAACGGCAGTACGATAAAATAGCAACTTACCTTGACATGCTGATTGACACGGTAGGTGAAGATCAGGACCACCCCCTGGCATCACTGATGGAAACTATTGGTACACTCATGGAAGCCTATGAGGAACGGTTTATCCCGGAACTGGAAGGAGATACTGTGTCTGTATTAAAATTGCTCATGGCAGAGCATGGCTTGATACAGAAGGATATGCAGGAGATCGGTAGTCAGGGTGTGGTATCAGAAGTCCTGAACGGCAAGCGCTCTCTGAACACCCGGCAGATTAAGGAGCTTGCAAAGAGGTTCAATGTCTCTCCGATCATTTTTATGTAAGTTTTTTGGCTCATCGCACATTATTGTGGGTAAGTTAATAAACCGTTGAAAGTTAACAGCCCGTTTTCTGTTGGCTCCGATATCACCCTGTTAAAACAGGGTGTTGTATCAAAGGTGAATCAGATGGAAGTAATTAGGACAACCCCTGAATTTCTACAGGATGCCCGCCTGACCGAACGGACAAGTACCGAAGTATGAGGTCTGGGTTACCAATAACCAGTTATTTATCCATCGTATCCCGCCTGGCGGGAGTAGATGGACCACTCACCTTTTTCCCATGCATCAGAATGAGGGTGGACAGGCATTCTTCACAGATGACTATTAACTGTCGCTTTCTGTAAGGGTATCCATCACTTTTTTCAGCGCTTTAGAAGTCACATGCTCAGCTTTCTCCAGTTTGGAAATATAAGCTTGGGTCACACCCATTTTCTCAGCCAGCTCCTTCTGGGTTATGCCGGCTTTCAAGCGGACGAGGTGTGCGGGGTTGCTCACATGATCAGCGAAATCGAAATCTATGATTTCCCCTTCCTCCGGGTCCTGCAGAATTTCCTGGATGTAAGCTGCGTCAATTAAATCCTCATCTGCAAATTCAATAAACTCATCGTAAGGAATGACAACATAATCAGCCTTTTTTTTCTTCTTTATTACCTGGATGCTCATCTATGGCTCTCCTTCATGTGTCTTACTGACAGTAAAATTATGATTAACTCGTCTTTTCTTTTTTCTAACAGTACTCGATAATTCCCGCTTCGCAGCCGGTAACACTCGTCAGTCCCTTTCAGTTTCCGAATATCTAATCGTTTCCACTTTCCGCCCGCCAAAAGTGAAAGTTTTTCTGTAATCCTATTCTTTTCTTTTGTTTCAAGTTTATTGAAATCTTTCTGAAACCTCCTCGTTTGCTTCAGTTGATACATAACTAAATATAACTATTAAAATGGTCTAATCAACCCATTAGATATTCTGAAGTTCCCCAGAAATATCAGTTCAATCACCACTCACCAGTTATTTATCCATCGTATCCCGCCTGGCGGGAGTAGATGGACCACTCACCCTTTCTCTCCAGCACCTCAGCTCCTCAGCCCCTCTATTTTCATCATCCCGCGGCTGTTCAGTCCAATCACTCCGCACAGTGCTGCTCCCAATCCAATCACCAGGAAGATTGTGCTTATGGGGATGAATTCCGCCAGCGGTCCCACCAGTCCAGAAGAGAGCGCTGTGAAGCCGATGACGGCCATGCTCACCATGGAAAATACGCGGCTCCGAAGGCGGTCAGGTACGACGCTCTGGATGATAGTCGTCCGGGAGACAGTGATCATGGGGATGCCGATACCGTGGATGAAGAGGAGAAACTTAGTCGCAGGGTAAGTTCCGATATAGAAGAGAAGGCTGTAAGTGAGTCCGTCCATTACCATTCCCCAGAAGAGGACTCGGCTTCGGTTCATTTCCCTGCCTATGCGCCAGAGCAAGAGTGAACCAATTAACATTCCCGCAGCCATATGAGCTTCCACAATAGCATATGCGCTAAAATCACGCTTAAGTACTTCTCTTACAAAGATGGGTGTTCCTACTATTGCGGGCCCCATAATGAAAAGGTTGTTCACAGCAGTAAGGACCAGTAATCCCATCAGTGCTCTTTGCTTCCTGACAAACCTCAATCCTTCCTTAAGTTGAAAAAAGTGGGTGGTATGATCTTCTTCTCTCCTCAATATTATGTATTTTTTAGAAATCATA
>JBHHUM010000013.1:0-41573 GCA_046861645.1 Fidelibacterota bacterium | reverse complement strand
CACCAAAGAAAAAACCCCATTCCCCCGAGGAGTAAATGAGGTTACCAAGTAGCGGGACCGACGAGATTCGAACTCGCGACCTCCGGCTCGACAGGCCGGCGTTCTAACCAACTGAACTACGATCCCAAAGGATGATCTGTATTTTTCAAAGAACTGTTGAACAAAAGAATAAGTGTGTTACTCGCCTGCTTAAGGGGGATACTTTTATCAACTAAATTACGATTCCAATTCTTGTTTAGATTTTTTCCGGTATAAGATGGAGATCGGAATAATCACCACATAACCCAGGAATAGCAAGAGAGGCGCTATTGTCACCGATTGTGCACTGTCCACTTCACCGGCAGCCATGATGAGATAGCCCAAGATCACAGTTGCTATACCCATGCCAAAAAGCAGATAGTTAGAGGTGCTAAATGCCCAATCTTGAAAGAGAATGGGACTTTTTTTACTTGGTTTAGTAGCCATAATGGGCGTGAATTTAAGCTGAGCACCAGCACAAAACAAACCGAAATTACTGACGGAAAATCCTTTGAGCAGTTCGTGTAAACATACTAAATTCGCAAGCTCAATTTCGGGAAAAAATGTCAGATTTCGATATTAAACGGGTGGTGGGTTATATCCTAACGGTATTTGTTTTCTCTTCCGTCTTTTTCTACCTCCTCGTCATCTTCTGGCCCCAACCCAAGCATATTGACCCTGTGAAAGTCGTAATAGAAAAAGGTGCCTCTCTAAATGATATCGCATCTTTGCTATCTCTTGATGGGATCATCGGTGGACCGGAGCCTTTTGTTCTGGCAACTCGTATGATGGGTTATGAGAAAGCTATCAAAGCCGGGACGTTTTATTTACATGATGCTGCCTCTAATCATCGAATCATTCGACAACTGGTGGAAGGGACTCCTGTTTATCACAGGGTTACCATACCAGAAGGATCTAGCCTGGTAGAGATCGCCGCCATTTTCGAGTCTAAACTTGGTCTGAATAAGGAGTCCTTTCTTGAGATCTGCCGAACACCTGAGCTTGTTAAACAGTTGAAAGTTCCTGGTCCCACACTGGAAGGTTACCTTTTCCCTGAAACGTATTTTTTTACTGAGGATTTGTCACCAGAGCAGATTATTGAGCTAATGGTGGATCAATATCGGGAGATAGTTACTGAAGAGTTGTTAATGAGGGCTGATAAATTAAATCTTTCTGAAAAGGAGGTGGTTACTCTTGCTTCTATCATTGAAGGTGAAGCCAAATTAGATGATGAACGTTTACTTATCAGTGCCGTTTATCATAATCGGTTAAAAAAAGGGATGAAGCTGCAAGCTGATCCTACCCTGCAATATATTCATAGTGATGGACCTAAACGTTTGAGTAACGAAGATAAAAAGATTGACTCACCTTACAATACTTATCTTTATGCAGGATTACCGCCAGGACCAATAAACTGTCCAGGTGAAGCATCGCTCCGAGCAGCTGTAAATCCAGCTACAGTGGATTATCTTTTTTTTGTAGCTAAGGGTGATGACTCCCACGTTTTCTCCCGGACGGAAAAGGAGCACTTGAAAGCAAAGCGTGAGTTTGACAAAATCCGAAGACAAGTGAGGCAAAACCAGTTAAAAAGGGATGCGGGCTAAATTCGATGGTAGGGAGAATCAAATTGAATGATATGCAGAAATCAGCTGTGGAGGCTTTTGGGCTTCCGGTTCTCATTTTTGCTGGTGCTGGAACAGGTAAAACAAGAGTTCTTACGGCTAAAATAGCATACCTGATCAATAAGGAAAAATTCTCCCCGGAAAATATCCTGGCAATGACTTTTACGAATAAGGCAGCCGGGGAAATGAAGTCTAGGGTAAAAGAAATGGTCGGGACCAAGGCTGACAAGGTGATTATGGGTACTTTTCATTCCATTTGTGCCCGTCTGTTGCGTCATGAAATTAGAGAACTCGGTTTCAATTCTAATTTCGCCATTTACGATACATCCGATCAGGTAAACCTTATCAAGAGCATCATTAATACCGAGAAGATTCCTGTGAATGGATTGTCGCCCAATGTCATTCAAAGTCAGATAAGTTTGATAAAGAATCGAATGAAAACGGTGGAACACCACGCTAAGTCGTCTTCACCCCTTGAACGTGTGATAGCATTGGTTTATCCCCTTTATAACAGGGCACTTCAGGAGAATAATGCCCTTGATTTTGATGATCTCCTCCTGTTCCCCTTAAAAATATTTGAGAAAAACCCTGCTGTTCTGAAAAAGTACCAGAAACGGTTCAAGTATATACTGGTGGATGAGTACCAGGATACAAATCGTGCGCAGTTTCTTTTTGTGAAAAGATTAGCGGAAGAACACCAGCAAATAACGGTTGTGGGCGACGATGATCAATCCATTTATGGTTGGCGAGGAGCTGATATTTCCAACATTCTCGATTTTGAAAAGGCATTTCCAAACTGTGAAATATTTCGCTTGGAACAAAATTACCGATCTACACAGACCATCCTGTCTGCAGCATCTGCAGTAGTACGAAATAACAATCGTCGAGCTGAAAAAGTGCTATGGACCGAGGGGCTCTCCGGTACCAATATTGGTCTGATGGAGACTTATGATGAACTGGAGGAAGCGGAAGGTATTCTCGAACTGCTGGAAAGGGAAATTGTCGATAAAAAACGTACATTCAGTGACTTTGTTATTCTGTATCGTACCAATGCCCAGAGCCGGGCATTAGAAGATGCTTTACGCCGTCGGGGAATTGCCTATACCATTATAGGCGGTGTCCGTTTTTATGAACGGAAGGAAGTAAAAGATCTATTGGCGTATTTACGTCTGATTGTCAACCCTTTAGATACGGTCAGCCTGAAACGTATTGTGAACTTCCCTCCACGAGGTGTGGGGATCAAAACGGTGGAGAAGTGTGAGGTATATGCTCGCCAGAAAGGGATTACTCTTCTGGCAGCTACGTCTGATCCTGACACCTTTGGGTTGAAAGGCAAACCGGCTGAGGGATTAGAGGGATTCAGTGCCATCATCTCAAAATATGCTGAATTGCTCAACAGATTAAACGCCGCTGAGCTGGCCAGTGCCTTAGTAGATGAATTGGGATTAGTATCCTTCTTCAAGGAACAGGCAACCTCCGAAGCAAATGAGCGCCTGGCTAATGTTCAGGAACTCCTGAATAGTATCGAAGATTATTGTAACGCGAACCCCGATACAGGTATTAGAGATTTCCTCGAAGAGGTATCCCTGTTGACTGATATTGATAATTGGAATCGTCAAGCCAATTCTGTTACCCTGATGACCGCCCACGCAGCTAAGGGACTGGAGTTTCCTGTGGTCTTTATCGCCGGGATGGATGAGGGGTTATTCCCTCTCGTTCGTAGCTTTGATAGTGCCGCAGAATTAGAGGAGGAGCGCCGTTTATTCTATGTGGCTCTTACCCGGGCACAGGAAAAAGTGTTTTTACACTATGCCACTAACCGGAGAAAATTTAATGGCATTTATGGGATGGGAATTGCCTCCAGATTTGTTCAAGAGATCCCTGAGGAACTATTGGAGAGAATTACTTTTCGCTCGGCAGTAACCCGAAAACTTGTCCGCAGCAGAGCGGGAAAGTACAAACTCAAACAGGTTCGTACGGTTACCTCATTTAATGATTTGAAACGAGGAGATAAAGTAGAACATAAAGTTTTTGGAAAGGGAATGGTCCTCTCCGTGAGCGGAAGTGGTGAAAGCCAAAAAATCTCGGTTATTTTTAGAGGTGATATCCGTAAGAAGCTTATCGCCAAGTACGCCAATCTGAAGCGTATTTAACTCTTAAAGTTTCACCAGCTACTAACTTCATTTTATATGAGTAGTAGAAATATGGGCGATAGTACCGAGGAGGATTTGGGTAAGTGCTTAGTAAGATTTCATTCTTCACAGAAACAAATCCATCAGATACATTTCATTGTCGCTTACCCCTTATAGTTACCTTTGATAAAAAGAAAAGTAAGTAGTAAATTAGTTGAGACTGAGTCTCAATTCATAAGCTATGAGCTGTTTCGATCTGGAAAGTTTTAAACGTATCCTTCGTGAAGAAAACCTGCGGGTAACTCCCCAGCGGTTGGAAGTATATCGTCAGGTTTTTTCTTCCGGTGAGCATCGTGAAGCTGATGAAATCTACTTATCTCTCCGCCGTAAGAATGTTAATGTTTCCCGGGCGACTGTGTATCGTACCATGGATATTATGCATCAGCACGGTTTTGTTCGCCGTATGGACATTGGTCAGGGGCGCTGGCTCTTTGAACCCCGCGTGGATAGTACCCATCATGATCACCTCGTCTGTATCCAGTGTGGTGAAATTACCGAATTCCTGGATGAGCAGATCGAGCAATTCAGCCAGCGGATCATCGCTCACATCGAGCTTCGGCAGGAAGAGGTGGCGCGTGCTTTCGACTTTAGTTTGGAGCGACATATTCATCAACTTTTTGGACTCTGTACTAACTGCCAGGAGCAGACTTCATGAAACATCATCATGGTGCCCACTTCCCCGATCATAAGGGAAAGATTATTTTAGTGGGTAATCCCAATGTGGGTAAAAGTGTGATCTTTGGTTATTTAACGGGTCATTACGTCACGGTATCAAATTACCCGGGGACTACTGTAGAACTTACCCATGGACGACTTTTAAGTGATCGTTCTACTCTGGTCATTGATACTCCAGGAGTCAATAACCTGATCCCTTCTTCTGAAGATGAAGTAGTTACCCGGGATATTCTCTTGGATTCACCTCAAGCGCAAGTGATTCAGGTGGGTGATAGCCGCAATCTGGATAGAACGTTACTTTTGTCATTACAACTCAAAGAAATGGGGATCCCTTTTATCTTATGTCTGAATATGTCCGATGAGGCTCGAGAAAGAGGAATCCTTATAGATGAACAAACGCTATCTGATATTCTGCAAGTGCCTGTGATCAAAACGGTGGCGATTCAACGTATTGGCCTGCAAAAGTTGATTCCCCTGCTGGCTGAAACTGGCACCAATCATTTCCATGGAATTGAATATCCAGAAGTGATTACTAAAGCAAGCCAGGCGGTAGCGTCTCTGATCCAGAACGAACACCCTTTTAAGGATAGTTTGTCTCTCATGATCTTGTCTTCAGACCTATCACTCAGTAATTGGGTTCATAAACATATTCCCGAGGAGAAAATTGATCATCTAAATGACATTCTAAGGGAGGTGCAAAAGGGCCTGCAAACCTCGGTAGGTAATGTGATTACCGCGGAACGGATGAAGCAAGCCCGGCAATTAGCGGGTGAAGTATTACGTAAAGAAAAAGCGGCGGACTCGTCCTTCTTCACCCGTCTTGGCGAGTGGAGTCAACACCGTTTAGGCGGTCTGTTTATTGGCGCTTTTGTCTTGTATCTCATCTACCAGTTCGTAGGTGTTTTCGGTGCCGGAACATTGGTTGACTACCTGGAAAAAACTGTTTTTGGGGAATGGATTACTCCATTAGTAACAACTATTGTGGATACTGTTTTGCCTTTCCAGTTTGCTCACGATTTGATGGTCGGGGAATATGGTCTTTTAAGCATGGCCTTATCCTATTCGATAGCCATTGTGCTCCCGATTGTAGGTACGTTTTTCTTGGCATTCGGGATATTGGAGGATTCTGGTTATCTACCCCGCCTGGCAGTGATGATGAACAAATTGTTCCGGTTAATGGGTCTTAATGGTAAGGCAGTGTTACCTATGGTTCTTGGTCTTGGTTGTGATACAATGGCGACGATGACCACGCGCATTCTCGATAGCAAGAAGGAAAGGCTTATGGTGATACTTCTGTTGGCGCTGGGGGTACCCTGCTCTGCACAATTAGGTGTAATTCTGGGAATGCTGGCAGCCCTCTCTCCAGGAATGACCTTCCTTTGGGTAGGTTGTGTCACCCTCGTGATTTTTATAGTAGGTTTCCTTTCGTCAAAAGTAATTCGTGGAAGGGGTTCTGATTTTGTGTTAGAACTACCCCCCATGCGGTTACCTAAACTGTCTAATATTGGAGTTAAGACTTTAGCCCGAATCGAATGGTATCTCAGAGAGGCAGTGCCCTTGTTTTTTCTGGGGACATTCATCCTGTTTGTCCTTGACAAGCTGGCACTCCTCAACATCATCGAGCGAAGCGTATCTCCAGTTATTGAAGGGTTTCTCGGGCTACCTATCCAGGCTACCCAAGCTTTTCTTGTTGGATTCCTAAGACGGGATTATGGAGCTGCGGGACTTTACAGTCTCTTCGATGCTCAAATCCACGGGGGACCCATTCCCATAGAGACTCAGATTCAAATAGTAGTGAGCATGATTGCTATTACGCTATTTATGCCCTGTATTGCCAATTTCTTTATGATCATTAAGGAACAAGGTATTAAAGTGGCCCTGGCCATGTCACTCTTTATTCTACCGTTTTCCATTTTGGTAGCAGGGACTATTAATCATCTTTTGCGTTGGATATTATTATGATGATCAATGATTGTCTGCGATTGAATAGAATGGATGGGATTAGATTAGGATGACCCATTGTCCACTCTGCAATGCGCTGTTTGATGAAACAGCTGAAAACTGCCATACGGGATGCTATATGAGTAATGGCTGTCCACTTATCAAATGTCCCCAATGTGGTTATGAATTTGTTACAGAATCAAAAACCGTAAATTTCCTTAAGAAAGTATTCAGGAGAAAAGAAAATGACCGTGACTCAAAACTGGATTGATGAGGTGTTAGAAGCGATATGGATAGCCCGGGAGAAGGGGCAGCAATCGCTGGATAAGGTGCGTACTATCTGTCAGGCAGACGCCCAGGTGCCTGTGGATGTCGAAGCTACGTTAGCAGAAATGACCCAACGTAATCTTGTTACCAGGGAGAGGGATTTCTTGGATTTTACTCCTGAAGGAGAACAGAAGGCTCAGGCTATCATTCGCCGCCACCGGCTGGCTGAGAGGCTTTTATCTGATGCATTGAATGTCTCTGATCAGAGTATGGAGACGACTGCCTGTCAATTCGAGCACATCCTCAACCCGGAAGTGACTGATAGTGTCTGCTCGTTCCTGGGACATCCGCCGCTTTGTCCCCATGGATCTCCCATCCCTCAGGGTATCTGCTGTAGTACTTATCAATCCGAAAAAGTAAAACCCTTGGTCAGTCGTCTTTCCGAGCTGGAGTTAGGGAAAGAAGGTAAAATAGCCTTCATTACTCCCTCTTTCCATAAACGTTACGATCGTCTTACGGCTCTGGGAATAGTTACCGGCAATGTTATCATGGTACATCAGAAAAAGCCATCATTTGTGATTCGTATTGGGGAAACTGAGTTGGCCGTGGATAAAGAGATAGCCCGGGAAATCTATGTCAGAACGACTTGAGTTGAGTAAGAGATCTATGCTCCCTATCCATAATAGTGAATTGATTATGGTTTACAGGATAGTCTGTGGAATTGTTTTTGCTGTTTTATTAGAAGCCGGGCAGATCGAACCCTTAGAGTGGAGCCTTACGGTCGAACAGGAGTTGGTGGAAATCATTGCGGAAAATGAATTGGCGGAACGAGTTTACAGTGAAGTGGTTTCCCAGGCTCGGGAAAGTGGCCTCCCACCAACCTTTATTAAGGAAGTATTTTCCCATAATGATATTCAGATTCACGATGAGATTGCAAGACGATTTAGCAATCAAGCCGAAGCTATGGCTTATCGTGACTACCGGAAGATTTTCATCACCGATGAACGAATTCAGGAAGGAAGGGAATTTGATCAAAAGTACGGAGAACTGGTTGATGCCGTAGCTGATAGCTTTGGAGTGGATCGTTATCTTCTTTTGAGCATCGTCGGGATTGAATCTCACTTCGGGAGAAATTCGAAATCTTATTCAGTCTTCGATGCCCTTCATACTATTATCCATAAAGTTCCCCGGAAAGAGGGGTGGGTAACCAGGGAGATGATTGCCTACCTGCAATACTGCTACGAAAACTTCATTTCACCCCATAGTATCTTCGGTTCCTACGCGGGCGCTTTCGGTTACGGACAGTTTATCCCGTCAAGCTTTGCTGCATATGCCGTGGACTTTAATGGTGATAAAGTTCGACACCCATTTGACTGGCCTGATGCTCTGGCCAGTGTGGCCAATTATCTGGTGCAAAATGGATATCAGCAAGAAAACCCGGGCTTTGAGAGGGGTAGTCCCAACTGGAAGGCGATACTGGCGTACAATCCCTCGGCAAATTATGGCCGCGTTATACTGGAATTCAGGGATAAGCTCAGGGGGAAGGATGTCGATGCCAAGTAGAGCAGTGGCACAGATCGTTACTGGGATTAAAGCAACTGATGGCGCCGGTGTGAATCTCCGTCGTATTATCGGGTCACCAGAACTGAATTTCTTAGACCCATTCCTGCTGTTAGATGAATTCAAAAGTGATAACAGGGATGATTATATTGCTGGTTTTCCATCCCATCCTCACCGTGGTTTCGAGACAGTCACTTATCTGAAACGTGGTGCTTTTCGTCACCGTGATTCCAAGGGAAATGAAGGACATCTCCGTCCAGGGGCGGTGCAATGGATGACTGCCGGCCGGGGGATCATTCACAGCGAAATGCCGGAACAGGAGGATGGGGAGGTTTGGGGCTATCAACTCTGGGTGAACCTGCCGAAGAAGTACAAAATGATGGAGCCCCGCTACCAGGATATTCAGGCTGAGGCGATTCCAGTGGTGGTAGAAGGGGGCCGTTCGATCAAAGTGATCGCTGGGAAATATGGTGATACTCTGGGACCGGCCGAAGCTTTAATCGCTATTCACTATTTTGATGTTACCCTCGGGGCAGGCCTTACATTTACTCACCTTATGCCACCTGCGATGAACGGATTTATCTACTGTTATACGGGTCAGGTCATAATTGGACTTGAGAAGTTGAGGGTGTCTGAGAGTCAATTGGCAGTTTTGGGAAAAGGTGAGGTGGTTGAATTGTGGGCAGGAGAGAATGGAAGTGGTTTTCTCTTCTTAGCGGGCGAACGACTGGATGAGCCGGTGGCCAGGGGTGGACCGTTCGTCATGAATACCCGCGGGGAGATAAAACAGGCTTATCTGGATTATCAGCAGGGAGTCCTGGATAAGTAAAATTTAGGATAGGATTAACAGATATTAGCCCTTAATTACTCCCAGGGGGCGGAAGCGGGCGACCTTCTTACTGATACCGGCTCCGTCCATTACATCCACTACCTGAGCCACATCCTTGTAAGCGTGGGGCATCTCCTCAGCGATGGTTCTTTTCCCTTGAGCCATGATTTCTACTCCACACCGCCTTAATTCGGCAATCATATTCATTTCTCGACTCACTTTTGATGACTTTTTGCGACTCATCATACGACCGGCACCGTGACAGGAAGAACCGAAAGTTTCCGTCATAGCTTTCTCTGTTCCGATACAGAGATAAGAATAGCGACCCATATCCCCCGGGACCAGTACGGGTTGACCAATATCACGGTACTCAGCCGGTACTGCCAGGCTCCCAGGACCGAATGATCGCGTGGCTCCTTTACGATGTACGCAAACTTTCTGCGATTGATTATTGATGGTATGTTCTTCGTATTTGGCAATGTTGTGGCAGATGTCGTAGATAAGTTTCATTCCCAGTTCTCGGGGCTGCAGGTTAAGGGCTTTGAGGAAAGCTTTTTCTGCTAAATGTTTGATCACCTGTCGGTTGGCAAAGGCGAAGTTGGCCGCGGCTCTCATAGCCCCCAGATACGCTTGACCTTCAGGTGATTTAAGGGGGGCACAGGCTAACTGCCGGTCTGGAAGTTTTAGGCCGTATTGATCCACAGCCTTGAGGGTTGATTTCAGGTAATCATCACACACCTGATAACCCAGGCCTCGGGAACCCGTATGGATAATGACCACGATCTGTTCGGAGGACAGGTGTAATCTTGCAGCTGCCTTTTTATGGTATATTTTGTCCACATAGTCAATTTCCAGAAAGTGATTGCCGGAACCCAGGGTTCCGATTTGCTTCCGACCCCGCTGCTTGGCCCGTTCACTTACCCGGTCCGATTTAGCGCCACCGATGCACCCTTCTTCTTCCACATATTTGCTGTCTGCTGGCGTCCCGTACCCTAACTCCACTGCTCTGGAAACCCCTTGGGTGAGGATACGGTCGAGTTCAGGAACGGTTAGGTTTTGGATAGCGCCGTGGGAACCGACACCGGTAGGTATATCCCTGAAGAGTTGAGCTAATAGAGGTCGGATACGACCTTGGATGTCTTCCCGGCGGAGGTGTGTACTTAACAGTCGCACACCACAATTAATGTCGTAACCTACTCCACCTGGGGAGATGACACCTTCATCAGCGTCCATGGCCGCCACCCCACCGATAGGGAAGCCGTAACCCCAGTGGATATCCGGCATGGCCAGGGAATAATTTACAATGCCCGGTAGATGAGCCACATTCCGTACCTGCTCCACACAAGGATCACCTGCGATAGAATTCATAAGGTGACGGCTGGCATAAATACGACCGGGAACTCTCATCTGACCTATCTTAGGTACTTCCCACAAAAATTCGTTGATTTGCTGCACTTCACTCATTTGATTCTACCATAAACCAACATTCCTCACACATCTAAGATTACTCTTGCTTTCCAGCCCTCGGAGGTCTCTTTTACTTCGAACTGGTGGTAGGTTATCCCTTTTATTTCTGTATAGATGATATGGCGTTCCGGGTCAAATGGTTCTCCAGCGGCGATGCCTACCAGGTGGCTTCCTTCCTCCGTAACAGAGAAATGAGTGAAGATGTAGTCAGCGCTGTTGAACCGAAAAAGCAATTCCTCCAGCCAATAGCGAAGATTCTCTTCTGGAGTATCGAGGGGAATCTCGACTCGCAGGTGATGATCCTTCCTTATATTAGCCTTATCGGTGATAATACTATAGAGGGCATAGGCCGCCTGCTCCATAAGTGCTGGCAGGGTATAAGCATGAGCTTCAAAACCGAGATCGGCTGTGTGATCTATAAGAGAGTAACTTTCATCGGATTGATTCGTCATGACAATTCAATTTACTGGATGAGCGTCGCTTTTCCAACTTGAGGAGTTTGGATTATGGATAACAGATTGCCCATTCGCCTGACTTCTTTCCTGCCTGTCCGCCAGACCAATGTCGGGCTGGTCGTACCGACAGGGCAGACAGGCGGGGAGGCAGGGTGCTGTACACGGATTTGAGTGAACCATAATTTGAACGTTTCCTTCTCTCATTGTCTGAACCCTGATTTGCCTGATTATTTGATAACCCTGATTATTTTCAAATCAAGTTCAACCTGTGGAATATATTTACTTTAGGTGAATTCTACTGGGTTCATACTCCCAATCCATCTAATCAATGTTTGGACGTTCAAACTACTACACCGAAATTTTCTCTCCTGCAAAACACCGGCTACAACTCATAAATCACCACTCTACCACTCACCACTCACCGCTCACCAACCCACCAATCTACTTTTCTCCCCAGCTCCTCAGCTCCCTCACTCCGTCAAAGACGGTCAAGCGTACTCCAATCTCCAGTTGGAACTTTTTCATTTGTTATTATTATAGGATTTTAATAACCTCGGCGAATATTATGCAGCAGCAATTAACCATAAGCACCAAATTAAGACCTATATTCAGTTTAGTACTCATTCTGATAACTGGAAGCCAAGGGGCTGTTATTGCTCCTGTTGCCTGCTTTGAGTCTGATGGTCGAATCACTATTGAGTCTTCCTGCAATCAAAACGTTTGTACTAATGTTGCCAGTAAAGGAAATAACCATTTAGAAAAATGCCAAGATTGTATCGATATACCACTCTGGCCTTATACACAAGAAATCAAAAAAGCTGTCAAAGCGGGTTATTTCAAGATTGAAGTAACTCCTACTGTTTTCATTGATATTTCCGCATTTAATTACGAACAATACTCAAACTATATCACTTTAACTCTAAATAATCTAATTACAAAAAACCAGCCTCAATTAGCTCTCTTATCCACCCGCCTGCTTTTGTAAGCTTCTTTCTTTACCACTAAATATCCAAAAAACAACAGGCCGCTCAACTCAAGGCGGCATGATTTGAATCCTCGTAGATCAAAGAAAGGATATTATGAATACCCTGTTAATAAAATTCGTAACACTATTTGCAGTTTCAGCCCTAATGCCACAAGATAAAGTTTTGGATTACCAAAAGCTTGAGGCTTTGGTTATTCAATACAATCCGGATCTAAAAGCATTAGCTAAAAATGTTGAATCCCACAAAGGTAATGTACTGCAAGCTTCACTACGTCTAAATCCTGAACTTGGTTTTGAATCGGGAGCAGGCGGTGATCCTGAAACGGCAGCTCAATTGTCCCAGACCTTTGAATTGGGAAGGAAACGTCAGAAGCGAACCCGCGTTGCTGAGCTGGAATTAGAAAGTACCCAATTATCATATACGATTAAAAAACTGGAAATATTAAAAGAAGCCAGGTCAGTTTTTATTGACATATTACTCTCTCAACAAGTAGTCAACCTGAAAAAAGAAACGGTCGTTATTGCTGAGGAATTTCTGCAATCTGTACAGACACGAGTTAAAGCTGGACGTTTGTCTCCAGCGGAAGCGGCTCGTGCTCAAATCGCTCTGACATCACAACAGGTTGAACTGAACCGCACCCAACGAAACCTGAAGAATCACTGGCGACAATTAGCATCTTTCTGGGGTAACAATACCCCTGATTTTTCAAGGGCGGATGGGAATCTGGATTCCACTATTACACTGCCTCCTGAAAAATTAGTAGGTCTACTTATTAATAAATCGCCTCAGGTTGCTGAAAAAAACATCGAAATACAAACCCAACAAGCAGTTATCAATGTAGAACAGGCTAAGCGTATTCCAGACCTGACAGTAAGTGCTGGAATCAAGAAAACCGATGTTCCGGATAACACATACCAGGTTGGTTTTTCCATACCCCTTCAGGTTTTCAACAGAAATCAAGGGACGATTCAGGCCACCAATGCTCTACTGGATCAAATAATGGAAGAAAAAAATGCACTGGAAATTCGTCTAAGAGCAGAAATAGCATTAGTCTACTCGGATCTTAAAACAATCATTAAAGAAATTGAAGCACTCAAGACTACGATCCTGCCGGAAGCACATAAGGCTTATCAGATTATCAATGACGGATATTTACAGGGCAAGTTCGATTTCCTTGATGTCGTTGACGCACAATCAACTTTATACGATGCAGAAGAAAATTTGTGGATAGCCCTTTCTGACTTCCACAAATCTGTTGCTGAAATTGAAATGTTACTGGGGCAACCACTTATTTCATCCATGAATTCAAATAAGGAGTAAATCTGTGAGAAATAGACGCACACTTATTCTAATTGGGACTACAATAGTAATTACGTTTGCACTAACTAAAATGTGGGATCTCTATCACAATAGTCCTTCAAAAAAACAAAACGTCATTATCGCTGACAACGAAGAACACATTAATCATGATAACCATGAAGAGAATCTTCCTGTTGTATCAATAAGTCCTGAAGAACTTGAAGAATTTGATATCGATATCGATTTAGCAGGACCAGGTTCCATAGAAATCCACCGGGATCTCACGGGAGAAATTGTCATTGATCCTGATCGGCTGGCGCATATTAGTCCCCGCTTTCCGGGTATCGTGAAGGAAGTGCTTAAACAGTTAGGTGATCATGTTAAAAAAGATGAAGTATTAGCTATTATTGAAAGCAATGAAAGTCTGACTCACTATGAAGTTCGATCACTGATAGAAGGAACCATCATTGAAATGCACCTCACACAAGGAGAAATGGTCGCTGATGCAGATCACGCTTTTGTTGTTGCAGATTTAAGTGAAGTCTGGGTTAATCTTAGCATATATCAAAAAGATCTTCCCTTTATCAGAATTGGTCAGATGGCAGAAATTAATTCTGGTCAGAAGCTGCCGCCAGCCACTGGAACAATATCCTATATCAGTCCCATTTTAGACGAACATACCAGGACCGCAACAGCTCGTGTTATCTTGAAAAATCCAGATGGATCCTTAAGACCCGGTCTTTTTGTGACTGGAAAAGTTATAGTTGAAAATATCAGTGTAGATATGGCAATTCCGAAAACCGCTTTGCAGTCTATTGATGGTCAACCATCAGTATTTGTTAAAACCTTGGAAGGATTTGAGCCACAGGCAGTCCATTTAGGTAGAACCAATCAATATTATGTGGAAATCCTCAGTGGACTCAAACCAAGTCAGGAATATGTTTCGAAAGGCGGGTTTACCTTAAAAGCTCAACTGGCCAAGGGAACCTTCGGTGATGGCCATGGGCATTAAATAAAAAATCATACTCGAGATCTTAAACGAAAGATGAAGCTATGGAAAAATTGATTCGTTTTGCACTTAAAAGCCGCTTACTCATGATGGCCTTTGGCGCTCTGGTTATTGCGGCAGGATACTACAACTATATACAATTACCTATTGATGCCTTTCCGGACGTCTCTCCGGTTCTGGTGCAGGTATTTACCGAAACGGAAGGATTGGCTCCCGAAGAAGTTGAAAAGTACGTCACTTATCCTATAGAGGTAGCCATGAATGGTTTACCTAATCTGAAGAAGATCCGTTCCGTATCAAATTTTGGTTTGTCAGTAGTTAACATTTATTTCGAAGATGGAACTGATATTTATTTTGCCCGCCAGTTAGTTAACGAACGGATTCAGGAGTCTCGAGAACAAATCCCTGAGGGCTTCGGTGAACCTGCAATGGGACCTATCTCAACCGGGATGGGACTGATCCTTTTCTATTATCTGGAAGATGAAACCGGTAAATATTCTTTAGAAGAACTCCGTACTATTCATGATTGGCTGGTGAAATTTCACCTTCAAACCGTACCTGGTGTCACTGAAATTCTTGGGATTGGCGGTTACGAAAAACAATATCATGTTATTATAGACCCAAATTCGTTACTGCGCTATAATGTAACCGTTCAGGATGTTATTGAAAAGATCAGCGCCAATAACTTAAATGTGGGTGGTCAGTTTATTGAAAAAAATGCCGAGGAGTTTATCGTACGTTCTGTGGGGTTGGCATCGAATATTGAAGATATCGAGAATATTGTTCTCAAATCAGATGATGGAACTCCGATATATTTAAAACAAATTGCTGATGTAGAAACCGGAGGCGCAATTCGCCGGGGAATCCAGACTCGGGATGGCGTTGAGGAAGTTGTTGCGGGAATGGTTGTAAAGCTTTTCGGGACTAATTCTTCTACCGTAATCGGGCAAGTAGAATCCAAGATGGCAGAAATTAACCGCATCTTACCGGAAGGGATAAAGTTGGTGCCGTACTATGAACAGAAGACTTTAGTAGAAGCGGCAGTCAAGACGGTAACTGATGCCTTGATCGAAGGAATTATCCTGGTCATCATTATCTTGATAGTATTTCTAAGCGCATTCAGACCCAGCCTGGTGGTGGCTGCTGCCATTCCTTTTTCTGTGCTGTTTGCCATGATTGGAATGAAATATTTTGGGATTTCCGCTAACTTGATGTCCTTTGGGGGGTTGGCTATTGCGATTGGAATGATGGTGGATGGAAGTGTGGTCGTAGTGGAAAATGTGGACCGTATGCTGCGAGCTGCGGATCCAGCTGAACCGCGCCTTCATATTGTAGCTCGTGCATGCAGTGAAGTAATCCGTCCTGTAGTATTTGCGGTTATCATAATAATCATTGTTTTCCTACCCTTATTCACATTACAGGGCGTGGAAGGAAAAACCTTCCGGCCGCTGGCTTATACGATTGCTTTAGCTATGTCTGGATCATTGGGTTTTACTATCTTCCTGGCACCCGTGTTAGCTTCCCTTTTCATGCGCCGCTCGAAAAAAAGCGTGGGCGGCGAGAAGCTACAAGAGGTCTGGATTCTCAGAACATTGTTGCGGGTCTATCGTCCTGTGGTCACTTTTTTTGTAAAACAGCGTAAACTGGCTGTTGTCCTTGCCTTGGTGTTAATCGGTATTGGGGCTATTGTATTTCCACAACTTGGCTCAGAATTCACACCGACCCTCCAGGAAGGAACCATCGTCGTGAGACTGACAATGGCACCATCCATTGCACTTACCGAGAGTAAGCGGATCATCATGACTGTTGAACGGCGGTTAATGAAGATCCCAGAAATTAGCGGTGTGGTTACACGGATTGGGCGGGGAGAAATTGGGGCGCACACCGATCCTGTAAACAGCGCCGAAATGTATGTCCTGCTCAAACCCAAAGATGAATGGCGTTTTGCTGAAAGCCAGGAAGATTTGGAAGAACTGATCCGTGATGAATTAGGTGATATCCCCGGTATATTGACGAATTTTACACAACCTATTGCCATGAGTGTCGATGAGTTATTGGAAGGTATCAGAGCAGATCTGGCCATTAAATTATTCGGCGATGACCTAGATATATTGAAGATAAGAGCAGATGAGATCGCATCGGTAATACAGCCGATCTCCGGGGCTGCTGATGTTCAGGTTGATCAGGTTTCGGGAACACCACAACTTCTGGTAAAGGTTGATCGGCATGCAATAGCCCGTTATGGTATTAATGTATCGGATATCCAGGAAGTGCTAAAGGCGGCCGTGGGAGGTGAAACAGCTGGTCAGATTTTTGAAGGGATTCGACGATTTGATATTCTGGTCAGGTTCGCACCTGAATTTCGTAGTACACCGGAGATGATCAGTCAAATTCTGATCCAGGCGCCAGATGGGAACATGGTTCCTCTATCCCAACTGACCCAGATTGAAGAGATTGTGGGGCCCCGGCAGATTACACGGGAGGATAACCAGCGTTTTATTACTATTCAATGTAATGTAATCGGTAGAGACATCGGTTCTTTCGTCAAAGAAAGTCAGCAGGCAATCGATGAGCAAATAGATCTGCCTCCTGGATACCTGGTTACCTGGGGTGGGCAGTTCCGTCTGCAGCAGGAAGCCAATAAGCGAATGGTGGTTGTTATTCCTCTGACCTTAGTAGTCATATTCATTTTACTTTTTTCCAGTTTCAATTCTATCAAAAACACCTTTTTAATTTTTCTTAATATTCCCCTGGCATTGGTAGGCGGCGCAGTTGGACTTTGGATATCAGGACTGAATTTATCGGTACCGGCATCGGTAGGATTTATCGCCTTGTTTGGTATCGCCCTGTTAAACGGCATCGTACTAGTGTCCTATTTAAACCAATTGCTCCGGGAAGGCATGTCGATAGATGAAGCATCCATTAAAGGAGCTTGTCTACGGCTGAGACCCGTGCTAATGACAGCCTTGGCAGCTGCCCTGGGGATGATTCCACTGCTGTTCTCAACCGGGATTGGAAGTGAAGTACAGCGTCCACTGGCAACTGTAGTCGTGGGTGGATTGGTAACCTCTACAATTTTGACTTTGCTGGTCATACCTGCTTTATACAAGTGGTTTACCGTTGATATCGTTAAAGAAAACAACAGGAGTAACACCAAATGAAATTCATTCAAGCGTACATAAAACCTCATAAATTGGTCGACGTCACATTGGCTCTTCATAAAGTAGAAGGATTAACAGGAATGAGTGTGATTGATAATAAAGGATTCGGGCGAGGTAAGGCAAAAGATTCACCGCACCGTATTGAAGATGAATTAGTTGATTTTATTCCTCATGTTAAACTGGAAATATTCTGCCGGGATGAGCTTGTTGATCAGATCGTCTCCACTATCAAAATGGCCGCTCATACCGGGTTGCGAGGAGATGGTAAGATCTATGTATCCCAGGTAGATAATGTCATCCGAATAAGCACAGGGGAACAAGGTGAATTAGCAGCATAAATCGTAGATTCATAGAGATGAATGAAAAATCACATGGACAACAGGAATCAAAATATCTAGAATATCATACCAGCCTTCTTCCTAGATTTATCATCTATAGTACTTAAGAGTACAAGTGGATTTTTAAATAAAACCATATCAATCAATGTTTAAAACAATAAAAGCCGATTGCTATTTTATCATTGCAGCATCGTTAATTTTCTTTTCGGCGATATTTGTTACTCTTTGGGATTTCGTAAAAGTTCAAGAAATGTCGTATCATTTTAGTATTGAAAGGATAGTTGGATTGATTCTCTTTTTAGTTGGCATTGGTATACGAAGAGTAGCGAAAAAGACCCTCAGCAGATATTATTCCTTTGGTCTAAAAACCTCGCAAGAACACGAACTCATTAAACATGGTTTTTTTAAACTTATTCGACATCCGATCAATCTTGCCATGCTTATTTATTCCCTCGCTATTCCTTTGATTTTTTCAAGTCTGTATGGTTTTCTCCTGATGTTAGGGATTATTCCTTGCACTCTATATCGAATAAGAATCGAGGAGAACATGCTCATGAAAAGATTTGGAAATGAATATCTTGTGTATCAGAAGAGAACGAAAAAGTTGCTTCCTTTCATTTACTAATATGATTAGAACTGGTAGATCTATGTGTAATTAATGTACGTTGTCTTACTCAGTGTATTTGAAATCGAATTGATGGCTCGGATAGGGAATTAAGAAATGAAAAATATGGAGGAGCATAAGAACCCCGACAATCAGAATATACATAATATCAAACTTGCTTTTATACTGAACCTGACATTTACATTCGTTGAGATTATTGGGGGACTATGGACTAATAGTATCGCTATTGTATCTGATGCACTTCACGATCTGGGCGACAGTTTATCATTAGGGTTATCCTGGTACCTAGAGCGGCTTTCCGGAAAGAAAAGAGATCACCGTTTTTCCTTTGGATATCGTCGGTTTTCACTGTTAGCAGCCTTGATTAACAGTATTGTTCTAATAGTTGGATCCGTATTAGTCCTATTGGAAGCCGTACCACGGATGACCAATCCTGAAACGGTGAAAGCGGAAGGAATGCTTTACTTATCTATTTTGGGGATCATAGTAAATGGCATTGCTGCCTGGCGACTTAAAGGAGGGAAAACTTTAAATGAACGTGTCGTGACTTGGCATCTACTTGAAGATGTGTTAGGATGGGTGGCCGTATTTATTATTAGTGTTCTGATGTTGCTATGGACACTTCCTATATTGGATCCGATTCTTTCAATCTTGATAACTGTTTTTATATTATGGAATGTCACAAAAAGACTGAAAGAAACTGCGAGGATATTCTTACAAGCCATTCCTCCTGGGATTGACATTAATAAACTGGAGAACGGAATAATAGATTTAGAAAATGTTATTTCAGTGCATGATACACATGTCTGGTCCTTGGACGGGGAGTACATGATTATGTCCACCCACGTTGTCGTTCCCAATGATATTCCTGCAAATGAATATATTCAAATCAAAAATATTGTAAAGAACGTATGTCATAAGGTAAATATTCAACATATAACTATAGAAATTGAGAAAGAGGAAGAATATTGCGAGATGACCGAATGATAATTACATCTTCTTAATATCGAAGTGAAAATGGACACGAAATGATTGAAAACCTTTTTATCTACATTTTATTTATCACTTATATAGCGCTATGGCGTTATAGAAGAAGGAGCATAAAAAAGGTCACCGGAATCGACCCTGAGGTTTTTGTTGAAGCAAGTAGCCCATTACAAAAATATTTTGCCCAATTTATTAAGTTTATAACAATAATATTAGTTATCCTGATCATTCCTCATTCTCTTGGGATCCAATATTATTCCATGTTTTCGCATTTTCCGCCGTTAGACTATTTTCAAGCTGATCTAATTGGATTTGTTATCGGATTATTCGGTCTAGCAATTTGTGCAATTGCCCAAAGAACAATGGCTAATTCATGGCGAGTTGGCATCGATGAAATCAATAAAACTAAATTGATAACGACTGGGATATTTAGATATAGCCGTAATCCCACCTACTTGGGATTAGTTATCTTGATTGCCGGAGTATGGTTGATCTGGCCAACCTGGACGATTGCTACTTTTGTAATCTTATTCTACTTCTTTTTAGAAATACAGGTTCGATGTGAAGAGGAATATTTATTACAAGTTCATGGAGATAAATACAGGGAGTATTGCTCCATGACAAGTCGGTATTTTGCATTGCGTCGCACATCACATAATTGCGAATAATAGGCTTTGCTATTCTTTAACCAAACTTGCTCAAGACTTCCATTATCCGTAAAATATTATATACAAGTATCGTTAAGGAGATTTCTTAAATGAGATTGAGCAGGTTTGAATTTACTGCAATGAATAATCCTATTAGGCGATGGATTCAGAAAAGAATTGAATTCCAGCTCTTTAATAAATTTTTAGAAAACCATAATATTAATTTGGCAGGTAGTGTTATTCTTGATACAGGGTGTGGTTCAGGATATAGCACAGAAATAATAAGATCCCGCTATAACCCAAAAGAGCTTATAGCCTTTGACTTAATGCCAGAACAGATTGATCTTGCTAAGAGAAAATATGGTGGGGCAAGATATTTTGTGGGGGATGTTACAGGAATAGATTCGCCTTCGGATAAATATGATGCTGTCTTTGTGTTTGGGATAATACACCATGTTCCGGAGTGGGAAAGAACACTTGGAGAAATTCATCGAGTATTAAAGCCTAAAGGAGTTTTGTTGATAGAAGAGGTAAATAGGAATGGCGTGGATTTTGTGGAAAAATATCTGCATTTCTCTCACCCTGAGGAATCGAGATTTGATTGGCCACAGTTTGTTGAAAAGTTGCAAGAAGGAGGTTTTGATATTATTGAGGATTCAAAAATAGTTATCAGCGAATTCCATGCTTACTTATGCATGAAATCTATTGTAAACGGAAAATAACAAGGTAATTGCGGTTTGCTTTTTGCTATTGTGATTTGATACCTCAGTAGAAAGGTATCTTGCCACGATGATCCCTACAGTATCCTGATAGGTTGCGATTTAATACTGAATAACCCAAGACTGAAAATGTTATCCACGCACCAAGTAAATTGAAGAGTCACGAAAACCTGTTAACACAGCATTTGGCAAAATGGCAGGGTGCCTTTTTGGGTTTGAACTGATTCTAACATTGCCGCTGTTTCTTGGAATTAGACCGGGTTTTGGCTCCTACAGATTTAATTTAATGGATGAACGGCACCTTTCCAACTTGAGTGAAATTTTAGCAACAGAAGTTGTTGATGATATACCATCCATTCCGAAAATTGTATGTGGGGAGTTAATGTGATTACTGTGATGTGTACTTTACATACCATAAAAACAAAATCGAGTATGCCCTGCAGATTACTATGCAGGGACTACTAGCAACCGATGGAAGAAAACATCCCGGACAACCTACAGCGGACTTACCGCTCGATTCTTTGAAATTTGCAAAGTTTCGTATTATATGATATGCTTTTTCAGATGAATGCGTCAAATAAACAGACATGTTACCCATTGTTTGCTGACTGAAAAATTTGGCATCTGAGTGGAGCTTTGTTGTTGTATTTGGGGATTAGTTGACGATATATGGAAATGAGGATGGTTTTCGATTTATTCATTTACCATCAACCCCATAGGGTACAGTGTACAATCGTCAATTAAAAGGTTCTTTCAGCGAGCAACTAAAGCCACACGCTTAATCAAATAAAGCACAATAAATTGTGCGGTCTTTAAACAGGGCGCTTCAGCTGCCCGACTATACCTATAAGGCGGGGCGTTCTTTTTTTGATAATAGCGTGTTCATTTATGGACTCGCTAGCTTATTTTTTCAATCGTCAATCATCAATTGAAAATTGTCAATTAAATCGCCACTCACCACTCACCATTTACTACTCACCAGCTACTATTCCTTGACATTTACGAGAGTGAACCGTTAATTCGCTAACCATGAAAAAGCCAATTCCTATCATGGAGTTTCAGGAAAATGCCGCTATCCAGGGATTTTATCTATGTAAGAAGAAATACCTGCGAACCACTCGGGCGGGTGAGCTCTATCTCGATCTGATTTTGCAAGATAAGACGGGAGAAATCGGTGCTAAAGTGTGGGATCGGGTCACCGAGTACTCCCAGAAGTTCAAAACAGGTGATGCCGTGGCTGTACGAGGCCGGGTGGAGATTTTTCAGGATCGATTACAGGTGGTGGTGGGGCGTATCAATGCTGCCACAGAAGCCAAGTACGGACGATACGGTTTTAAGGAAGAGCTATTAGTACCCACATCTCCCCATGATCCCGACAAGATGTGGGCAGAACTGGGACGGATCATTAAAAACATGTCTCATCGGCCACTGAAAAAGTTAGTGACAGACATTTATCGTAAGCATAAAGCGAACCTGATGAAACTACCAGCTTCACTGACCATGCACTATCCTTACCGTTCTGGTTACCTGGAGCATGTCCTTTCTATGGCCAGAATGGGACGGCGCCTGGCATCTCATTATAAGGCTAATGGTGATTTACTCCTGGCGGGGATCTTACTCCATGGTGTTGGTAAAGTGCGTGAGCTGGGTGATGAACTTGTCCCCGATTACACGGATGAGGGTCACTTTGTGGGACATACCGTTCTGGGAAGAGATATGGTACGTGAATCGGCAGCAGATATCAAGGATTTTCCAGATGACATCCTGTCTGAGTTGGAACATATGATTCTGTGTCATGAAGGTGCCTTTGAGAGTAGATTCCGATCCCGTCCCAGAACGATAGAGGCTCTTCTGTTACAGTTATTAGATAACTTTGATACCAAAGCAGCCATGTTTAATCGCATCTTGCAGGAAGACAGCGAAGAAGGTGGCTGGACCTCGCGCCGGAATTATTTTGGAACACACCTCCGTAAGCAAGCGACAGGCAGCAACGACTGAACTGGCCAAGGCGGCCATGTTCACCTCTGCAGCTGTGGGAGCGGGCTTTGCCCTCGCCTATATCCCCAACATTGAACTGATCACAGCCATCATTTTTGCTGCCGGGGCCTATCTGGGTCTAAAAGGAGGAATTATTGTCGGTTCAGTGGCCATGGTGATCTTCAGTGGAGCTAATCCCCTGGGCAGTGGATTTGTCAATCCTCCCCTGGTGGTGGCTCAGGTGATATCCATGGTTCTGGTTGGTGGTACTGGCGGTTTACTCAGGTCGTGGATTTTTTCCACAAGTTGGACCAGAGCGAAAATAGGTTCACTGGGAGTGACCGGTGGTTTATTAACCTTCATTTATGATTCTCTTACGACTTTGAGTACTCCCTTTATTACTGGTTTTGAAGGGGAGAATCTCCTGGCCTATTATTTAGCTGGCATAGGTTTTACCATCTTGCATCAGTTGTCTAACATAGCTGTTTTCGCTTTGATTCTGCCGGGACTGTTCAGCCGCATTCGTCCCGTCTTAATTCCACGTTCATGAAAACCCGAAGACTCTTCATTACTCCACATCTAATTAAGTGGTCTCTAACTTTATTACTGTTTCAGAACAATATGGTTGGGCAAGATTTTGATCTTCCCTTACAGCAGCAAGGTGCACAGTTGGGTCAGGGAATTCTCCCCTTTGATTGGAGCGGTCAAGTGGGTATCAGCCACCATTTTGGATTTTCCGACTTAGGCGAGGATTTGGAAGTAGGCGCGTTGATCTTGGATGGGAGTATTATGAGCTGGCCATATCGAACAGCTATCCCATTCACGCTAAACGAGGATATTTCAAAAGGGAATCATTCTAAAATTGTTTACCGGTGGGGCGATTACTCACTGAACGAATTTGGAGTAGACTTGATTACCGCTGACAATAAAAGTACCTCACGGTTAACAGGTTTCAAACGGAACTTTGATAGTCAACTTATGGGTCCAAATCAATATACTGCTGGTACTATACAGCAGAATTATCTCTTTGACTACAGGATACAACCTGACAGTACCCTTCATTGGACAGTCGGGGTTGGCTATTTCAAAACCAACCAGAGCCTGCCGGTGCTTCATCTGGGTTCCTGGTCCCGGGGAGCATCTTTAAAGGATGAAGTGTTGGGAGTAGGAGTGGTTCGGGAAAAGACGACACCATCACGATATTCCCGCTGGCAGTTAGCCACATCAGGACAGCGCTTTGCACTTATTTCTACCACTGATGTACTTTCTTGGAAAGCGGATATATTGGGTTATCGGCTCAGGTACAGTTCCGAAAAGACACTTTCGCAACGTTCATCCTTGCTCGTCTCGACAGATGTCGATTTTACGACTATCGATGGTAATGGCTTTACCAATCCAACCACCATTACCGCCGAATTTTTAAGTGGAATTAAACGTGACAACCAGCAGAGAATACTTCTTTTAGCTGGCTTGGGCTTTGTTGGCCCTGATAATTATGGTTTAAACCTTACCAGTAGTGTAACAGCATCTGTCAGGACATTTATGTTTTCAGTTTCACTCCATACCTGGCTGGCGGCGTTACCTCCGGTGATGTTTGGTAGTAATATGGGTAATATTGCCTCGGATAAATTCGCTACGTCACAGCGTAGAACTCTACTAAAATTGGATATAGAGAAAAAGATTGATGATCGTGCCCAGCAGGTGACCTTTTTTGCCTCTGCTGCGAACCCTTTTTACTATTTTGAGTCGTTATCTAATGATACTATTAACTTGGTTTCAAGTAGAACTGATATTTTGACCGGTATCAGTTGGTCTATCAAACAAAGAATTTTTCGGGAATGGTATCTTAAATTAAGAGGTACGTCGTTCACAGGAAATCCTATTGGGTGGGGAAATGGAATTCAACACGAAGGTTATGTCAGCCTGGAAGCTCGGGAGCAATTTTTTCGGGGGAATCTTGATATCCAGTCAAGATTGTGGTTGAACTACTGGTCAGGTAGAAATGATTATGTCTGGGATCCCCTGCAAAATATAGGATATCAAAAAGCAGGTACTGTTTACAATCCAGAAGCCACAGCCATTCTTAATGCCCAGTTTACTGCTATTATTTCTGGTTTTGAACTCTCTTACACTATTGTGAATGTTTTCTTCGCCGCCCGCAGCCTGGTGGAGAGTGTTCTCGGTAATTTTCAGGATGAAGAGATTACTCTTACCCCTTCACCTTACTACCTGCCACCCACACGTATGGTTTATCTTTCCATTCGCTGGCAATTTCAAGATTAGTGAAATCGTAAGGTCATTTGGGCAAAGAGGGCTCGACTGGGTTCGGGATATCCATAAACGGATTGCAGATCTTTTTTGTCAGTAAGATTTCTTACTCCCATTTCAACTGTCGGAATCACCCTGCCAATCTTAGAACCCCTATAACGTACTGCTGCATCCCATCGTTCATATGCTTTTAACTCCTTTTCTGCAACATAGCTATAGAGTCTTCTCCCTAAAAAACGGTAATTAAGGTTTGCTTCCCAACGAAGTAGCTGCCAGGTCAGATCCAACCAGTGAGCCACAGCCGGAACATAAATCAGACGTTTACCTTGATCGTTTCCTTTAGAGAGAACACGACTTTGATTTTGTTCAGTTTTGAAGATGAGTTTGATGGGAAGATGCTCACTTTGAACGTCCAGTTGTAATGATGCTCCCATCGATTCACTTTTGGAAATATTTTGGGGTGACCAAACCCAATTTTTGTCAGCTGTCCACTGAATCAGGTTATCGGTGAAAAGGTGATAGGTTCTGAGTTGTATACTGATGATGGCAATGAACGGATCCAACGTTAATTCGGAAGAAATAGAACGGCCCTTTTCAGGTTGTAGAACAGGATTCCCTTGGGACATACCCGAAACATCTGTCCAATAGAGTTCATTTATAGTAGGGTAGCGATAGCTGGTACCCATGTTGATTTTGAGTGATTTAAGATGACTATCATCAAAGGTGTGGAGAAGAGCAACACTTCCGGTGGGTATCATTTGAGTCTGGTTGCTGTTCCAGTCTACCCGGAAGCTTGGGACGAGATTCGTTTGTGCAGATAGTTTGAGTATAGACAACAATCCCACAGCTCCTTCCAGTTGAGTGCGGGTACCCGTGTTGTCACTCTTAATGAAATGGTTCTTTCCTTCAATACTGGTGATGAGTTTATTTTTACTGGGGGAAGAGAATCTCTGCGTGGCCCGGAAAACGAGTGACTCCACCTGATGTCTAGACTCCTCAGGGAAATCCGGGTTGCTGTCCAGGTAGTGCTCATCAGCATCGATCCTGCCCAGGGAAATATTCGTCTGTCCCCAGGTAGAGAGCCCCCTGAGATTGATTATTTGAAGGAGTTCTTTGTTGTACTTGCGGGCAAAAGGAGTAAGCCACGTTTCTGACCCTGCTTGTCCCCGTTCACTATCGGACCAGAGAGTCAGGAAGTTTGAGTTCCATAACTTTCCCAGAGGCAAATGGAACTGCAATCCAGCAGCGTTTTGAATGAAATCATTATTTTCCCTGAAATCTCCGTTGTTTTTATAATGGGTGCCGAAGAGAGAGATTTTTCCACTGGTCATGGGCAGAGATAACATTCCGCTCAGGCTGCTTTCACCGAAGCTGCCAGATTTAGTGCGAATATAGGTATTGGATATGTCTGCTGTGGTTAGATTAAGTGTACCACTTACGGCACCAGAACCATATATTGAAGAACCCTGTCCCCAGAAAAGTTCACCTTGGCCAATAAATTCCACGGGTAGGTTTCCAAGATCAACACCTCCCCATTGCGGTGAATTCAGGGGAAGTCCATCCAGCATGACCAGCATATGTTCACTCTGCCCAGTAGGTGAAGAAACAGTCTTCAACCCGGCTGGGCCCCCGTAATCTTTCACCTGTAAACCATTCCTATCGAGACGTTCAGCAATACTGTTTCCCCAGGCGGGGCTATCTTGAAAGGAGATTACGGTATGACTTACGGGCAGCAGCAGCCGATCGGTGGCATAAATATTGCCAGTGATTGTAATGGGTGAGAACCGATATAACTTTGGTTCCAGTACGAATTTACTGAAACTATTCGATACCGCTGTTGTGATGGGCAGGTAAGCAAAGTGCTTGATCTGGATCGAGTCTATTGCCACACTCGAGACAATATAGAAGCGGCCGTCGTAATTCGTAGTGGTACCCTTGTCACTACCCAGTAGAGTTATGGAAACGTTCGGAACTGGATTTCCCTTGGGGTCGAGTACTTCACCTGAAATTATGTGAGGACTGGCTAAAATCAGGTTTACCTGAGATAGGAAAGCGATTGAAATTAGTAAGAAATGATGAACAGGAATCATATTCTCCTCCTTTTCCCTCGAAAGTAATTACGAGAATTAACCATTCCGCAGGTTTCCTGACTTACGCGTCCTCAGTCCTTCCTGCCTTCTCACCCCAATGTGGCTTGGGACAATGGCCTTTCAGGAGGTTCCTCGACGATTACAGTAGCGGGGCTGTACCCGATTTGCACGGGTTTCCCTTCCGGAACAGGTTATCAATTAGCACGTGGAACTTACTGATTTCTCGACGGGAGAGTCAAGGCTTTTGGCTTGATTTGCTCAGAAGGTCAAGATAAATTCACTGGATTTTGACAAAGCATATACAAAGTAGATCGGGTAGTAAGTGTGGATATGTTACGGTATCTGTAGCCAATATCCACAGTAAACCCAGCTTTTCTTCCGAAGTTGTGACTCAGGCTCTACTAGGTGAGCAACTGGAGATTCTTGATAGAAATGGATCCTGGGTTGAGATTTCTCAATGGGATGGGTACCAGGGGTGGATAAATCATTCTGCTCTTACAGAGAGAAAAACCCCAATAGAGGAGTTTCGTACGGTGTTAGATTTGTTTAACTCTGTTTACGAAGAAGCGGACTCATCGTCCCTAATCCTCAGGGATGTTGTTTTCGGCTCCAGATTAGGTTTTCTTAGACAAAAAGATAGGTGGAGCCAGGTAGTCCTGCCTGATGGTGTCGTGGGTTGGATAAATACTTCCTGGGAAGACAAACAAGATGAAGATATTAGAGGTCAGATAGTGAAGACTGCCCGTAAATTCCTGGGAATCCAGTATCTTTGGGGTGGAAAATCGCCTAAGGGATTTGACTGCTCTGGCTTTGTACAGACCGTCATGGGCTCCGTAGGCATAGAACTTCCTCGAGATGCCTATCAACAGGAATCGGATGAGAATCTGGTAGAATCAACGCTGTCGGCAGCAGAACCTGGAGATTTGATCTTTTTCAAAACAGGAGCAAATAGAACGGATCATGTAGCTATATCCCTGGGTAAGAAGGGGATCATTCATAGTTCTGGTTTTGTTAAGATTGAAAGTTTGGACAAGGAAAGTGAAGATTATAATCGACGTCTGGGAGAACACATTTCGACAGTGAAGAGCATTCGAAATTTTTGCTGATGAAGACACTGAAACGAAAAGGGAATGGAATTCTTAACCGGGAAGTCCTGGTTTTGAACCAGAACTATCAACCCCTCCTGGTTTGCACTGCACGTCGGGCGATTTGTATGATGTATCTGGGCAAGGTAGAGTTGGTGGAAACGTACCGGGATTTTGTTCACTCCCCCTCCGTGGTCTTTCCCCTACCGAGTGTCATCAAATTGGGCCAGTATATTCACTCCCATAAAAATGATATTGTTTTATCCAGAAAGAATGTATTGAAGCGCGATCAGCACCAGTGTCAGTACTGTGGCCGAAAAAGTGTTCCCATGACTCTGGATCATGTCCTTCCTAAGGAGCGGGGAGGTTCTGATAGTTGGGAAAATCTTGTTTCTTGCTGTCAGGAGTGCAACCGAAAGAAAGGGAACCGTACTCCGGAAGAAGCCAAAATGCCACTTTTACGACATCCCAAGAAGCCCAATCGAATTTATTATATCCGCCAGTTTGTAAAGAAGGAACAGACCGCTTGGCGACCGTATCTATATATGGAACCCCTGGGTGCTGACGGGGCTTCGGCGTGAAAGGGAAGCGTGTTCTCAGTGGGATACAGCCCTCAGGTGGATTACACCTGGGGAACTACTTCGGGATGATGAAACCCATGATTGAGTATCAGGAGGAGAACGAACTGTTTTGCTTCCTGGTGAATTATCATGCGCTGACTACGGTAACCGATCCAAAAAAGTTGAGTCGAAACACTCTCAAAGCAGCCGGGGATTTCCTGGCTCTGGGTCTCGATCCTGAAAAAGCGGTGTTCTGGGTCCAATCAGATGTCCCGGAAGTGACGGAATTGACTTGGATATTGAGTAACGTAACCAGCGTGGGACTGCTCGAAAGAGCACATTCCTATAAAGATAAGATTGCCAAAGGGATTACACCCAACCATGGACTATTGAGCTATCCAGTGCTGATGACGGCTGATATTCTTTTGTTTGGCGGTGAGGTAGTTCCTGTGGGAAAAGATCAGAAGCAGCATCTCGAAATTTCCCGCGACATTGCCAGTAGATTTAATTCCATCTTCGGTGAAACTTTTATCTTACCGGAACCACTCATTGCTAAAGAAACAGGTCTAATACCTGGGATTGATGGTCAGAAGATGTCCAAATCTTACCATAACACCCTGGACATCTTTTGTGACCGGGATGTTCTTCAGAAAAAGGTTATGAGTATCGTTACCGATACTACTCCTGTAGATCACCCCAAGGATCCAGATACCAGTTCCCTGTACAAAATTCACTGCTTATTTTTGGATCAAGCTGAGCGGGAAGAACTACGTAATAGTTATAAAAAGCCGGGACTAAGTTATGGTAAAGCCAAGCAAGAACTGGCTGATTTAATATGGGATTATTTTCTACCTTTTCGGGAAAAACGCAAAGATTTGGCTGAAAATGAAGATGTTATTATTGAGGTACTGAAAAGGGGAGCTGAGAAGGCTCGCTCAGTTGCAATGGAATTTTTAGAAAAAGCCCGCAGGAATGTGGGCCTTATGTACGGATGATTCACACCTTTCAAATTGAACTGGAAAACTTTACTGGTCCTCTGGATTTGCTTCTTTTTTTCATCCGGCGGGACGAACTTGATATAATGGATATACCCATTGCACAAATAACCGATGAGTATTTGGAATTTTTAGAATCAGCACAGATATTGAATGTGGCTGTAGCCGGGGATTTCATTGCCATGGCAGCTTTGCTCATGCGCATTAAAGCCAAATATCTTCTGCCCAAACCGTTATTAGAAGATGACGGTGAAATAGTGGATCCGCGTACGGAATTGGTTGAGCGTTTATTGGAATATAAGCGTTTTAAAGAGGCAGCTCATGAACTTGCTTTTCGTGCGGTAGATCAAAGCAGGAAATTCCCCAGGGCAGTATCAATGGAGACCGAAAATAGAACACCAGACGCGGCCTATTATCTGAGTGACGTCTCTATTTTTCATCTGGTAACTACCTTCAAACGTCTCCTTGATAATTTACCTGCTGTGGATCGTTATAACATTTCCCGTGAACAGATTAGTGTGCAAAAGCAAGTCGGTTATATCTTAGGTTGTTTTGTAGATCGAAGTCAACGTCTGTTTTCCGAGATATTAAAACCCATGGCTACACGATCGGAAATCATAGCTACCTTCATCGCCCTTCTTGAACTTGTTCGGGATGGTCAGGTCAGGGTGTTGCAAAGGGATGTTTTTGAGGAACTTGTCCTGGAGAGAATAGAGGCTTAGTGAGTCATCCTCTGGAAAAAGAGAATATCAGGATAGTCGAGGCACTTCTCTTCTGTACTCCGAATACCCTAACGCAAGCTCAGGTTAATTCCTGTTTTGATAACGACAGTCCCCCTACTCTTGATGAAGTGGTAAAGAAATTGAATGAGGAGTATGATCAAACCGAACGACCCTTCATGGTTGAGAAGGCTGCTGGTGGATGGAGGTTGGTCACCCGACCAGAGTATGAAATGTGGGTCCGCCGGCTTTTTACACGTAGTGGCTCACCGACCCTATCGCAAGCTGCTCTGGAAACTTTGGCCGTGGTAGCCTATAAGGGACCAGTCAGCCGAGCAGATGTGGAAAGTATTCGTGGTGTTAGTTGTGGAAGTGTTTTGAAATCTCTTTTAGAGAAAAATCTGATCAGGATAAAAGGTCGCGAGAAGAGCCCCGGTCGACCTCTTATATACGCTGTAACAGATAATTTTCTCACCTCATTTGGTCTTAGCTCCCTCTCTGACCTTCCCAAAATGAAGGAAATATCCGAACTGACCGCTGAGCGCGAGCCTGCTTCCCAGAAGGAATTGTTTGACATCTTTGCAGTCGATGAGACTGAATAAGTATCTGGCATCCTGTGGGATAGCTGCCCGAAGGAAGTGTGAGGATATAATCCGATCAGGACGGGTTGTAGTCAATAATGTTGTGGAGAAGAATCCTTTTCGATTGCTCGCACTTGATGACAGGGTGTTACTTGATGATCAGGTAATAACACGACTTGAGAAAGTAGAAGTAATAGTACTCAACAAGCCAATCGGTTATATTACTACAGTCGATGACCCTCAAGGTCGTAAGACAGTGATGGACCTGGTAAAGACAGATAAGCGTCTGTTTCCCATAGGACGTTTGGACAAAGATACTACGGGTGTCTTGCTTATAACCAATGATGGTGATCTGGCTAACCAGTTGACACATCCCAAATTTCGAGTAGAAAAAGTGTATCGAGTTCAAATCGAGGGCACTCTGTCGAAGGAAGACATTAACCAGATAAGACGGGGTGTAATCATTGGAGAGGGGGAGATTGGTAAAGGAGAGGTTCATTCTCAGAGAATCATAGACAATGGATGTATAGAAGTCAAGATAGTATTAACACAAGGTAAAAAGAGGGAGGTACGTCGCATATTCTCTTCTCTGAAGTTTAAGGTTTTATCTTTAGAAAGAATCTCATTTGGTGGGATTACTTCCAAGGGATTAAAGCCGGGTCAATGGCGGCGACTATCACAGGGTGAAGTTGAAATTCTGCAAAGTCACAAGTATACATTTAGCACATTGGTATAGAGGTGATAGTGTTTGGGTTTTCCAGAACAACTGGTTAACTTCCCAAGCTTTTTGAGAAGTGGAAATGTTTGATTCAGACGTCAGTCAACATAATGCAGATTGAGGCGTGATTCTGTGATCATTGCCATCGATGGACCTGCTGCTTCAGGTAAGAGTACTACGGCAAAGAAAGTAGCTGAGCAGCTCAGCTTCATTTATGTTAATACTGGTGCCATGTATCGTGCTGTCACCTTAGCAGTACTAAAGGCTGGTATTGATCCTAATATCGAGGAGAGAGTCAATGCGATTCTTCCCGATCTTGTAATCTCTATCGAAGCAACTGATAGTGGATCTAAGACGTTTTTGGATGGTGAGGATGTCACCCGCGAGATTCGTAAAACTGCTGTAACAAAACATGTTAGTGTAGTTAGTGCCATGCCCACGGTAAGGGAAGAGATGGTTGCCATTCAACGCAGGATAGCTACAGGAAAAAATGCTGTGGTAGAAGGTAGAGATATCGGTACTGTGGTATTTCCCCAAGCCGAACTGAAGTTTTACATAACAGCCAGTTACAAGGTGAGAGCTAAGAGAAGGCAGGAAGATTTAAAAGAACTGGGAATTAAACTTTCCATAGAAGAAATAATCAGTGATCTGCAACGACGGGATGGCATCGATTCCAGCAGGACATTTTCACCCCTGATGAAGGCTGATGATGCAATTGTTGTTAATACTACAGATCTAACCATTAATGAACAGGTTACTTTCATCGTTGAAAAGGTGGAAGAGTACCTGTCTGGAAGGAGAGAAACAAAAATAGATGAGTGAAGAAAAGCTACTGAATGAATCTGAAGGAATTCAAGAAGACATTCAGGTTGATGAAGTAGTATCAATAGCCGAAACAGAAGAAATTATCGAAGAGTCCGACAGTCCAACTGAGGAAGGAAATGGTGCTGTAATTGACTATCTTGATCCTGAACTATTTGCTGAGATAAGAGAGATCGATGTCTCTGAATTAGATAATGCTGAAGATTTAAGCACTCAGGTCGATTCCTCTATTTTAGATAAATACACCGCATCTATCACTGATATTGCCGGAAAGGAAATCATCAAGGGTCGGGTGATAGGCCAAAACGAAAAAGAGATCATTATGGATATCGGTTTCAAATCTGAAGGCGTCATCCCTCGATCAGAATTTTCCAGTGAAAATATGCCTGCCATAGGAGATATTGTTGAAGTTTATCTGGAACATTTAGAAGATGAGAATGGTCAGACCATTCTATCTAAAGATAAGGCTGATTGGTTTCGTACCTGGAATAATATTCTGGAAACCTATGCCAGTGGTGGTACTGTACTGGGTACTATTTCCCGAAGAATCAAGGGAGGTATGATTGTTGAAGTTGATGGTATTCAAGCCTTTTTACCCGGCTCTCAAGTCGATGTGCACCCGGTGCCAGATTTCGATGAGTTGATTGGGAAAGAGATGGAATTCAAGGTTGTGAAGGTCAATAAACTGCGAAAGAATATTGTCCTCTCTCGGAAAGCTTTACAGGAAGATAGCCTCATGGAAAAACGGGAATCGCTTCTGAAAGAAATTGAAGTAGGGAGTATCCTTGACGGACGGGTGAAGAATATTACGGATTTCGGTGTTTTTATTGATCTGGGTGGATTTGATGGGCTACTTCATATCACAGATCTCTCCTGGGGAAGAGTAAAACATCCCTCAGAATTGGTGGAAGTAGGCGAAGAAATATCCGTCAAAGTAATTGACATTGATCTGGAGCGACAGAGAATCTCTCTTGGATTGAAACAACTTGTACCTCATCCTTGGGATGGTATCACTGAAAAATATCCAGTGGGTACCAATGTAAAAGGAAAAGTTGTAAGTATCACCAACTATGGAGCCTTCGTTGAAATCGAAAAGGGCATAGAGGGTTTGGTTCATGTATCTGAGATGTCCTGGGGTAGAAATATTCACCATCCCTCCGAGGTGGTCCAACTTAACGACGAAGTCGAAGCCCAAGTACTTAATATTAATACTGAAGAGAGAAAGATTGCCTTGGGATTCAAACAGTTGGAACCTGATCCTTGGGAAAATATTGAAGAGAAATATCCCGTGGGCAGTCGTCAGAAAGGAAAAGTCCGAAATCTGGCGCAGTTTGGAGCGTTTGTAGAACTGGAAGAGGGGGTCGATGGTCTCATACATGTATCTGATCTCTCTTGGACAAAAGTAATTCGTCATCCGAAGGAGGTTGTGGAGATCGGACAAGAGTTAGAAGTAGAAGTACTGGAAGTATCCCACCAGAATCGCCGCATCGCCCTCGGTTTGAAACAGCTTGAACCCGATCCCTGGCCGGACATATTGGATCATTTCGAAGTGGGTAAGAAAGTGATTGGAGAAATCATACGTGTTTTGGATAAGGGGCTTATTTTACATATGGAGTTGGATGTGGAAGGCATCATTCCCATCAGGACCTTTCCCCAGAATGAGCGCAAAAGTATTCTAGGGCGCTTTGTTGAGGGTACTAAGCTGGAATGTGAAGTGACTGAAGTAAGTCCAGAGGATAAGAAAGTGATTTTAAAACTGGAAGAATTTCCAATGAAAGATAAAAGCATTGAATCCACTGAAAAGGTGGAATCAACTACGGAGAGACCTGACAAAATCCCAGTGGACGAAAAGAATAAAGTAGAAACCAACGAGGATGAAACTATCAGCCAGGAAAAGGAAAAACCTGTCGGTGAAGAAAACAATGATCAGGATAAAGATGTTAAAGTAGTGGAGGATGAAAAAGCTGGTAAGTAATATGGACATTAACCTGGGGGATCTTTAACAGGTTCATGAAACTCCCCGGGATCAAGCAATTTTGGAAAGAGGGGCACTTAAAGCTTTGGGTAGGTGCCTTTTTTTTCGCTTTGTTGTTATGGCTGCTGGTAGTTTCTGAACGGGAATATGTCCATACTCTTGATGTCCCCATTGAAATCAGAAATATACCAGCTCGTAAAACCTTGAGTGCAGAAATTGTACCAACTGCGGAAGTACGTTTCCATGGGACCGGACGAGCTCTATTCCAAGCCATTCTTTTGAAGTCACTTTCCAATTTAAAGCTGGTTTTGGACCTAGATAGAATTAAAACTGAATATGATTTTGATCTGAACAATTATTACAAGGATCACCCGGAGAAAGTAGTCATACCTGAGGGATTTGATATCAAATATATTAGTGTAGTACAACCAGATTCAGTTCATATTGCCCTTGATGATAATGCCGAACGGGCAGTGCCCGTACGTATCAACATATCAATACAGCCAGCTCCGGGATTTGTACAGGTGGGAGGATTGACTTATTCCCCCAGGAGCATCGAGTTGAAGGGTCCGAAGACTGAGGTTATGCCGGTACGAATGATTTCGACAAAAAGGCAGGAATTCAAAGGACTCAGTACCGACTTGAATGTAATGGTGGATTTAGATTTCAATTTTCCCCAAACTGTTGAGGTATCGCCTTCTACCGTGACGGTCAGAGCCGATATCCAGAGTATAGGTGAAAGGATCTTAACTGAAATCCCGGTACAACTGTTAAATGAACCTGCCGAGTTGAAGGTTTATCCCAATCCTTCGGTCGTCTCATTAACTGTAAAGGGTGGAGTAGATTATATCGCCCAAGTTGATCCTAAAGATATCAATGTTACAATCGATTTCTTACAGTGGCAGCGTGATCAGTCCTATTATGAGCCAAAGGTAGAAGTACCAACTGATATTCTCGGTTTTTCAGATCTTTCTCCGAAGAATATCGAGTTAGTTGTCACCAGGGTACGCGAGTGACTGTGCTAGGCATTGAGACTTCCTGCGATGAAACGGCAGCAGCCATTTGTCGCGAAGGGAAGATACTTTCTTCTCTAACAGCGGTTCAGGTGGCACATGAGCAGTTTGGAGGTGTGGTACCTGAGATTGCTTCCCGTGAACATGAAAAACACCTCTCTGACGTTGTAAAGCAAACCCTGGTTCAGGCTGAAGTTTCCAGGGCTGAATTAAATGCTGTGGCAGTGACAAGAGGACCTGGCCTTATGGGAGCATTATTGACGGGAGTTAATTTTGCCAGAGGACTGGCCCAGGGACTAGGTATCAAGTGTCTTGGAATAAATCATATTGAAGCTCACATTTTTGCGAACTTCATCGCCTGTCCAGAGTTAGAATATCCATTCTTATGCCTCCTGGTATCCGGGGGACATACTCAGATTTGGCAGGTGAACGATATTGGGAAATATTTACTTTTGGGTGAGACTCGGGACGATGCTGTCGGTGAGGCTTTCGATAAAGGGGCTCGTCTTTTAGGATTAGCCTATCCTGGAGGCCCAGAAATCGAGGAAATTGCTCGTCAGGGAGATGAAAGAGTAGTCAAATTTCCCCAGGCCTTTATTCAAACGAATGAGATTGAATTCAGCTTCAGTGGGTTGAAGACAGCATTGCTCTACTATCTTAATGAGTGGCATGAAGAATCATCCCAAATTTCAGTAGCTGATATTGCTGCAAGTTATCAGCTATCAATCGTAACAATTCTCGTTGCCAAGCTTAAGTTAGCTGTGCAGAAAAGCGATATTAAGACTGTTGTTCTGGCGGGAGGGGTCGCTGCGAATAGACGTCTCAGAAGAGAAGTTAGGGAAGTACTTACTAACTGTAAACTTCTTTTACCTGACCTGGAATTCTGTACTGATAACGGTGCCATGGTCGCATTTTTAGGAGAAATCTTTTTGAAAAAAAATCATTTATTAACGTCAGATGATCTATCTGTAATTCCTAATCTAAGCTTGAAGAACTGATTTTATTCTTCAAACAATACTTATGAACTCATCTTTCTGGACTTTTTTTCTACTTTTAATAATTTTCACGTTTGTTGCCTATTTATCCTACAGCAAGATGCGAAGTAGTAATAGGAAAGGGTGGCAAGCTCTTCTTACGTTACGTTTAACGATTTTTGGAATTCTTCTGTTACTGGTTGCAGACTTGAATTTTTCACAAAATTTGATTCTGAGAAAAGTACCTGAAATCAGGATTTACTTTGATAATTCTGTAAGTGTTGCCCATCATCCTTCTCTTTCTCCAGATGTCCTCAGGATCGGTTATGAAGAAATAGTAGCAGCTGTACAAAAAAAATCTGTTGAGTCCCCTGGTGATGTTTTAATCAAGCTTCACTCATTTGGCTCTGAGGTCAGGGATTTGAGTTCAGTAATTGATAATATTGATTTTTTAGAACCATCCACTAATCTATCTGCCATCTTTGAGAAAGAAGAGGAAGGGTTCACCGATAGTTATTTATCAGGTATTATACTGGTTACTGATGGTCAAGTTACAAGTGGGATTAAGCCTACAAATGTTGACCCTGGTTTGGAGGTACCGATTCATGTCGTAGGCGTGGGAGAACTAACCCCGATGGTGGATATTCATCTCGAAAGGATAAAGGCTCCGACTGTTGCAGTCCGTGGGGAACAAGTGACAGTAGAAGCAATTGTTTCAGCGGTAGGTGATTTTCACGAAAAAGTACATGTTACCTTACGAAAGGCAAAGGAAGTCCTGGGAACCAAAACAATCACTATCTCCGGTGATGGATCTTTACGATCAGTAAGATTTCAGTTTCAATTAAATGAATTAGGTGAGAATAAATATAATGTTCAGGTATCTTCACTCCGACGAGAGACCAATATTGAAAATAATCATAGTTCATTTAGGATTAACGTCCTTCGAGACCATTTCCGTGTAGCTTTAATTACCGGTGCAGCTTCTCCCAACACCAGTATTTTGAAGCAGATTTTAGAAAGTGAGGAGAAATTCAATATAGATCATTATATTAGAATGAAAGCTGGTTGGTCAATTCCCATTGCGCTCTTTTGGCGAACAGAATATGATCTGATAGTACTGGATAATGCACCCAGTAATAATATGAGTAGTCGATGGGCAGCAGATTTACGAAAAAAGTTAAGCAGAGAAAATAGTGCTTTAGTTTTCGTTGCAGGTCCGAGTACAAATGACCAGCAACTAAAGGAAATACTTGTGTTACTGGGTTTACAGGAGTCCCATGGAGAAAATGTTGGAATTGAGGGAAGACCAATATTTTATCATAATGCATTTATGCATCCTGTCTTCTCAGGGTTTGCAGCCCAATTTGAAACACTTTCCCTGCCTCCACTATCATTAACAGTTTCTGCTGAACCGAAGACAAACTCTGTTAAAGTAGCATTAATTCTAGAAGGAACGTCAACAATGCCATTATTTACCCTTGGATTCACTCGAGATAATGACAACAGCATTAATCGACGTGTTGCTGCTTTTCTATCTAAGGAACTGTGGTCGTTGTATTTTAAGACACTCCGCTTGGATGAACATCAGTTTATAACTATATGGTGGAAACGACTTTTTAATTGGTTGGCTGGTACGACAGGAGAAGAGACTCTTTACTTCAGATTAAATAAATCCAATTTTCAGCATGGTGAGCCAGTAGTCGTTCTTGGAACGGTTTTATCACTTGACGAAACAGCACCGTATACCCTTCAGGTCATGATGACGGTCTCAGGGGAAAGTGGTAGTGAATCGATACCTCTCATTTACGAAAAAAATGAGAATCAATGGCAGGGGAGATTCCATGCTTTTAAACCAGGAGAGTACCAATATGTTATTTCAGTGGTTCAAGAAGGCAAAATACAACAGCAGACATCAGGTTATTTTTCAGTGGTGGAGAGTCAGGTGGAATTGAATAGAGTGTATCTTGCCCAACAAATACTTGAGACATTAGCATTTCAGAGTGGAGGTTCATATTATTCCTGGGCTCAAAGAAAAGAGGTCGTTAACAATTTGGAACTTAGTCCCAGAGAGGACGTTTTCACTACAACTAAAAATTTGAGTCATCAGATTCAATTTTTAATTGTTATTCTTATTCTATTAACATTAGAATGGATATTACGTAGGAGATGGGGTCTTCAATAGCCCGGGTCAAAGGGTTTGACTTTCATAAATGGAATTGATATTTTACGTCAAGACTGAAGCGGGAGAGATGTGAAGCGCATTACTGTAATAGGTACTGGTTATGTAGGTTTAGTTACCGGTACTGGCTTATCGGATTTTGGTAATCATGTGGTTTGTACAGATATCAATGTAGATAAAATAAATAGGTTGATAGCTGGAGAAATTCCCATTTACGAGCCCGGGCTTAAGGATCTGGTAGATAGAAATGTATCTGTAGGAAGACTATCTTTCAGTACGGAGATTGCCGAAAGTGTAAAAAATTCAGAGGTAGTTTTCATTGCTGTATGGACTCCTAAGGGTAAAGATGGATCTGCTGATCTAACTGCAGTTAAGTCAGTTGCAAAGACGATTGGGGAAAATCTTAATGGCTATAAAGTCATTTGTACCAAAAGTACTGTACCTATAGGTACGGGCAAAGTAATTAGAAAAATCGTTGAGGAAGCCTCTGGTGGCTCTCATGAATTTGATGTCGTTTCTAATCCTGAATTTCTTAGGGAAGGATCAGCAGTAAAAGATTTTCTGATACCAGATCGTATTGTTATCGGTTGTGATTCAGAGAAAGCTAAATATGTGATGAATCAGGTATATCGTCCTCTTTTTATAAATGAAACCCCCATTGTATCCACGGATGTGGTTACAGCAGAGACGATAAAATATGCTTCCAACGCTTTCTTAGCAGTGAAAATATCCTATATTAATGAACTGGCAAATCTATGTGATACCACTGGTGCAGATGTACATGTGGTGGCCCGTGGCATGGGTCTGGATGGAAGGATCAGTCCAAAATTTTTACACCCTGGACCGGGTTTTGGTGGCTCTTGCTTTCCCAAAGATACTAGAGCACTAACACAGATGGCTTCTGAGCATAATATTGAAATGCAAGTCGTCAATGCTGCCATTTCTGCTAACAATGTACAATGGCGAAGGATAACTACTAAGCTTGATAAACTTTTTGATGATAGTCTTGACGGCAGGATTATCGCTGTGCTGGGTTTGACTTTTAAAGCTAATACCGATGATGTTCGCAATTCACCTGCTATCCCAGTAATACGGTACATACTCGCTCGAAACGGGAATGTAAAAGTTTATGATCCTGAAGGCATGGAAAATATGAGGTTAGTAATTCCCGATTTAAATTATTGTATCACACTTGAAGAAGCTGTCAGTGGGGTGGATGGCTCGATAGTAATGACGGAATGGCATGAATTCCGGGGGATGGATCTGATGAGTGTGGCGGAACTCATGCGTGGGAATATCATTATTGATGCTCGTAATGTTCTTGATCCAAGAGAACTCAAGAGAAACGGTTTTGTCTATGAGAATGTCGGCAGACCGAATGTGAAATGAGTAATATCACCGGTGTAAAAATTAAGCAGCTCATTGTACACAGGGATATACCTGACAGGGAAGACGGCACTGTAGAACCGGGCTTTCTCATGGAAGTCCTTCGAGATGATGACAAGCTTCTCACCAAGTTTGGACAGACAACTTTCACCGTAGCCTACAAAAATACAATCAAAGCATTTCATTGGCACAAGAAACAGGACGATCTGTGGTTCATTGCCTCTGGGAGGGCCGCCGTTGTCCTGCATGACCTACGCGAGGATTCTGATACCTTTGGTGTGACTCAAGTGATTCCAGCCGGTGAAGATGATTATAAGTTAATACTCATCCCTACTGGAGTAGCGCACGGATATAAGGTTATCAGCGAAGAACCGGTTATGCTATTTTATCACACCACTAAAAGCTACAATTTTGATTCTCCTGACGAAGAGCGGATACCCTGGAATGATCCAGCTATAGGGTTTGATTGGAATTCAGTATCATGAAGACGTATTTGATTACCGGTGGCTGTGGATTTATCGGTTCGAATTTTGTTCGATACCTTCTGGCAAAAGAGAACGAATGCCGTGTGGTCAATCTGGATAAGTTGACCTATGCTGGTAATCCCGAGAATCTCAGCGATTTAGCAGATGATAATCGTTATACTTTTGTACGTGGTGATATCTGTGATGAAAAAGTTGTAGAAGCCGTCTTTTCTGATGATCGCCCGGATGTTGTATTCAACTTCGCGGCAGAAAGCCATGTAGATCGTTCAATCGGGAAACCGGATGATTTTATTCGAACGGATATGTTCGGAGTATTTACTCTTCTGGAAGCGATGAAGAAACACGGCGGAGAGCTTTTTGTACAGATTAGCACAGACGAAGTTTACGGCAGCATCGAGAAAGGTGAGTTTTCTGAAACAGACGCGCTCATGCCGAGCAATCCCTATTCAGCCAGTAAGGCAGGGGGCGACCGTTTGGCATACTCCTATTTCGTGACCTACAAGCTGCCGGTCATCGTGACAAGAGCCAGCAACAATTATGGACCAAATCAGTATCCGGAAAAACTTATTCCGCTGTTCGTCACCAATGCCCTGGAGGACCAGCCTCTGCCCCTTTATGGTGATGGGAAAAATGTACGTGACTGGCTCTACGTGGAAGACCACTGCAGTGCCCTTCATTTTATTATGAGTAACGGTACACCGGGTGAAACGTACAACATTGGTGGTGGAAACGAAATGCAGAATATTAACATTACAAAGCTCATTCTGGATCATCTGGAAAAACCGGAAAGTCTGATTAGATTCGTGGAAGATCGTAAAGGACACGACCGGCGATATGCACTTAGCATCGGAAAACTTCAGCAGCTTGGATGGAACCCAAAGTATGACTTTTCTGAAGGAATTCGGAGAACAATTGATTGGTATGTGGAGAATAAAGCGTGGTGGCGGAA